>JBFESJ010000017.1:0-27064 GCA_041548585.1 Desulfobacterales bacterium | reverse complement strand
CTATTGATTTTTCAAAGATTGATTTCTGTTCTTTCTTTACGAGCCGTTGCCGCTAGTTCACGCGTTTTAAAAAAAGATTATCCATGGAGCGACTATTTAGAAAAACTCCCCGACCCCTCAGATATCTAAGCTTATTATTCGTCCAGTTTCGCACCCTTTTATTCAACGGAAGTCTTATCTGATTACGCTTTGGAAGGTTTTATTCAAATGAATTTCGTTGAAAATGGTCCATCGCCATATATTTTCCTAAACCATACTGGATGGTTTCACATTTGGAGCTGTGTGTTTCGGATTTCCGGTTTATCAGGTGTTGAATCTTCGATGGATCTCCACCGGATTTGTCCACATGGAATCCGTTTCAACATACAGATCCTCTAGTGTTTTTTCAATGGCAAGCCGTTTCTCTTCGAAATTCGACTGTTCCAGGTTTTTCGAAACGCGAATTTCATCCCCAAACCGGATGATTATACGGGAAAAAGGCTTGGGAATCATAAACCTGTCCCAACTGTTGAACACCCATTTTTTTTCAGCAGAGATAATGGTGGGGGCAATCGGCATTCCTGACGCCTGGGCAATGAGAAGCAGACCGGGTTTAACGACACCATGGGGCCCCCTGGGACCGTCGACAATGTGACCGATCTTGTATCCTTCTCGAGCCAGTTCTTGAATTTCCCTTAATGCTTCACGTCCTCCCTTTGATGAAGACCCTCTCACCGGATACCATCCTAAAACGCTCACAATTTTGGAAATTAGTTCTCCATCATTGCTCTGGCTTATCATGATTGAAATCGGCTTGCGCGTTGCGAAAAAAGTTATCCCCGGGAAGAATCTCTGATGCCATGATGCATAAATCGGGACCTGTCTTTTGTTTAAAATGTCTCTTTCAATCTCGGGATTCACAATTCTGACTTTGTAGGTTGAGGATATAATTTTAATGATCAAAAGTCCGATATAAGAAAATATCTTTAAATTTAACAAGCGTTTTACCATTTTAATTTCCCGTTGATATACCCATTTTTCCAGCCATCAAATCTTCCTATGCGCTGTTTCAAAACAACATCTTGCCGGTGCAGACCCGATCATACGGATACAAGCTCGAAGTAAAAATCGACCGTATCCAATCGCATCAAAACAGTGCAATTCTTTTTTGAACAAACTATGTTTTAATCTTTTTTTTGTCAAGAAATTATGGGCTTATAGATTCTACGATAAAATGACCGACGTTGACGACGGGCCATACAAAATCACTGGAAGTTGACTTCCGGTGGGGGGTATGATTAAATTACACAACATTATCCACCGGGTTTAGTAAAACAGTTATTGAACAAAGGGCCATGAGCACCGGTATCAGGGCCTTTATTTCGAAACCTGTAATAAAATCGTGTAACGATTTTATGAAACTCCCGAAGGTAAACCTTCGGGATCTAATCCGCCACACAGCAGAGGCGGACAAATAAGCGAAAGGTTTATCCGCCTCTGGCGGGATTTCCGCCTCGCTCCAACAAGCAGCGGGGAATTCAAATTTAAAACACGAAATTCCTGATACGATTCGCAAGGTGATAGACGGCAAGCAGTAAGACATGATAAACGTTGAAAATTTGATAAAAAGCTATGATCGTGAAGTGCTCTTTGACAGTGTGAGCTTTAAGCTGAATCCCAAAGAAAAAATTGGTGTCGTCGGCCGAAACGGACACGGGAAAACAACCCTTTTTAGACTCATCATCGGACAAGAAACCCCGGATTCAGGGGTAATCACAACGCCCAAGTATTACCGTATCGGTTACGTTCGCCAGGAGCTCGAGTTCACAAAAGAAACGTTACTTGCAGAGGGAATGACCGGGCTTCGTGAAGACGAAAAAGACCACCACTGGAAAGTGGAAGAGATACTCGCGGGCCTCGGGTTTTCCAAAGAGGACTTAAAACGACATCCTGAAGAATTTTCAGGAGGATTTCAGGTTCGCCTGAATCTTGCCAAAGTGCTTGTCTCTGAACCTGATCTGCTGCTTTTAGACGAGCCGACCAATTATCTCGACATCACCTCCATTCGCTGGGTTGAACGCTTTCTGAAGCGCTGGCCACGCGAGTTGATGCTCATCACCCACGACAGAAGCTTGATGGATAAAGTTACCACACACACCCTCGGCATCCATCGCCGAAAAATCAGAAAACTGCCCGGAAATACTGAAAAGTATTATGCGCAAATCGCCCAGGACGAAGAAGTTTACGAAAAAACCCGTCTCAACGATGAACGCCAGCGCAAGGAGATAAAGCTGTTTATCAGCAGATTCAGGGCCAAGGCAAGGCTTGCGAATCTGGTTCAGTCGCGCATCAAGACACTATCCAAGATGGAAAAAAAAGACAAGCTGGAAAGATTAAAGACCCTCGACTTTTCTTTTAAAAGCATTCCGTTTCCTAAAAAGCATGTGATGAACATTCGAAACGTCTCCTTTTCATATGACCCCCAAAAACCGCTGATCAAAAACTTTAATTTCTCGGCAAGAGCACGGGAACGTATCTGTGTTATCGGAAAAAACGGTAAAGGCAAAACAACGCTTTTAAAGCTTTTGTCAGGGGTGCTCAAGCCTCAGGGGGGAGATATCGCTTTTAACCCTTCTGTCAAACAAGGCTATTTTGAACAGACCCATGTAAAAGATCTGGATGGATCAAAAACCGTCGAGGAAGAAATCCTTTTTTCGCACCCGGAGGTCGACCGCCAGCAGGCCAGAAATATATGCGGTGCAATGATGTTTGAAAGCGACGCTGCTTTAAAAAAAATCGGTGTTCTTTCCGGCGGAGAAAAAAGCAGGGTGATCCTGGGCAAGCTTCTCGTAACACCGGTGAATCTTTTGCTTCTCGATGAACCGACCAACCATCTTGACATGGAAGCGTGCGATGCGATGCTTGCCGCCATCGACAGTTTTGATGGTACTGTGATAATGGTCACGCATAACGAAATGTTTTTACACGCCCTTGCCGAACGTCTGATCGTATTTCAGAACCACAGTATCCAGGTGTTCGAAGGGAGTTACCAGCAGTTCCTGGAAAAAGATGGATGGGCGGAAGAAACAGAGACTTCGGAATCTTATCTCCAAAATGCCGCTAACAAAGAACCGGATGTAAAATTGACCAAGAAAGAAAAAAGACGTATACGATCGGCGTTTGTTGCTGAACGATCCAAGGCGCTCAAACCCATTGAGCGACGTATTTTATCTATCGAAAACAATATCGAAAAACATGAAAAGCAGCTCGATGAACTCAATGCGGGTCTACTGACAGCCTCACAGGCTGGTAATGGCGAAAAGATAAGTATGCTCTCCCGGTCCATCCATAGTTGCCGGTCAGCCATCGACAACCTTTTTGATGAACTTGAGCAATCCACCACCGGCTATGAAGAGCAAAAGGCCATATTTGAAAAAAAACTCGAAGCGCTCGAATCGGGTATTTGATATTAAGGACACATTATGAAAAATTTTGATTGTACAAACAACATTAAATCTAAAACACGATCACAAAAGCCGGCTGCTAAAAGACAAAAAATTTTAGTTTTTCAGCAAAATGGCAGTGGTGAAAAAAAAATAGAAGGTATCCGGCAATACGGTAACAACCGTTTTGCCTTGGAAATTATATCCATCGATGATTCCCTTCCCACGATTATCGACGACACAAAGGAATACATCCCCCGGGACATTCAGGCAGATTTGGTCCTGGATTATTTGAAACACCCGGATCTTTCCTATGATCTCGCTATGGTTTGTCGTGATAGAAAGATTCCTGTCGTGGCTTCCGGGAAAAAATTGCGGGTCAAGGGCGCCCTGACGCCCCCCACATGATGCGGTCTGTCCCGGCAGGTCTGCCTGGGTGATTATGGAAAAATGTTTGGAATGCCGGAGTTTGATGTAAAGGTCGCAGACGGTCGAATAGAAAGCATCACGGTGGTACGCGGGGCGCCATGCATCGCCACCTGTGAGGCTGCGCTGCGCGTCAAGAACCTTCCGGTTGAAGAAGCAATTGTGCGCATCGGCCTTGAAGTGCAATATTTCTGTGTGGCAGATCCTTCAGCCTGGGATCCGATCTCCGGCAAAAGTTCAGTCCATCTGGCCGGCGAATTCCATAAAGCAGCACTCCTAAAAGCATTGAAACACACATGATGCGCTGTCAAGGTTTTTGATAAAATGTTGAATAAAATCGAGTCGCTTTTACCAAAAGCTCTGATTGCAGACAGGCACACCATCCGCCGGGAAATAACGCGCATAAAACGGTCGAAAGCGAAAACCCCGGCCAATGAAAAGATAAACAAAAGGCTGATTCGCCTTGAGAAAAAGCTCCAAAGATCCATTAAAAAAAGATCGTGGCGCAAAGTAAACCGGCCGAAACCGATCTATAACGACGCCCTTCCCATCCTATCCAAAAAAGATGAAATCATAGATTCGATCTCAAACCATCCGATCGTCATCATATCCGGGGAAACCGGTTCCGGGAAGACCACACAAATACCGAAATTCTGCCTTGCCGCGGGTCGCGGGGTCGATGGAAAGATCGGCTGCACCCAGCCCAGAAGAATTGCCGCAATGACGGTCTCAAGACGTATTGCCGAAGAACTCGGAGAAACGCTGGGCGGGTCGATAGGCTACAAGATCAGGTTTAAAGATAAAACGAGCCCCAATGCCTTTATCAAGATCATGACAGATGGTATCCTGCTGGCCGAAGCTCAAAGCGATCCCTATCTGAACGAATACGACACCATCATTGTGGATGAGGCGCATGAGAGAAGCCTGAATATCGATTTTATCCTGGGCATATTAAAGACACTTTTAAAACAAAGAAAAGACCTTAAAGTTGTCATAACCTCTGCAACCATTGATACCGAAAAATTTTCAAAAGCCTTTGATCATGCGCCGGTGATCGAAGTATCCGGCCGCATGTACCCTGTTGACGTCCGCTATTTGCCCGTGGACTCAAAATTTGAAGACAATGACGAGCAGACCCATATCGACATGGCTGTCCGTGAAGTTGATCGCCTGGTTAAAAAGGCCGATGCCGGCGATATGCTTGTTTTCATGCCCACGGAACAGGATATTCGTGAAACCTGTGAACTCATCAGATCAAAGAATTATAAAAACGCCCTTGTCTTACCCTTGTTTGGAAGGCTGGCAGCTTCTGAGCAGTCTCGAGTTTTCAGACGTGGTTTGGGCAGAAAAATCATCGTTGCCACCAACATCGCTGAAACTTCAATAACCATACCCGGCATTAAATATGTCATCGATACGGGGCTTGCGCGAATATCCAGGTATACGCCAAGGTCGAGAACGACTTCCCTCCCGGTGACCGCCATATCAAAAAGCAGCACCGATCAGCGCAAGGGTAGATGCGGCCGGGTGGAAAACGGCGTATGCATTCGGCTTTATTCTGAGAAAGACTTCGAAAATCGACCGCTTTTTACTTCACCTGAAATCTTAAGAGCCAACCTTGCCGAGGTCATCCTGAGAATGATCTCGCTGGAACTCGGCGATATATCGGATTTCCCTTTCATCGACAAACCGGCTTCAAAAAGCATCCAGGACGGATTCGATCTTCTCTACGAACTCGGCGCCATCGTTTCGAAATCAAACCAAAAGAAAAAAAAGAAACAGCGATTTTCCCTGACAAAAAAGGGTGAACTCATGGCGAAGATGCCGGTGGACCCCAGATTGTCTCGAATGCTCCTTGAAGCACGGTCCGAAGGGTGTCTCGAACCGGTTACGGTAATCGCTTCTGCGTTGAGTATTCAGGATCCACGGGAACGGCCCGCTGAAAAAGCCCAAGAAGCAGATCAGGCGCAAATCGTTTTCCGTGACCCTTTTTCCGATTTTATCACCCTGCTCAACATCTGGAAAAAATATCACCAGATCTTGAAAACAGAAAAAACAACAGGGAGCGTAAAAAAATTCTGTAAAACCCATTTTATCTCTTTTAAACGGATGAGAGAATGGCGTGATATCCATGCACAGCTTTCTGAAGTCCTCAAAGAGTGCGGTCTCGATGAAAAAAACAATACCGCCGAAGAGAGACGAATTCAAAAGGACGCATTAATCCGGCAGCGAAAAAGAGAAAACACCCTAGCGGATACGGAATTTAGCCGTCTTTATACGGCCATTCACAAATCCATTTTAAGCGGGTTTCTGTCAAACATTGCGGTACAGAAAGAAAAGAACATCTTTCAATCCACAAAAGAGAAAGAAGTTATGATTTTCCCGGGATCGGCGTTGTTCAACAGTGCAAAGAAGTGGATTGTAGCAGCCGAACTGGTTGAGACATCTCGCCTTTTTGCCAGAACATGCGCAAATATTGACAGCGCATGGTTGGAAAAACTGGGGGAAGGCCTTTGCAAGTATACCTATCTCCATCCACACTGGGAAAGAAAAAGGGGCGAAGTGGTGGCTTACGAACAGGTAAGCCTTTTTGGTCTTATCATCATCCCCCGGCGGTTGGTCTCCTACGGCAGAATTCAACCTGACCAGGCAACGGAAATTTTTATTCAAAGCGCGCTGGTTGAGGGTGACGTCAGAGATAAGTTTGCCTTTATGCGTCATAACCAGAATCTCATTGATAACGTAAAAGATATGGAAGACCGAATTCGGAGAAGGGACATTCTGGTCAGCGAATCGAATTTGTTCGAATTTTACATCAAGCGGCTCAAAGGGTGTTACGATATCAGAACATTGCGCAACTATATCAAACAAAAGAAAAATGACCATTTCCTCCGAATGAAACCTGAAGACATCATTCGATATGACCCGGACGAAACAGAGCTGTCACTTTTTCCGGACCGCATTGATCTCGGAAACCTCAGCTTTAACTGCGCCTATCGCTTTGAACCCGGGAAAACCGATGACGGTGTAACCGTCAACATTCCCGAATCAATGACGGATGCGGTTCCTTCCGAATCTCTCGAATGGCTGGTTCCCGGTCTTTACAGGGAAAAAATAACCGCCCTGATCAAAGGTCTGCCCAAAACCTTTCGAAAAAAACTGGTCCCTGTTACACGTACGGTGGATATTATCATCAATGAAATGCCCAAAACCAACACCTCTTTGATCACGACACTCGGCAATTTCATTTATACCCGTTTTGGTATCGACATTCCTGCATCCGCCTGGCCGAATGATCTTCTGCCGGATCATTTGAAAATGCGAATATCGATTACAAGCCCAAACGGTGAAGAACTCTCCTCCGGAAGGGATCCGAACATATTAAGCCGCCATGTTTCAAATAAAGTTAAGCCGGTTGAGTCCGATGCGTTCGATGCTGCAAAAAAAATATGGGAGCGGACCGATATCACCCGATGGGATTTTCCGAATTTACCCGAACGTATCCAACTGAAAGGCAAAAATACGGTGCAATGGCTGGTTTATCCCGGACTTCAAAAAGCCGACCCAAAGGGAAAAAGCGTAAATCTTCGCCTCTTTTTAAGCAGTGAAAAGGCCTTAGAATCTCACAAAGAAGGGGTTGCCGTCCTGTTTGCCCTTTATTTTTCAAAAGATTTAAAATTTTTAAAAAAGGCACTGAGACTGCCAAAGGACATGGAAAAAATATCCAATTATTTTGGCGGAGCGGCTCGCGTTGAAGATATGATGTATGAACGTATTGTTAAAAAACTTTTTTTAAAAAACATCCGGTCCAAAGACGCCTTTTTTGCCCATGCAGAATCTATCGCTCAATCCATTCTTCCTGAAGGCCGTGAATTGTCGGATCGAAGTCTGCCGGTCCTGACGTCTTATCATGAAACCAGAACCACACTTTATACCCTTGAAGCCGCCCACAGCACCAACACTTCCGTCCTGCAATTATTAAAAGGTTTAAGAACCGAGCTTTCCAGGCTTGTGCCTGAAACCTTTATAGATCTTTATGATACCGGACGGCTCATCCATCTTGTCCGATATTTAAAGGCCCTTTCGATTCGCGCAAAGCGGGCATCGGCCAATATTGAAAAAGACCGGGTAAAGGCCGATGAAATCCAGACTTTCACCGAAAGCCTGAATCGGCTCCTCAAAAGACTTTCTCAAGCAACTTCTGAAGAAAAAAAAGCAGCCATAGAAGCCTACTTCTGGATGATTGAAGAATATAAAGTTTCAATTTTTGCCCAGGAGCTTAAAACATCGGTTCCGGTTTCAAAAAAAAGACTTGAAGAGAGATTAAAAGAAATCGAAAGGATGGCATAAAGTTTCCATCCCAAAATGGCTCTTTTTCCGATGAGCGGCGTTCTCCGCGGGTTTCCGTCTGCGGCGTACTTAAATGTACGCCTCGACAAAAACCCTTGTGCGGCCTTGCTCATCAAAAAAATATCTCATTTATGAATTGGAAACTACATTATATTAAAACGATTCCGTCCCCTGCTTCAAAGGCTTTTCAGAAATTCTGGAGTGGAAACATGAGCTGGAATTTGTGATTTAATCGAACATAGCTTCTTGTTCAGGCACTACCTAAACTTTTTAGAGAGCGAATCGTAACACTGTGCTTCTTCTGGCCGTCCCCGTTTTCGGCATCCGGCTGCATAAATGTCGCATTTTTTTTTGAGCGTTTTAATCGCGGCCCGGTATTGACCCCTTGAGAGGAGACCGCTCTCAATAATGTTTTTTATGGCCTTAATCCGGAATCTGTCAAGACCAACAGATGCGGAGAGCTGATCGCTATGTCCGCCCCGTTTGACAGTAAGTGGCGTATCGATAAGGTGAACAGGAAAACGACAGGTTATTCTGAGCCACAGGTCATAATCTTCGCAGGCAGGCAGTGTTTCGTCAAAGTTCCCTACCCTGTCAAACAGACTTCGCCGAATCATCACTGCCGAAGGGCTGACCAGACACAGCGCCAAGGAAGGTTCAAAAATCATACCAGAAGGTTTTTTATGCCGTTTTTTGGGGTTAACTCGAATACCGTTTCTGATCCACAACTCTTCGGTCTGGCAAATTAAAGCATCCGGCGTGTTATTGAAGAATGCAACCTGCGTGGAAAGTTTTTGGGGCAGCCAGAGATCATCCGAGTCGAGAAAAGCGACAAATTGCCCCAATGACGCTGCAATACCCCGGTTTCGGGCGGCACTCACGCCGTTGTTGTCCTGAAAAAAAACCTTAATATCGTCCTTGTAAGAGTCTAAAATTTCAGACGTGTTATCCGTGGAACCATCATCGACGACAATTAACTCAAAGTCTCTGTAATCCTGGGCCAGGACAGAATCGATAGCCTCTTTAATGATCCAGCCACGGTTGTAACTCGGGATGATGACACTCACCTGAACTTTTTTTATTCCGTTCATCTTTTCCATACTTGACCGTTTTATAGCAGTTGCCAAAAATATGTTCCGATTTATCCGCCTTTGGTGTGATTGAATGAATAACGGTCACAATTTGCCGTAAGCCGTCGGAATGTTATTCTGACAATAGCTATAGATGACGAATTCAAAATTTGCAACACTCCCACCTTCGAATATTCTACCTCAAATGAATATCTGTTTCATGCAATACACAAATTATCCCACACCAAACACGCGTTGCATTCTCCTTTTAACGATGTTCAGCCTTAAACATCTAAAATTAAGGCTTGACTTACTATGATTTTACATGATTAATTGAATGTTATTCATCAAAAATCTATCCCAATTCCTCAAGAGCTCCAAAATTGCATGAGCTATTATCGATTAAAACACACAGACAGCAGGTTTATCATTTATTTTATGAACATGAAAAGAAAGGGGGGAATGAACGAAGCATAAAAAAACAGGTCTTTTTTATCAAACCACAACCGTATATTGAGTAAGGAGGCTCAAATGAAAAAAGCTTTAGTTATCGGCATTGCATTTTTATTCGGATTCGCTCTTTTTATGGGAGGAGCGCCGACAACCGCGCAGGCCAAAACCACTTTTATAACCATCGGTACCGGCGGGATTACCGGCGTTTACTATCCTACAGGCGGTGCCATCGCTAAAATCGTCAACAAAAAGAGAAAAGAGTACGGTATTCGCTGCACCGTAGAATCCACCGGAGGATCGGTGTTTAACGTCAATGCCATCATGTCAGGAGACTTGGAGTTTGGTGTTGTCCAGTCGGACCGCCAGTTCCAGGCGATAAACGGCGCTCCTAAATCCGAGTGGGCAGGAAAGCCACAAAAAGATCTCCGTGCAGTTTTCAGCATCCATCCGGAATCGATCACCCTTGTCGCTGCTGTTGATGCGAATATTAAGAGCATCATGGATCTTAAGGGGAAAAAAGTAAACATCGGCAATCCCGGTTCAGGTCAGCGTCAGAACTCCATTGATGCCCTTGAAGCAGTCGGAATCGATTTTAAAAAAGACTTGAGGGCAGAAGGAATCAAGGCTGCTGAATCCGCCGGTCTTCTCCAAGACGGAAGAATCGATGCTTTCTTTTATACGGTGGGACATCCCAACGGATCGATAAAGGAAGCCACATCCGGCAAAAGAAAGGTTCGTTTTGCTTCCATCACCGGTGTTGATAAGCTGCTGGCAAAATACCCTTACTACGCCCCGGCGTTTATACCGGTTGCGCTTTACCCGAGCGCCGACAACAAAGAAGATGTTCAAACGTTCGGTGTCAAGGCAACGTTTGTGACATCGGCAAAAGTGCCGGATAACGTGGTCTACGCAATTACCAAAGAGGTTTTTGAAAACTTCGAGGAATTTAAAAAGCTGCATCCGGCCTATCAAGTACTCACCAAAAAAGGTATGCTCGAAGGTCTGTCTGCACCGATCCATCCGGGTGCAATGAAATATTACAAGGAAGCCGGTCTGAAATAATAAACCGGACGTTTAAACTATCGGGCGGCGGTGCCAGTGCTTATGGATACGGGCTCGCCGCCATTCTTTGTTATTCGGACAAGTAGGATTATCGTGATAGAAAACTATTGATTAGGTGACAGCCATGAGCGAGAATGAAATCCATAAGCAAAATGACGGCTTGGAGCAAGATGATGGCCTTGAACTTGCGAGAAAAATGGCGGAAGAAGAAGAAGGAATCGGACGACGTCCCACAGGACCTTCCAAATACATCATTCCCACGATTGCGGTGGCCTGGAGTTTTTTCCAGCTTTCCATCGCCAGCTGGTTGATTCTCGATTCTACTTTTATCAGGGCCATCCATCTTGGTTTTGCCCTGTTGATTGTTTTCCTCAACTATCCCTTTTTCAAAAAAACACGTTTCGGCCTTAAATTCCTGTCCACCACCAGCAGGATTCCGATATTCGACTACCTTATCGCCATCGTGGCCTCTTTTTCCGCACTGTATATCGCCATCGATTATGCGGGACTTACGACACGCTATGGCGCACCCATAACAAGGGATATTGTTGTCGGACTCACCCTTACCGTGCTTTTACTCGAGGCGTCACGACGGGTGATCGGGCCGGCCCTTCCGGTTATCGCGCTGTTGTTTTGTGGATATGCATTTTTTGGCCCGTACATGCCGGATATCATTTCATTTAAAGGGGTTTCCATGAACCGGTTCGTCGGGCAGATGAGCATGTCCACGGAAGGAATCTACGGCATTCCATTAGATGTTTCCGCAACCATTGTTTTTCTCTTTGTCCTTTTCGGTGCCATGCTCGACAAGGCAGGAGCAGGACATTATTTCATCCAGCTGGCGTTAAGCCTTCTTGGCGGTTTCAAAGGCGGACCGGCCAAAGCCGCGATTATGGGCAGCGGATTGACAGGAATGGTATCCGGGTCGAGCATTGCAAATATCGTCACCACCGGAACGTTCACCATACCCATGATGAAAAAAGTGGGTTATCCGGCGACCAAGGCAGCGGCTGTTGAAGTTGCGGCAAGTACAGACGGTCAATTGGCGCCGCCGATTATGGGGGCAGCTGCCTTCATTATCGCCGAATATGTTAATGTCCCCTATATACAGGTCGTCAAAGCCGCCGCCATACCGGCGTTTGCCTCCTATGCCGCCTTGTTCTATATTGTTCATATCGAGGCATCCAAGCTGGGATTAAGGGGCATGCCCCGTGCTCAACTCCCGGTCTTTTTTAAAACCTTGATTGGCGGGGCGCATTTCCTATTGCCCATCGGCATGCTTTTGTATGAGCTCATTATTGCACGGCACTCTCCGGAACTTGCCGCGTTTAATGCGATATGGGTCATGGCAATCCTGATGCTGTTCCAGGGTCCTGTAAAGGCACACCTGAACAAACAACCCATTGGTCCCGCATTTAAACAAAGCATTATCGACATATTCTCCGCCCTTGCCACCGGTGCCCGGAATATGGTGGCCGTCGCCCTTGCCACCGCCGCCGCAGGCATCATCGTAGGCGTTGTGGCACTGGGGCTCGGAGGACTCATCACCGAAATCATCGATGTGATCTCCATGGGCAACATCTACCTGATGCTGGTGATCACCGCTTTTGCAAGCCTTATCATCGGCATGGGGCTTCCGACCACAGCCACATATATTGTCATGGCCTCTTTGACAGCCCCGGCGATCGTTACCATCGGCGGCTATCAGGACTGGATTGTTCCTTTGATGTCCGCCCACCTGTTCTGTTTCTATTTTGGAATTCTAGCGGATGACACCCCGCCCGTGGGTCTGGCGGCCTATGCCGCAGCGGCCATTGCCAAGTCACCCCCGATCCCAACCGGCATACAGGGATTCATGTACGATATCCGTACTGCTATTTTGCCGTTCATGTTTATCTTCAACAGCGACCTGATTCTTCACAACATCACCAGCTGGCCACAGGGGATTCTGATCTTTGTCATGGCTTGTATGGGCAACTTTGCATTCGCTTCTGCAACCCAGGGCTGGTTCGTAGCGCGTAACAAGTTCTACGAGTTGCCGCTGTTTCTATGCGTTACCTTTATTCTGATGCGTCCGGATGCGGTGTCTTCCTGGGTCGGTCTGCCGCATAATCAGCGTTACTGGGTTTATCCCATCGGTTTGGCTATTTTTGGCCTTCTTTATTTGCTGCAAAGGCCCCGCATTCCAAAGGCGGCTCCCGTCCCTGCAACCTGATGCGCCGGATGAAATAGCGTTTTGGTTCAATAAAAGGAGAATATCATGGATAACGTAAAGAAAATAATGGTTGCGATGGCTTTTACATCATATTCGGAAGACCTTTTCAATTGTGCCGCTCAGCTTGCACAACTGTTGAACGCTGAACTCATTATTGCCAGCATTATTAATTCTCGAGATATTTCGGCGGTTAGGATGGTTGCATCCATGGGATATAAAGTCGACGCTGAGCATTACGTTGAAGGGGTCAAGGCGGAACGAAAGGAAATGCTGGAACAGTTCATGGCAAAGTCTTCCTTTGATCGCAAAAATATACGCGCCATTTTCAAGGTCGGCAACCCGATAGACGAACTACTGAAACTCATTGTCAAAGAAAATGTCGATATGATCGTTATGGGGGTCAAGGGACACAGCGACCTGGAAAATGTCCTTGTCGGTTCGGTTGCTGAAAAGCTTTTCCGTCGGTCTCCAGTGCCGGTCATCTCTTTTCGTGACGAAAAGAGCGCTGAACGACTCAGAAAAAAAATAGCGCGTGCATAACCTGTCACAGACCATTTTCTGGAAGGAGGGCAAAGATGTCCGGAATAAATTCAACCATTGTATCGATAATGACTTTTTGCGCATTATTCTTTACTGCGACGGTTTTTGCAGGCGATCGTTTTACAGATAATGGCGACGGCACGGTTACGGACCATCAACTGGGGGTCATGTGGGCCAAAACCGATAACCAGGGGAATATAAACTGGAAGCAGGCCGATCTTTGGATTAAATACACCTTCCCGGACACCCTTGAAAAAAAATATGACAACTGGCGTCTCCCGACCCTGGCGGAACTCGAAAGCCTATATATAAAAGAAAAAAAATTTAAGGGGTACGAAACGGATTGCGGACAGCGTGTTAAGATCGTGTCTGTTATTAAATTGAGTTGCGGATGGGTGTGGACTTCCGAAACGTCAGCGATTCAGGCGTATATCTTTAATTTCAACCGTGGGTATCATTATTCGGATCGAATGGTGCATAACAAAGCTTACCGGGCCTTGCCGGTGCGCGATCTAAAGTAAAAACCCTGGCTCAGAGGATTCGCCTTTGATTATCCCCTGAAGGAATTTGCTTTACTGAAAGTTCGTTTTAGAAATTAGGAAATAGGAATCAGAAAACAGATAACCTCAAATGGATATTATAATTTAAATTCGTGCTTGTTGCTGTTCATCCTTGGTTTCCTTATCCTCTTTTCTCTTTCCTATTTCTGGCTTAAAGGCTTTGAACTTAAAGCCCTAATCCCACACACCATCGATTACGGCTCCGCAATGGGGGCACACACCGTTTTTCAACAAATTCTCCTGGATATAAAACCCCCACCGGTCTATGAGGAGATTTTCACACCGGTAGCAGAACGTCTTTTCTCCGCTCTCACCGGGAACATTACCGGTGTAAACGTATTTCAAGCCGGCATTTATACCGATTTCACGGGCCTTGGCCAAGGTTTCAACCGGTGTCGGGGGGCGATCCGTGAGTTTATAGGTAGGATGAAATCGGCTGATATGCCAGGGGGTTTCCGATCCTAAAGCATCGACCAAAAAGGTCGCCAAATTTTCGAGTTCTTTTCTGTCATCGTTTAACCCCGGAATAATCAATGTCGTCACCTCTATAAAAATGCCAAGGGACTTCATCAGTTTTAACGTTTCTTTGACGGGCGACAGCCCGGCTTTGCAAAACGTTCTGTAAAAATCATCGTTAAAGGCCTTTAGATCAACATTGGCTGCATCAAGGTAAGGGGTTATCATTTGAAGTGCTTCTCCGGTCATGTAGCCGTTGGTGACGAACACATTCCGGATACCCTTTTCCGCTGCCAGCTTTGCCGTATCATAGGCAAATTCAAAATAGACGGTCGGCTCGGTATAGGTATAGGCAATGGTTTTGCAATCCCCTTTTAAAGCCTCAGAGACAAGATCCTGTGGCGTGAAGGTGGAGCCCATAATCATCCCGTTGCGGTCTGAAGGCATCTGAGCGATATCCGCATTCTGGCAAAAACGGCATTTAAAGTTGCACCCCACTGTCGCAATGGAGTAGGAAAGACTCCCCGGCAGAAAATGAAACAGTGGTTTTTTTTCGATGGGATCGATATGCCGTGCAATCACCTTGCCGTAAACCAGCGTTTCCAGAATGCCTTGGCGGTTTTCCCGAACACCGCATATCCCACGGCGACCGTCCTTTATACTGCAGCGATGGTTACAAAGATTGCATTTGACCTCGTTATCCTTTAATGATTCATAGAGATAGGCTTCCATTATTGGGACTCCTGGTTTTCTGCTAACCGTTGAACCTTGAGCTTTGAACTTTGAGTTTCCAGCTTTGGGCCTTTTTATCCGGGTACCGGACCGGTGGTGTGTTTGGTTTTATAGGGCACCGTAAGGGGTCTGGTTCGAAAGCGAGGAACAAGGGTGACCGCCATGCCGATAAACGCACCAAACGGGCATTTTTGTACCAGTGAAAATTGTTCTATTTTGCTGGAGACCCGCCCTGGAGATGCCGAAAACTGGCATACGGTTCTCCAGGATACCGGAACGTCTCCCAATAGAGACCGGATGATATTTTTGAGTTCCCAAATGCTGAAAAAATAGGCGTGATTATAGATGGACCGGGTAAAAACACCTTTGATCCGCCGATGAACGCCTTTGATTGCATAACGATTGAGGACGCCCAGAAATATTTTGTCTTTCGCTACCCGGCTTGCTTCTTCTATCGCCTTTTTCGGATCTTCGACAAATTCAAGGGTTGTAATAAGGCAGGCATAGTTAAAGGAATTGTCGTCAAATGGAAGTTCCTCTGCAAAGCCTCGATGGAGATCTGCGCGATGTCCTATGTTTTTTGATGCAATATCTAGCATATAAGGTGACGCATCAAGACCCGTTACCTGGAGACCCTTGTCAAGAAAGGCCAACAAACCGGTGCCGGTTCCGCAACCAATATCGAGCACACTCTGTCCGTTTAGGGGCTTGAGCACATCCAGCATCAAGCGGTTTTCGAGATTGGCAACAAACCTGTTGCGGGGATCATTAAGCCGCTTTTCGTAATAAACAGCATCATTAAAGTCGAAAACATAGCCCATACATACTCTTTTAATGAAAAAAACCAATTTTTTCAAGACGAAAACGTAATTTTGAGGATAACTTTCTTACCAAAGCGTTAAAATTTTACCTTTCATCTGATTCACATAAAATGTTCATATTTGAAGGACGACGCCTTGACACATTCACCGTCAACATACTATATCCCTTCGGCTATAGAGGGTCATCTTTACGGACTGCTGACCAAAGGGAAATCCCGTTGATCGCTCATTGAAACATTTTGGTGGTATTCGAGCCCGGAGGGCGAATTTTGAAATCGCCCGAAAAACGCCCCTATGTTTATCAAGAATTGAGCATTCCATTTCGATGCCAATCCCAAAAATGGCTGCGGAGCAAGTTCAAAATGAAAGAATTTTTTAAAGTCACCGACCTGAATAACGTCCTGGAATATGCATCCGACTTTCCCCGGGTTGAAACCGAGGACATACCGCTTCTTGAATCGAATGGAAGGATGCCTGCTGCGGATATAAATGCGGACGTCGATCTTCCGGATTTTATGCGATCCACCATGGATGGATATGCAGTCCGTGCGTCTTCTACGTTTGGTGCTTCAGAAGCAAATCCGGCATATCTTGTCATTAAAGGTTCCGTTCCCATGGGAGAATCTCCCTCTTTTTCCATTGGCGTCGGCGAAGCTGCCAGGATTTCAACCGGAGGCATGCTGCCGAACGATACCGACAGTGTCGTTATGATCGAACATACGGAAGCCATCGACAAAACAACCATAGAAGTCTACAAGAGTGTTGCACCGGGGCAGAACATTCTTGAAAAGGGAGAAGACATCCCTAAAGGTGCTGTCCTGATCCCAGCCGGAAAGCGACTCAGGGCTCAGGAAACAGGGCTTTTGGCCGCCTTTGGCAAAGAGACGGTCAACGTTTACAAGAAACCTGTCATCGGTATCATCTCCACGGGAGATGAGGTGGTAGCCATTGAAGAGATGCCGGGTCCCGGACAAATTCGCGATATCAACATGTATACGCTGTCCGGCCTTGTCCAAAAGGCCGGTGCCATTCCAATCACCTTCGGGATTGTTCGGGATGATTTTGATGATCTTTTCGAGACATGCACCATGGCGCTGACCCAATCAGATATGGTTTTGATATCAGGGGGAAGCTCCGTGGGTACGCGCGATTTTACCATCGAAGTGCTCTCTGCGCTTCCTGAATCCGACATTCTTGTGCACGGTATCTCCATAAGCCCCGGAAAGCCGACGATTCTTGCCAGGTCTCACAGCCAGGCCATATGGGGTTTACCGGGACAGGTGACTTCAACCATGGTGGTCTTTGAAATTGTCGTCAAACCCTTTATTGAGCATATCAGCGGCCTTTCCCTTGAACATGCCAGAAATTTTAATCTTTCTGCCCGACTCAACAGAAATGTTGTATCGACTCAGGGCCGGGCAGATTATATCCGTGTAAAGCTGAATGAAAAGGACGGCATTCTGTGGGCAGAACCCATTCTCGGAAAATCAGGCCTTATCAACACCATGGTCAACGCCGACGGTTTGATTGAAATCGGGTTAAACACCGAAGGGTTGGATGAGGGGGCCCAAGTAGCGGTAATACCCCTTTAGTGGGTGTCCAACCAGATCAGGTTTTTCAAGAAATAAATTCGTCGAAATATTTTTTAAAAATCAGTGGATACTTAATCCTTTGAAACAAATCGCTTTCAAAGTTGCTTCAGGTATGATTAAATTTTTAGCTGGAAGCTGTCTGAGTGAATTAGGAATCGTTGTGAAAGAACCATAGACGATTTAACATTATGGAAGAGATGGCCGGTTAAACAAAAGACTTTAATTAATAGCCCGGTCAGGTTCTTTCATTACGGGCCCTTATTCACGAGTTCTTTAATAAAAAATTTAATTATACCTGAAGCGACGTTGTTCTTAATAAGTTAAAATTCTAAAAACAAACCCTATTAATTAGAGAAAAAATGAGCCGTAAACGTAACATTTATTTAAAAATGAAAACACTAGAGGAAGCGCGGGAAATCCTCTTTAAGCGATTTCCCCTTGACAGGATGCTTTCCAAAGAGATGATTTCCGTCCCGGATGCCGTGGGCCGGGTTCTTGCAGCACCGGTGACAGCCGTGATTTCCTCACCCAATTTTCATTTGTCGGCCATGGACGGCATCGCCGTGAAAGCGGCAAATACCTTTGGTGCATCTGAAACCCGGCCAAAAGAGTTGATTATCGGAAAAGACGCTTTCCATGTCAACACCGGCCATGTAATGCCCGAAAACACCGATACGGTGATCATGATAGAATATGTTCACGTTCTTGACCAAAATCGGGTCGAAATTGAGGCCCCGGCATTCCCCTGGCAGAATGTTCGAAAGGTTGGTGAAGATATTGTGGCAACCGAGCTCCTCTTCCCGCAAAACCATGTCGTTACGCCATACTGTGTGGGAGCGCTCCTTTCAGGGGGTATTTTTGAAGTCCCGGTTAAGACCCGACCCCAGGTACTGATTATCCCGACAGGATCCGAACTTGTTGACTGGCGTGAAACAGCCATCGAAAACCTTCAGCCGGGTCAGGTTATTGAAACCAATTCTTTTGTTCTTGGAAAACTGATCGAGTCGTGGGGAGGCACGTTTATCCGGCAAGAGATGATCACCGACGATCCCACGAAAATAAAAACGGCAATTCTGAATGCCGTAAAAGGTGATGTCGATATGGTTCTGACCGTCGGCGGCTCATCCGCCGGGTCCGAGGATTATACAAAACATGCGGTTGATGAGCTTGGCGAAGTTCTGGTTCACGGAGTGACCATCATGCCCGGAAAGCCGGTTTTAATCGGTGAAATAAAGGACAAACCGATATTTGGAATTCCAGGATATCCGGTTTCTGCCATCGTCGCATTTGAACAGTTTGTTGGCCCGCTGATGTCCTTGATGCTGGGGCAGCCTGAAAAAGAACGCTCCACTGTTCAGGTCGAACCGACCCGGAAAATCGCTTCAAAACTCGGCCTTGAAGAATTTATACGGGTAAAACTGGGAGCCGTTGGAGACAAAATTGTGGCAATTCCCCTCCCCAGAGGCGCGGGCTGTATCACCACCTTAACAGAAGCGGACGGCATTATCCGGGTCCCCAAAAACCAGGAAGGGATAAATCCTCAGGAACCGGTCGCTGCTGAACTCCTACGCCCATTGTCTTCCATTCACAACGCCATTGTTGTGGTGGGGAGCCACGACAACACCCTGGATGTTCTGGCGAATCAGATTCGGGCCGGGCAAAAAGACCTTACGCTCTCTTCCAGCCATGTCGGAAGCATGGGCGGTCTGATGGCCATTAAAAAAGGGGGGTGCCATTTGGCCGGTTCGCACCTTCTCGATACAGAAGACGGTTCTTACAACATATCGTACGTCAAAAAATACCTGCCGGATATCAAGGTGAAACTGGTAAATCTTGTGTTAAGGGACCAGGGTCTCATTCTACCGCCGGGCAATCCCAAGGCGATAAAGGGAATCGAAGACCTCGGTCGCAAAGACATTACGTTTTTAAATCGTCAGGCCGGCTCCGGCACCAGAATTCTTCTGGATTACCGATTGAAACAGGTGGGTATCGATCCAGCTGACGTCAACGGTTACGAAAATGAAGAATTTACCCACATGTCTGTGGCTGTGGCCGTGCTCAGCGGCGCAGTTGATGTGGCGCTCGGCATTTATGCGGCTGCCAGAGCACTCAACCTTGATTTTATCCCGGTGGTCACAGAACAGTATGACCTTATTATTCCAGAAATTTATTTTAAATCTGAAAACATTCAGATCCTTCTTGAAACCATCAATTCTCCTGAGTTCAAAAAGCAAGTTGAAGCCTTGGGCGGATACAGTACGGAGAGGACAGGACAAATAATCCTTTAGAAAAAATGCTGGTCCAAAGGACGAATCATTGCTTATCCCCATTGAG
Organism: Desulfobacterales bacterium; assembly: GCA_041548585.1. GTDB lineage: Bacteria > Desulfobacterota > Desulfobacteria > Desulfobacterales > UBA11574 > UBA11574. The sequence goes on along the minus strand of JBFESJ010000017.1, from coordinate 7,031 downwards.
GATTTGCTTTGTAGAATGTTCATTTTAGAAAATAGGAAATAGGAATGAGAAAATAGATAACCGCAAATGGACGCAAATGGTGTTAGAAGATGAGAAGGTTAGAAAGTAAGAAGTTTGGGAATCAAGAAAATATTCCGACTTTCTTATTTTTCAAAATATTTGTGTTTATTCGTGTTCATCCGTGGTTCCCCTTCTCCTCTTTCCTCTTTTCTATTTCCTAATTTCTGGCTTTATGGTTTCGTTATGGGGAACAAAATTAGAGAAAAATACACCCTAATTAATCATACCGCTGATTTCGGCATACATGTTTTTGGTTCTGATTCACAGGAGCTTTTTGCCAATGCCGCGTGGGCCCTGTTTGACGTGATAACCGAAATCGACGGGTTAAAAGGTGCTGATTCGTGCAATATAACGGTCTCAGGGGATGACTGGTCCGATCTGATGATTAACTGGCTCAGAGAGATTTTGTACCTGTGGAACGGCAGGGAACTGCTTGTAAAATCAGTGCAAATATTATCTCTATCAGAAAACAGACTATCCGCCAACGTCAACTTCGATGCCTTTGTCCCGGATCGCCATATCATCAAAACAGAAATAAAAGCGGTAACGTATCATCAGATCCATGTTAAGAGCGGTCCTGCCGGATGGGAGGCCAAGGTCATCTTTGACATATGACGTGATCCATCGTATCCACCTGTCTTTATGAAACAACAAAACGAACACAGCATTCAGGTGTGAATTTTCTGATTGCGATATTTTTATCAAAAGGCTAAACTATCAAGAAATGACCATAAAAATTAAAAAAATCGATAAATACCGCTGGGAAGTTCCCAAAACAGGTTCCATGCGGGTGCCGGGGTTGGTTTACGCAACCGAATCGATGCTTAAAGGCGACGCTCAGAACGAACCCTTAAAACAGGTGGCCAATGTCGCTACCCTGCCCGGGATTTTAAAGGCATCGTTGGCCATGCCGGACATGCATTGGGGGTATGGATTCCCCATCGGCGGTGTCGCGGCCTTTGACTGGAAATCAGGCGTTATCTCTCCGGGTGGAGTCGGCTACGACATCAACTGTGGGGTCCGTCTTGCCACCACTTCCCTCATAGAACGGGAAGTGCGGCCAAAACTCAAAGCGCTGGTCGACACCCTTTTTCGTGACATTCCTTCAGGAGTGGGTTCCACAGGTTCTATAAAACTATCCATACCCGAAGAAAAAAAAGTGCTTAAAGAGGGGAGCCGGTGGGCGGTCAGCCAGGGACTTGGAGATCCGTCGGATTTAGAATTTACAGAAGATGGCGGGTGTATGGAAAACGCCGATCCGGATACGGTCAGCCAGAGAGCGCTCGAAAGGGGGCGAAAGCAACTGGGAACACTCGGCTCCGGAAATCACTTCTTGGAAATCGGCGTGGTGGAAACGATTTATGATCCTGAGGTCGCTCGCGTGTTCGGTCTTTTTGAAGGTCAGGTTACCCTGATGCTCCATTCAGGTTCACGGGGATTGGGTTACCAGATTTGTGACGATTCTCTGGCCTTCATGTCGAAGCATGTTAAAAAACTGGGATTTGATTTGCCGGATCGCCAGCTTGCCTGCGCCATGATTCAATCCAAAGAAGGGATGCGATATTATAATGCCATGGCCTGTGCCGCAAATTATGCGTGGGCCAACCGGCAGATTTTAATGCACAGGTCTCGCGAAGTATTTTTAAAGGTCCTTGGTCTGGGTCCCAGGGATCTTGGCATGAACCTTTTATATGATGTTTGCCACAACATCGCAAAAAAAGAAGTTCATGTGATTGACGGGAAAAAACAGACCGTCTGTGTTCACCGAAAAGGAGCGACGCGGTCTTTCCCGCCCGGACATGAAGCGCTTTGCAGTGAATTTAAACATGCCGGCCAACCGGTAATCATCCCCGGAGATATGGGGACAGCGTCTTATGTGCTCGTCGGCACCCAAAAAGCCATGGAAGAGACGTTCGGCTCAACCTGCCATGGTGCAGGGCGGGTTTTAAGTAGAAAAGCTGCAAAAAAAGCGAGCAAAGGAAGGGCCATCAATCGTGAACTTGAAGACAAAGGAATCTTTGTCCGGTGGACCGGCAGATCCACCTTGGCTGAAGAGATGCCCGAGGCATACAAGGATGTTTCCCAAGTGGTTGAAGTGGTGCATGGCGCCGGAATTTCAAAAAAAGTGGCTAGATTAAAACCCATGGGTGTTGTCAAAGGATAATCACTTCAACTCCGGATCCGCCCATTTTAATTCTGTAAATATCGCACCAAAAGTTGAGAACATTGAAAAGATAAATATTCGCCACAAACTGTTTGCCACAATCTCGCCAATCGTAATCCCGCCGTTATGGCCAAGCATTGCCGACACGCCGGTATAGAGCAACCCGACCATTACACCGCAGGCAGCAGCCCCGATAATCCGTGCTCCCAGGCTAGCACCGCCGCATCCAAGGGTTACAATCGAACCGCAAAGCATCGGCACAAGTACGGACAGCCACCAAATCGTCCTTAAACTGGGAAGTTCTCCAACATGCCTTAAATAGACAACATCCCCCAGCCCAAATATGACGGTGGCAACAATCGCACACACGACGATATGCCAATATCGTGTCTGAATGGATGCCCGAAGCTGAATGCGTTTTTGAATACGTCGCCGTATGGTCAACGGCCAGTTGTAGAACACGCAGAACACCCAGTGTTCCAGTAATGCCCCACTTTCACCGAATACCGGAACAATGTGCACCGATTCATTGGCCCAATGCCCCGCCATAAACCGAGCCAGAACGGGATAACGATATGCCATTTGGATCGGAAACGCCAAGTATCCTATATACTTGAAAAAACCTAAAAATACAGCGATGTTGTAATCTTTGAAATTCCGCTCTTTTATCACCAGGCATACAACATATAAACCCCGAACCAGGGAACCCGGCGAAATCGGCACGACCTGAAACAATGCAACAATTCCAAGCCCTATTCCCCATGCCTGTGTTCGCGACATTTCAGGATGCATGGCAACATAGATAATGGCCACCAGCACGGAAACAACCTGTGTCACCGGCAATGTACAGATGTGCACAGCCAAACTTTTCAGATACTTTTGTATAAAGGGCTCATCAACCTGAGAAAGAATGATCCGGGCGTCCTCTTTATTTAAAATATGCTTTTCCTGACCCTCTGAGACCATGTCCCGGAGCCATTGTTCCCGAAGCTGAGAATTAAAATACAACCGAACCGGCCGAACAAAGAGATATTCAAGGCGCTCTTTTGCATATTGCCAATCCGTAATGAACTTGTGAAGTCCAACCGGTAGCATCGACAACATGAAATGACCCGAATACAGCCGGCCCGACGCAGCTGTTCTCAAAGAACCGGTATCATCGATCCGGCCGGATCTGTGCCAGACAATGATTTTCTCAGCCATTTTCCCGCTGAAGGCTCTTTTTAAATAATCCCAGCTCGTCAGGATTTTTTTGTAATGGGTGCGCCAGCTTCCATGGCCCAAAACTCGCTGAAAAGGTTCACCGATAAATGGTATGAGCCCAATAAAAGAAAATAACACCAGTAAGATCCTGGTACGCCGAAGCTTTTCTGCACCCAACGCATCGACAATATTTTTTACCTTCCATCCATTCACCGCATTGTCAAGCATCGTCGACCACAGCCGCCTGCTGTAAAACAGCCGAAAAAGATTGTGCGTGATATCCGGCACCGAATCTCTGTAAATACGCTCACATACTTTCAGTTCTTCCAACATTTCGAGCATATCGGCAAAATCATCATTGTGTTCTTCAACAAACCGCTCAAGTTTTCGAATACTACCTCGATCAAACTGAACCAGACTCCCCCGTTTAAGTCCTTTGACAATAAGTTTAAAATCCCCGGGACTCATTGGTAAAAAAGGCAGCAGCGCAAGGCCCGCCCGGAAATCGACGGCCACCAGTCCACCAGATGAATCATGATCGGTGCCCTTTCGTTTCAGACAGTTTGGCTGGCTCTTACACGTGGACCACTCATACTGTCTTGCAAACTCATGTCCACCCATGTCATGCAGCAGCTCGACAAACTCATGCATAAATTGATACTTGGTCCGATATTCCGGTGAACCCAAACAGGCCGAATCGACCTGTCTACCTTTTCGCCACTGTTTCAAAAGATCCAGATGATCATCAACCTCAAGATGCCAGGTGCGTCCCTCGACCCACTCGCTGAACTCACCGCAGCTCCCCAGCGTATGGTCCACAAACGTTGCATGAATATCGACCACCGCGTTCTCATCCCCGAATCTAATTTTGGCTGCGCGCCGGATAAATTTTTGCCACAGCGCCCCGGCTCTTGCGGCCATTGGATTCACCTGAAGCTGAAATGGCCCCTGGAAACCGACCCGATAAAGTGCATTTCGAAACACCCGAGAAAAGTTCGAAGGCGGAATCAATATTTTCAGGGCATACGTTCCTCCCACCTCCATTCCGCCGATCGGTCCGTCTTTAGCATCGATTTCAACGACTTTTACCCGGTATACCTGTCCGGCAAACCCACCGCCGATAAACTTTTCAACATTCGCACGGATTCTTCCCGTATTCGTGCCCGCAACCGCTTTCACATCATAAACAAGCTCGGTACCCTCATCATAGCGCACGACTCGCATGGGCCGGTGCAACCGGGCGTCATAAAATTTCGCCTCAAGTGTCTTGCATATCTCAACAGAATACTCTCGCGCCATTCCTATATCTCAAAATTAATTATAAAGGTTCTTTTCCCGATTCGCTGGGAGAAAGGGTTATAGAATCACCAACGCTTTTTGGGATGATCCTTAATGTTTTAAATCCATGTCACGACTTGAAACGCTCGGCCGAGTTAAAAGTCAAGTGAGTATAGAGACAGTCCGTTTGTGTGTCAAGCAAGTTAGAAAGAGCTTACAACTATACTAAAACAGAACTGCTTGTTTATTTTTACATCATATTGATGTATACATTTAAGGCACAACGCTAATTATCACTTAATGCTTCGGACAAACTGTAAAAAAACTTGAGCTGTCTAATATGACAAACCTGAAACGGAACGGACGATAAAAAAGGAGCGGATCATGAATCCGGAAATGTTTAGAGAATACGACATCCGGGGAATTGCTGGAAAAGACATGACAGAAGACGATGTCGTGCTGATTGGAAAGGGTGTGGGCACGTTTCTACGAGAACACGGTCGTTCACAGCTTAACGTGGGACGCGATTGCAGACTGACCTCAGACCTGTATTCCGAAAAAATTATTGAAGGATTGATGTCAACCGGATGCGACGTGATCGACATCGGGATTTGCCCCACGCCGGTTTTCTATTTTTCAATTCAGCACTTTGATCAGGAAGGCGGGGTGATGGTGACGGCCAGCCACAATCCCGGAGAATATAACGGCTTCAAACTCTGTATCGGTTTGGATTCGATCCACGGGAAGGATATCCAAAAAATTCTTGGTATCATCAATGAACAATCGTTTGTGCAAGGGAAAGGTTCTCGTTCCACAGCAGACGCTGTTACACCCTATCGGGAATTTGTGGAGAATAACATCACCCTGGCCGGTCCGATTAAAGTGGGGGTGGATGCCGGAAACGGAACCGCAGGGGTGGTGGCTGTGCCGATACTCAAGCGCCTTGGGTGCGAAGTATATGATATTTACTGCGACATGGACGGCACATTTCCCAATCACGAAGCCGATCCAACCGTGGAAAAGAACATGCGGGATCTTATCGCCATGGTAAAGGAAAAGAGATTGGATGTCGGCATCGGATATGATGGTGACGGCGACCGAATCGGCGTTGTTGATGAAAAAGGGAACATTGTATTCGGCGACAAGCTCTTGATCATTTTTGCCAGAGAGATCCTCTCAAGGAAACCCGGGGCGACGTTCATATCTGAAGTGAAATGTTCAAAGACCATGTACGACGATATCGAACAACATGGCGGTCGGGCGATCATGTGGCGGACCGGTCACTCTTTGATCAAAAAGAAAATGAAGGAAGAAAAGGCTGAACTGGCCGGAGAGATGAGTGGACACATGTTTTTCGCCGACCGGTATTTCGGGTATGACGATGCCACCTATGCCAGTTGCAGGCTTCTTGAAATATTGGCCGAAACCCAAAAGAAAATATCAGATCTTCTATCGGATGTCCCCAAGACGTATTCAACTCCCGAAATACGCGTTGAGTGTCCGGATGATAAAAAGTTCGATGTCGTTGCCAAAGTGACAGAATTTTTTCGTGAAAAATACGATGTCATCGACATTGACGGGGTTCGCGTGCTGTTTGAAGACGGATGGGGTCTGGTTCGCGCATCCAACACTCAGCCGGCGCTGGTTCTCCGTTTTGAAGCCTTGTCAGAGGTCAGACTCGCAGAGATAAAAAATTTGGTCGAGTCCACACTGGCCGATATTCAATATTCGTAATACCTCGAAAACACGAAAGTATAAAAGCATGAAATGTTTTTATTTCTTTTTCGTGTTTTCGTGTTTTCGTGATAAGAAACCTTTTTCTTTTCTGGTTCATTCTGGTAACGTGTCAAAAAACAATCGCAATGAAAAAAATCGATAAAAAAATATTTGGCACCCTGTTCTTTTCCATGTTTGGCACCGTCACCGGTGTGGGGATCGTCGTTCCTTTGCTTCCGGTCTATGCCAGCAATCTCGGTGCCAGCGGTGTATACATCGGTTTAATATTCGGTGCCTTTTCCATATCCAGAACATTCCTCCTCCCGTATTTCGGCAGGTCTTCGGACAAAAAAGGAAGAAAACCGTTCATCATTATCGGCCTTTTCGCGTATACTGTGGTTTCACTGGCCTTTATACTTTCAAATAGTGTCGAATCCCTTATTGCCATACGATTTCTCCAAGGTATTGCCTCCGCGATGATCATGCCGGCGGTTCAAGCCTATGTGGGAGATATAACACCTTCCGGCCAAGAAGGTTTCACCATGGGGTTGTTCAATATGTCAATGTTTCTGGGACTGAGCCTCGGCCCCTTGATCGGAGGCGTTATACG
>JBFESJ010000016.1:0-27637 GCA_041548585.1 Desulfobacterales bacterium | reverse complement strand
GACATGCCGTGCAGTACCATTTGGATGAAAACTCAGTGCTTCGATTGCAACCATTACACTGCTCTACAACCTCGTGGCAAATTCCGCCATTATAGGAACACCCCTTTGGCGTCATAAAAGGGCACTCAAAACCTTTTCTAATTGTTGTACAAACCATCGGAATCACCCCCTTTCAGAAAAAAGTCAAAAAAAAGGCCAGGGATCGCATATTCCCGGCCTTTCTGATAAAACTCGAAAATGCTGGCGAAATATAAACAGGCAAACAACGCTTGTCAACCATAATTTTAGATAAATTTTAATGGATATCGGCAAAAAAGAGCTCTTGATTTTTTATGTAAAAGTTGCATATTTACGTGTAAAATATTCTTTTAAAATTAAACAAGATACACATCTTCCAATATTATTAATGAAATATTTTGAATAAAGGTGTATATTCATCTAATTATTTTGATGATGACCTTTACAAAGACCTTTAACCTAAAGGGAATACATTCTACATGATTATTAAAGAAGCCAAAAAGGTTTTAAAAATAGAAGCTGAAGGCATTTTAGGTCTTGCAGATCGTATTGATGACAATTTTCCCAAGATGGTGGAGCTTATCTGCCGTTCCAAGGGCAGATTGATCATCAGCGGCATCGGCAAATCCGGCCTCGTGGGTCGAAAAATTGTCGCCACCTTAAACAGCACCGGAACACGGTCACTTTTCTTGCATCCTGCCGAGGCCATGCATGGCGATCTCGGCATGGTGGATTCGGATGATATATTCCTCGCGCTTTCCAATAGCGGAGAAACCGATGAACTCAATATCCTTATACCCACTATACGAAAAATCGGGTGTACTATCATCGCCTTTACCGGGAATAAAACTTCAACCCTGGGAAAACACAGTGACATTATCATCGATGTTGCCGTAAAAAGGGAAGCATGCCCCATGGGCCTTGCACCAACTGCCAGTTCAACCGCACTGCTTGCCATGGGAGACGCCCTTGCCGTTGCCCTGATCAACAAGAAACATTTCAAATCAAGTGATTTCAAAAAGATTCATCCCGGAGGGTTTTTGGGACAGCGGCTCTCGAGCAGAGTTCAGGACATGATGTTAACCGGGACCTCTGTTCCACAAGTTCCTGAAGGAACCACCATGATAGATGCCGTAAAGGAAATCAATCGCCTGGAATTGGGGGTAACACTGGTTATCAGCTCTGATGAAACGCTTGTCGGCATCATTACCGACGGCGATTTAAGACGTCTAATTGCCAAAAATGAATCTATTGTTAATTTAACCGTTGAGGACGTCATGACAAAAAATCCACGAACCGTCGCCCTTAACTCTCCGGCCTATGACGCCCTGAACATGATGGAAAAACACCAGATCACGGTGCTCCCCATAACAGATGCTAAGGGAAAAGTTCGGGGAATTTTGCACCTGCATGATATTTTAGGTAAAGGCGAATTTAAATTCAATGGGACCTAACCTGAAAACGCCGGTGAATAGAAAGAGGATATCATGAAACTTGAAGCCATTGACACCACGATACCGACCCTTGGGCCCCTGAAGGTACCATCGCCAATCAAAAGAGGGGAAAAGAGTGAACTCAGACGAAGTTTTGTGAATGATACAGACAAGGTGGTGATGGACGTAGATTTAAACAACATTAAAAAGATGGTCGAAGAGGGGCAAGAATTGCCGGCTTTTGAGCTGGCCGGCCCCAGAAAAAAATTATACTTCGATCCGAGCAAGCTCAGGTGCGGTCTGGTAACCTGCGGGGGGCTTTGCCCGGGTTTAAACGATATCATTCGGGCCATAGTTCTGGAGCTTTTCCACGGTTATGGTGTTCAAAATATTTTCGGCTTCAAATACGGCCTTCAAGGGTTTATTCCAAAATTCATGCATGTCATTATGGATCTTAAACCGGAAACTGTCGCCAATATACATGAGATGGGCGGTTCGATTCTCGGATCTTCAAGGGGCCCTCAGCCCATAGAAGAAATCGTCGACTCTCTTGAACGGATGAACATTGGCATACTTTTTATGATCGGCGGTGATGGAACACTCATGGCCGCTACAAAGATCGCGGATGCCATCACCGAAAGAGGTCTCAAGATCAGTGTTGTCGGAATTCCAAAAACCATCGACAATGATATCTACCTGGTTTCTCGTTCTTTCGGTTTTGACACAGCAGTCGATGTTTCAACCCAGGCCATCAGAAGCGCGCATAACGAATCCGCCGCATACCCCAATGGAATCGGTCTTATTAAACTGATGGGAAGGTATTCGGGCTTCATCGCAGCCACCGCCACACTGGCGCAACAGGATGTAAATTTTGTACTGATACCGGAAGTGGATTTTGACCTTGAAGGGCCGAGCGGCTTCTTGGCCGCCCTTGAAAAACGGCTGAACCAAAGAGGACATGCTGTGATCGTGGTGGCAGAAGGTGCCGGCCAAAAGTTTTTTGAAAACAAAACAACTGAACGGGATGAATCCGGGAACATCAGGCTCAAAGACATCGGCCTTTTTATTAAAGATGCCATACTGTCTTATTTTGATGCCAAAGGCATCGATGTATCTCTAAAATATATCGATCCCAGTTACATGATAAGGAGCCTTCCCGCAAACGCCAATGACAATGTCTTCTGCAGTTTTTTGGGTCGTGATGCAGTTCATGCGGGCATGGCGGGCAAGACAAAACTCCTCGTTGGCCGCTGGAATAATCATTTTGTGCATATTCCCATGAGCGCCTCGGCCGGAAAGCGAAAAAAGATCGATGCCAGAGGGAAATTGTGGCTCGGCGTCCTTGGGGCAACGGGTCAGGGATCACTAAAAAACGATTGATCCATCTCCTTTACGTCGCATCTCTCATGAGTTGAATAGTCTGACTATTACAGCGGCATGTTTGTCGGCAGCCCCTTTGTTTGACATGACCGCTTCTTTGGCCAATTTACCGACAGCATTCGCCTCATCGGGATGTGTCAGATAATATAGCATTTTCTCGGCCAATTCCCGATCATCTTTGACCTGAATACCACCACCCGTTTTATCGAGAAGCGCCTTGGCATCCAGAAAATCTTCCATTGACGGACCGTATAATACGGGTTTGCCCCATGCAGCAGCTTCAAGAACATTCTGTCCCCCCAAAGGCGCTAAACTCCCACCACAGAAAACAATTGAGGAAATACTGTAAGTGGATTGCAGGTCCCCGATGGTATTAATGATTACGACCGGGGCTGTCCTCGAGCAATCAGGTTTATCAATTTCGGTTTTCAATTGATAAGAAAACCCTTTTGCTTTAACCATATCTATGATGTGCTGGATTTTTTCCACATGTCTTGGTGCGATAATCAGAAGGGTTTCAGGTAAGGTTTGAAGGATCCTTTCATAAACATCCAGAACGACTTCATGCTCAAAGCTCCGGGTGCTTCCTGCAACCAAAACCGGTTCCTTTCCACTCAAGTTATAGAGTTTTTCATTTTTATCTATAAGGGCGGGATCGGCCTGGCGCAACAACAGATCATACTTTGCATTTCCGTTGATCTCTATTCGTTTTTTTGGAACACCCAACATCATCAGTCGCCGGGCATCTTCCTCACGAATCATGCTAAAGGCTTCAACCTGATTTAAAGCGTCTTGAATCAAAACCCGAATCTTTAAATATCCTTTGATGGATCTGACAGAAATTCTCCCATTTACCAGCGCAATTTTTACGCCCAGCCTCCGGGCTGCGAACAGCCAGTTCGGCCAGATTTCAGTCTCAAGGCATACCAGGATATCCGGTCGAATCGATAAGAGCGCTCTGCGAACGGAAACGATAAAATCAACAGGTGCATAAATGCATGTCGCCTTTGATTTGAATTTATCCCTGGCCAAAGCCTGACCGTGTTCCGTTGTCGTAGAAAGGATTATGGCACAATCGGGCATAATACGCGTCAGAGATTCAATGATCGCCTCAGCGGCGGTCACCTCCCCCACTGAAGCCGCATGGATCCATATTCTCGGTGAACCGGAAATATCGCCCAGGATCGACTTGGAATAAAACCCAAGGCGCTGGCTCATGCTATCGGAGAAGCGGCCGGTCAGGCGTGTATAAAGCCAAAAAGGCGGGAAAAAAATGAAAAACAATCCTATGTTGAGAACGTTATACGCTTTATAAGCAAAACTCATACACTTAACGTTGCTCCAGTTCAATAAAGCGCTGACCTCTTACTTGAAGAAGGTATAGGTTTTTGCGAGCCTCTCCATCCTCATCAAAAGATGTAAGGCCTGTAACGCCTTGAAAATCTGTGAGTCGTTTGAGTTCATTTTTAAGTACACTTCTGAATCGAACATCAGGCCGGCTAACCAGCTGAAAGAGTATCAATGCGGTATCATAAGCCGCTGCTTCTATGAATCCCGGCTTCTGATTAAAGATTTCATGGTATTTGTCGACAAATTGTCTAACATTTTTCGACGCGCTTTCGGCAAAAAATCCATCCGGCATAATGGCACCTTGGACATATTGCCGGGTCATCTCGATCAGACTGTCTGAATGCCACAAATTGGTCCCAAAGAGATACGTATCTTTAACATCATAAAAAGCAAGCTGTGGAACAATAAGGCCGGATTTCTTGGGAGCGTCGGGAATAAAAACAGCATCGAAATCAACAATGGCCTCGGGTTCTTCATTTTCTTCCGTTTCGATATTTTCAGAGTCTTCATCCAGGGGCGAGAGCAGGGTTTCTATGTAATTGACGGTTGTTGTTTTATCGGTTTCGTTTTCATCTGCTGCGCCATCAATATTTTTTAGATCCTCCGGCACTTCATAATAAAGACCCACAAGCTTTTTAATAGGACCGGCGAAATCAGTCCCATCCGGTTTATACGATTCAACACCGACAACCTTTCCCCCCCGGGCAATCACCTCGTCCCAAAATAGATTCATGAAGGTTTTACCATACTTTTCATCAGGATAAAGGATTGCAAAACTGTTAAAACCGAGGTCTTCGGCAGCAAAAGATACCAGCGCCTTAACCTGCATGCCGGGAGTAATAAAATTTCTAAAAACATACTCCCCAATTCCCGGAATATTATCTTTCTGCGTCAACGTAATTATCGGTATGCCATGGGCCTGTGCCTCTATGGCGGCAGATTCAGCCGTAACAACCGGCCCGATAATAGCGGCAACGTTCTCGTCGAACAGTTCCTTTACTGCAATAGCAGCCCTGGCCGAATCAGATGCCGTATCCTTAATAATAATCTTGAATGAATGCTGGGGGTTTTGGGCGTTGAATTGGTTGAAAGCGAGCTCAACACCCTTTAACGCCCCGTTGCCGTAAATTTTATAAGGACCGCTCAAGGGAAGTAAACATCCGATGGTGTAACGGCTGTAAACGGATTTTTTATTGATTGCAGCAATAAGTCTTTTTGCCTCCTGGATATTTTCGTGCCGCGGGAATTTTTCCGTAAAGGCGGATAAAACCTTTAAAGCGTCATCATATTTTTCTTCTTCGGCATAGTTGAGCCCGAGCTGAAACATAAGGTAATCTTTTGGAGTATCATCCTCCAGCTGCTCAATAAGGGATAAGATATCTTCAGACCCCAATCCTCGGACAACCGCTTTCAATTTCTCGACAACGACGTCCTTTTCCGGATCCTTTGATTTTTTAAGCGCCATAATATAGTAATTGACAGTATCTTTCAAAGAACCCATGGCCATATAGGTGTCTCCGAGCAACATATACGTTCTGAGAATGTGAACCCTGGAAGTGGTGTGTCTGAGAAACTCCGCTGCTTGTTCGATGACGTCTCCATATTCTCCCCTGCTGTAATATGTAACCAGTATCTCGAACCGGGCATCGGATACAAAATGACTTTCCGGATATTCTAAGATTAGCCGCTGGTAGAGGCTTCGCGCCTGTTCATAATTCCCACGAATCGTATGGATCGTTGCCATTTTCATCAACGCCGCATCGGCCAGAGGCCCATCAGGAAATCGTTCATAGTATTCACTAAAACCGGTAAGAGCTTCTTCATAAGATTTCGCCTGCAACATTTTTTCAGCCTGTGAAAAAAGTTGATATGCAGGATCAACCCTTTCTTGAACCGTCTTTAGCGTGCATGCCCCCAGAAAAAGGGCTGCAGTCAGGATCAGGACTATTTTTATCGGTTTCATAAACGGCTTTCTAATGCTTTAAATCTCGAGTAATTTTTATCATCTGATGTTTACCCTTATTTAACAACAAAGGCAAGTATAACCTGAATCCTTTATTCTAACGGATCTTTGGTGTTTACTTATCCTTGCCAAGGACCTTGAAAAAATGTTATAAACCTTGACCTTTGAAAATCGTCAGGATTTATCCGTATCATCAACCAAAACGAAATAGTATACAAAAATTATGAAAATCCCGGATCCGAAACCATCACAATCATCGATCAATGAAAAACCGACAAACCCCAACGTTGACCAAGAGCTTGAACGTCTGAGGCTTCGACTCGATGCCATCGACCAACAGATTGTTTCTCTGCTTGTCAAACGCCAGGCTGAAGTCGACCGCGTCGTTCGGCTAAAAAAAGCCCACAATATCCCGGTGTATCACCCGGCAAGGGAAGAAAATTTAATCTCCCATCGTCGCAACCAGGGATCTGAATCGGGCCTGGACCCGGATTACGTTGAAGAGATTTACCGTCGTATTCTCCGCCAATCGCGGGTTGAACAGACCGCCCAAATGGCTCAAAAAGGGATTCGCGCCGGGGCACCCGTCCTTCTCATCGGAGGTTTGGGGAGTATGGGGCAATATTTTCATCAATGGTTTGCCGACGCTGGTTACCAGGTCCGCATCCTGGACCGCCAAGATTGGCCCAATGTCGATCGACTCTGCCAGGATGTTGAACTTGCAATTATCAGTGTGCCCATTGAGATAACCGCGTCAGTGGCCAAAAGAATCGGCCCTCACCTGCCCGGCGGTTGTGTTCTTGCAGACATCACCAGTATAAAAGAAATTCCTCTGAATGCCATGCTGAAGGCGCATCAGGGTCCGGTGATCGGATTACATCCGCTCTTTGGCCCGACCACCTCAACTTTAGACAAACAGATTGTCGTGGTTACTCCAGGCAGAGATTTAGACGGTTGTCAATGGCTGATCGACCAGTTCAGTGCCTGGGGAAGCATTATACTACAAGTCGATGCCGGTGAACACGACAAAATCATGTCCATCGTTCAAACGGTGCGGCATTTTGCTACTTTTGCCTTTGGTCAATTTCTCCGTCACAAACATATCGATCTCCCGCGAACGTTGGAATTTTCCAGCCCCATATATCGCCTTGAACTCGGGATGGTGGGTCGACTTTTTGCTCAGGATCCATCGCTTTACTCTGAAATTATATTCGCATCGCCCGAACGGTGTGCCCTTTTGAGAGAATATCTTGATTCTATAGCAAATAATCTTGACATGGTCGAAAAGGGTGACAAAGAATCGTTTCTTGCTGAATTTAAAAAAATTGCAGACTGGTTCGGGCCGTTCAGTGAACAGGCGATGCGGGAGAGTACGTATCTGATTGACAAACTAATCGAACGTTTTTGAAAACAAAGGAATTTATGAAACGTCTAATCATGTTTTTTCGGTACACCCACTGCCTTGGCTTGGCCAGTCTTCGCTTGACATAAACCCCGCTCTTTTGTAATCTTCGTTCAAAAAAATAACAATTTTATTTTAAACCACCATATACAATCAACCGATAAGGCCACGATTTCCGGAAATTACCACAGACAGTTAACGCCTAAGAATTGAAGCCAAAAAGGAATCTGGCAAGTGACCGATACATCTCCCATCCATAATCAGGTGACCGATACAACGCCCATCTATAACAGTAGAATCATAAAGACATATTTAGAGTTTATCAGAAAAAGATATCCTGACTTAAATATCGATTCTATTTTAGAATATGCAGGAATGACGCGATATGAGGTGGAAGACCCGGCTCACTGGTTCAGCCAGTATCAAACTGATCGCTTTCAAGAAATCCTGGTTAAAAAAACAGGCAATCCAAATATCTCCAGGGATGCAGGACGCTATACAACATCATATGAGGGAATGGGTCCTGTAAAACAGTACACGTTAGGATTAATGAGCCTGGCATCTGTTTACCTCCTGATGAGGAAAGTATATCCCATGATGAGCCGGGGTGCCACTGTCAAAACAAAAAAATTGGGGTCTGACAGGGTTGAAATCGTCTCTACCCCTAACCATGGGGTAAATGAAAAACCGTATCAATGTGAAAACCGTATAGGCACTTTTGAATCCCTGGCAATGTGGTTCACTGATAACTTAGCCAATGTACAGCATCCTTCTTGCTTTCACAAAGGCGACAGAAGCTGCCGTTACATCATTACATGGGAAAAAACGGCGTCCCTGATATGGAAACGGATTCGAAATTATTCTCTGCTGGTCAGTATTGTTTTGTCCCTGAGTCTTTTCTTTGTTTTTCCCCCAATGACATGGGGAATTCTTGTGATTCTCTTTTCACTCATTACCCTGAGCCTTGCATTTCTTTCCGAGTACCTTGAAAAAAAAGAATTGACAAAAACCGTCGAAACTCAGGGTGATGCGGCCAAGGACCTTATAGACGAAATAAATATTCGTCACAACAATGCTTTGCTTGTTCAAGAAATAGGTAGGGCCACTTCTTCGATTTTAGATATCGACAAACTCATCAATACTGTGGTCAATATTATGGAAATTCACATGGATTTTGACCGTGGGTTGATCATGCTTGCCGATAAAAATAAAACAAGGCTCTTTTACACCGCGGGATTTGGTTATGATAACGAGATTGAATGGTTTTTACGAAAAAGCGAGTTTCATCTTGATAACCCCCGATCCCAAGGAGTGTTTATCGTGGCTTTCAGGAATCGAAAGCCAATATTGGTAAATGATATTGGCGAAATTGAGAAAACATTATCAAAAAGAAGCCTGCAATTCGCTAAAAAAATGGGGGTTCAGTCACTGATATGTGTGCCCATTGTTTATGAAAAAGAATCTCTGGGCATACTTGCTGTGGACAATCCCAAATCAAAAAGACCGCTGACCAAAAGTGATATGAATTTTTTAATGGGAATTTCCTCCCAAACAGCTGTTAGTATAATAAATGCGAGATCTTTTCAAAAACTCCGAGATAGCGAAAAAAAATACCGCGAGCTTGTCGAGAATGCCAATAGTATTATCATGCGAAGAGATATCAAAGGGAATATCACCTTTTTCAATGAGTTTGCACAAAATTTTTTTGGTTACTCCGAGAATGAAATACTCGGGAAAAGTTTAGAAGGAACGATCTTTCCGGAAAATGAATCAACGCGGAATTATCTTGACAAACTGTTAAATCTTTTAAAGCACGCTTCAGAAAAGCCAATTGTTAATGAGAATCAAAATGTGCTCAGGAATGGCACAAAGGTCTGGATTGCATGGACCTACAGGCCTATCTTTGATCGTGATGGAAATATTATGGAGATTCTCTGCATCGGCACGGATATTACCGAACTCAAACGTTCTGGTCAAGAGAAAAGGGATTTGGAAGCCCGCCTCCAGCGAGCACAAAAAATGGAAGCCATAGGGACCCTTGCCGGCGGCGTGGCGCACGATCTAAACAATATTCTGTCCGGCATTGTCAGTTATCCAGAATTGTTGCTCATGGATATCCCCCAAGAAAGCCCGCTAAGAAAGCCGATCTTAACCATACAAAAAGCTGGAGAAAGAGCTGCCGCAATTGTTCAGGATTTGCTGACCCTGGCAAGAAGGGGGGTGATTACCACCAAAGTCGTCAATTTAAACGCTACGATTTCTGAATACTTGAAAAGCCCTGAATTTGAAAACTTGAAAATATACCACCCAAATGTTCATGTAAAAACCGATTTTGATACAAACCTGCTGAATATTTTGGGCTCTCCTATCCATCTAACCAAAACAGTCATGAACTTAGTTACGAATGCCGTTGAGGCAATCCCCGATTTGGGAGAAATAATTATATCCACAGAAAATCGGTATATTGATAAATCCTTAAATGGCTATGACAAGGTCAAACAGGGGGATTATGTTACTCTCAGCGTTCGCGATACCGGTATCGGTATTCCTGCTGAAGATGTAGAGAGGATATTTGAACCCTTCTACACCAAAAAAGTCATGGGAAAAAGCGGAACAGGTCTCGGGATGGCCGTCGTTTGGGGAACCGTAAAAGATCATAAAGGATATATTGATGTCAAAAGTTCTGAAGGGAAAGGAACCCAATTTACACTGTATTTTCCGGTAATCAGACAAGAACTGGCAACGGATCAATCCATGGTGTCCATGAATGATGTTATGGGCAATGGTGAGTCGATTTTGGTTGTGGACGATGTGGAAGCTCAGAGGGAAATCGCCTCTGAAATATTAATGAAACTAGGTTATTCTGTTTTGTCGGTTTCGAGTGGTGAAGAAGCGGTGGATTACATGAAGAATCATTCGGCAGACCTTCTGGTGCTGGATATGATCATGGAACCCGGGATCGACGGACTCGATACATACAAAAAAATTCTCGAAATACATCCCAATCAAAAAGCCATCATCACCAGCGGTTATTCTGAAACAGATCGTGTTAGAGAGGCTCAAAGATTGGGTGCAACGTCCTACGTTAAAAAGCCATATCTGTTGGATAAAATAGGGCAGGTTGTTCGGGATGAACTAAACAAATAAATACAAAGAACCAATTACAAAAATCCGCAAATTAGGCATTGCTTTTCTTGGAGCCTTTGTTTTTTGAAGTGATGAAAATGAGCATTTGGTGTTTCATTCTACTCTGAGATTCATAAAATCTTCACATATCGCGATGTACACACAGAATTTATCAATTTATGGAAAATATACTGTAGCTTCTGGGATACGAAAAATAGACCGTTTTCTAAGCTTTTATCACAAAAAGCTTGACCCTTGCCATCATTACTTATAAATTCAGGATTTTCTTTCGAAAAGCATCCAGAAATTATAAACAGTATCAGAGATATCATAACCCCATTTAAGAAAAACGACATATTGCAAATAAGGCCATGGACCACATTCTTTACAGGGTTCCCAGGTTCTTGTCTTTGAAAAAATTATGAATACCTCAAATACGAATCATAGCGGATATTTAATGGAAAGCGATGAAGAAGCGCTTCGCCTTGACTTGAAAACAGACGTTAAAATAGTTGAAAATCAGGCACTGTGGGCCGGGATAAAACCGGGTATGCGCGTTGCAGATTTAGGGCATGGGTCGGGCAAAACATCCTTCTATCTTCATAAACTGGTTCAACCCAATGGTGAAGTCGTCGGGATCGATATCGCTGAAGGAAGAATTAAATACGCAAAAAAACACTATAGCAAAAAGGGTATAAAATATATATGCAGAGACATACGTGACCCCTTGGATGATCTGGGAGTGTTCGATTTTATTTGGGTCCGATTTGTCCTCGAGTATTATCGAACTGAAAGTTTTGATATCGTCAAGAATATATCCCGTATCTTGAAACCCGGAGGCATTATCTGCCTTATCGATCTGGACTATAACTGCCTCAACCATTTCGGGCTCTCTCAAAAGCTTCAAGGAACATTTTACGGAATAATGAAGGCTCTGGAAAAAAATGCTGATTTTGACCCCTATGTAGGAATCAAGCTTTATTCTTTTCTTTATGATCTCGGGTACCAGGATATAGACGTGACCATGGCGCCCCATCACCTGATTTTTGGAAAATTGAATGAAAAAGACGCCTTCAACTGGACCAAGAAGTTGGAAGTTGCCGTAAAAAGATTAGGATATGAGTTTAAAGAATACAAAGGCGGATATGAAGAATTTTTTGAGGAATTCAAGCGTTTTTTTTCTGATCCAAGGAGATTCACCTATACCCCGGTAATCTCTTGCAGGGGATGCAAGCCGGCATAATAATCACATCTTTCTTAAGAATGCTGTTCAAGAATCTACTCCTCTGAATAACCTATTGACATATTTGAAATAATGGTCTAAATATTGCAAGTTTAACGCCCAAAGATTATATAATTTCTCATAGGGTATGTAACTGTTTTCAGCATAGTCTACAGGATATAGAAGTACTGGTATTTCGTCCTGCTCATATTTTTTGGAGAGTTCAGAAAGCGCCAAAAAGAGAATATCCTTTGACAGTTCATTTGAATCAACAACAACAATCTTGATACTACTGGTCAGATCAGCAAGGTTCAGGCCGATATCTGAAATATTTACCATGAGCATTGCCTTGAGCTTGCCGTTCCTCTTCAGCGAAAAAACATGTTTTTCCCTTATAAAACCAAGTTGTTGATATACTTTTGAGAGTTCCTCAATACCCACAGAATCCTGTTCGAGTTCCATGGCATCCAGCATGAGACCGCCTGATGAAAATTCGTAAAAATTTTTTAACTCAAAAAAATCTTCAGGCTGAGCTTCCGTCAAATCCCATGGTCTTTCCAACCCCGGCTCGTCATTTAAGATTTTTCGGCAATGAAAATACGCAAACGTATCGAGGGAACAGCCTTTTGGATCTTTGATATTTTCGAAAACCCCCCCAAATACACGGCTGGGAAATTTATTCTCGGGTCTGAAATAACAGAAAACAAAATTCATTTGGCTTGAACTGAGCCTATGGGACTCATTGACAAACCGGCCAATCTGGTTCAACACAGACACCCCGGCCGGCCGTAAGTCTGAACGGTCAGCAGCATGATGATGGATCAACCATGAATTTTTAAAAAAACGAACCATAGCCATATGGCCCAGAATACGACCTTTGTCTATGTATATGAAATGCCTGGCCATCTTTGGATTTTGGGTATATAGTTTTTCGTAAGTTGCTTTGATTTTCTCTTTGTTTGCCTCAAGAAATGCGTACTTTTTGGGATAAATAAAACCGGATTTAAAGAAAAATTTCCAGAGGGTGTCCATATTTACTCGGTTGCAAAGATAATAATGGTCGTCTTTTGCCTGATGAAGCAACGCTGAAAGCCTGCCGTGGTCTTGGATATCCATATCGAGAATGGCCATGCCGCATTTCACCCAATTGCTGTTCTTTTCTTCCCCTATGACCTGTCTATAAACAGCTTGGGCTTTACATTTGATGCTGAAGTTGATTCCAAAGTTCAGCTCCAGATCAGGGATGATCATGCCGGGTAAAAGAACTGCGTTGTTCCTGTCTTCCTCCACTGAAAAACCGGAACCCGACACGTCAACGACTTTCAGATTGATCATCTTGTCTGTAAACGGATGTTTAAAGATAATGCTCGGTGATGGGATCAGTTTCTGGCGGGTGCTCCGGAATTTTTTGGGTTTAAATCTTCGGATTTGATATTTTAATGGTTCCAGAACATAGCTTTTCGTTTTTTGATCGCCTGTCTGCTTGATCACTCTGCATTCCCCTGAATAGAGCATCTCATTTTCATTGGAAAAGATCAGGGTTACCGGGGATTCAGGATCGATCCATTGAAACGTCTGGGGAGGACTTGAAGTGATATCAACACGGAAGGAATCCGTGCTAAAATCAATGAGAACACCATAAAAAAGCGCGCTGTTCTGAATTAGCTGAACCCTGATACCTTTGCATGAATGCCGTCCCATTTTCCGGAGACTGACTTCCCTGGATGTCTCTGGAAGAACGAGACGAATACCCTTATCATTTATGCTGATCTCGTTGGATTTTAATATTAATATATTTTTACCATTAGGGATGGTAATTTCTTGGAATTTATAGGATGGTAACTGTTGACCAATTTTATCCGTTTCGGTCCAAAGACACGTTAACTCATCTCCAAGGCAGGGTTTGGGTTTGGCTCGGCGGGAAATCGTATGGCCGTATTTGAGATGTTTAAAATTTACAAAGACCACACCATCTTGAAAGTTAATAAAATTCAACGCATTAACTAAATATTTTTTTTTAACCTCCTTTCCTTCTATGAGGCCTTCTGATTTTGAACCTGTAGGATTTAATTTAGAAAATTTGTTTTCGCTATCCATAAGATTCTTTCATTTTGTGGTGCAGGGGGTTAGATTTAAACTCTTTGACAGATCCATGCACCCCGAATGACTCCTGATCGACCCGGTGGGGTTGTCAGAAGTTTACACTTTACCGAACGATTCGATTTTTTGATTTCCGATAATAATAAACAAAATGTTGTGTGTCAAGACATATCAAACAACAATATATGGTAATATTGTGGTCTATTCATCTATTGGGGAATATCCATCTTTGAATGCAAAATCATGGCATTCTAGACGTGCTCGGCGATCCTGTCATCGCCCCCTTATCTGCAAAAGCCATGCCGAATGTTTGTTGTCTGATAATATTATATTTTCAATTGGTTATATATTTTTTGCGAGGAACATTTCAGGGTGTGTGTAAATAAATTCACAAAATCTATGTAATTTAATTCACATCCATTTCAGCTTCGCATTCTTAAACTGGTTTTTTATATTTGACTAAATTCAAGATTCCGGTAAAAATAATGCGTATGCAAGCTTCAGATATTACTGGATTCGTACTTAACTGGTAAGGATTACGATATGAATGAACGAGATGATCAGGAATTTGTAAATATAGCAACCTTGGATAATATCATAGAGGCGCAGCTTATCGACTCCATCTTGAATGAACACGACATTCCCCATCAAATTCGATCATTTCATGATACGGCGTATGATGGTTTGTTTCAGTTCCAAAAGGGCTGGGGTGCACTCTGGGCTCCCGGCTCATCGAAAGCGGAAATTCTTGAAATATTAAATGACGTCAGATCCAAAAATTTTGACAATCAAGAATGATGAATTTTTAAATAAATAATTGAGCCCTTGGGGAGTTTTTCCTCTATATCCTTCAGTATTAGCGGAATGGATGATCTTTTTTTAAATCGGGTGCTGTTTGAGTGGCTTAGGGATCGTTAGAAAGAACAGACGTATGCCGAAATCACATCTTTAAAAGAAATTGCAGATTGCACAGTGAACCTATTATTTTTTTCAAAGATTGATTTCTGTTCTTTCTTTACGAGCCGTTGCCACGAGTTCACGCGTTTTAAAAAAAGATTATCCATGGAGCGACTATTTAGAAAAACTCCCAGACCCCTCAAATAATTATGCTTGCATTAAACGATTTTCAAAAGGAGGTTAAGCCATGCCTGAAAACAGAACCGCAGCATCAACGGATTTTGAACAAGCGCTTAAAATCGGCCGCCCGCCGAATGTGGTAAAACTTTTTCCCAACTCAAAAGCCCTGATCGTCAGCGGAAAGTTTATTGACCGGGCAATGCTTGCCAAGGGCAAAGCCATCGCCATGGCTGCCAACGGCCGGAATCACTTTGTTATTCGGGGCGCTCTCCAGGCCGCCCAGCGGGCGAATGCCGCCATCATCATAGAAATCGCCAGATCAGAAGGCGGTGCCAATGCCTATTGTGCGGTCAATTACTGGAATATCGCCCGGCAGGTCGATGCACTGTGCAATGAACTGGGAATAACCATCCCGGTGGCCATTCACGCCGATCATTATGGAATAAAGAAAAAACAGGATGTTGATGAGGCCAAAGTAGAAATTCCAACGTTGTTTGAGGCAGGAATGACCTCCATCGCCATTGATGCATCCCATCTGCCCGATGATCAGAACCTTCTTGCCAATCTGGAACTGAATCCTTTTGTTCCAAAATGGGCAGGCCTTGAAACCGAAGTGGGTGAAATTAAGGGAAAAGAAGGACTCTCGACCGTAGAAGAAGCCTTGTTTCTGATTCGGGGACTCAACGCCCATGATATTTTTCCGGATTGGATCGCGTTAAACAACGGAACAACTCACGGCATCGAGGCAAGCGGACAGGGGATACAGGTTGATTTAACCGCTGAAATTCACCAGGCTCTGGCAAAATATCAGATTTCCGGTGCCCAGCACGGGACATCCGGAAACAGCTCCGACAGGTTGAGGGAAATTGCAACTAAAACCAGGACAACCAAAGCAAATGTAGCCACAGCCCTGCAAATGATCTCCTGGGGCCTTGAAGTCAATGACTACGGCAATGCCATGCTCGATAAGGATGACAATTTCATTAAAGTTGAGAATCAGGGCGTCACCGAAGAAATGTGGTTAGAAATGACCGCCTATGCCGAGTCCAAAGGCCTTAAAGGCGGAAATTATAAGAAACTCAACCTGCCCTTTGAAAACAAGTTGATGGGACAGCCTAAAACCGTCAGAGAAAGAATGGTCAAACGGGTTGAAGAATTTGTTTTTAATATGCTTGTAACCGTCTTTAACGCAAAAAACACGGCACCTATTGCCGTTAAGGCCATCCTTGAGGCTGGAACGTATGATCCAGGCCCAAAAGCAAGTCGAATTGAAGACCCCGATGAATGGACTCCGGAAAAAATCATCAAAAGGTCGGCATCCATCATTTCCGATAAAGGTCCGGAAGGGGATTTCGACGACTGACCATGCGTAAAAAGAAATTCTGCCATTATTGCGGCACAGGACTCTCAGAAAAATTTTGCGAAGGCAGACTGCGGTTTTTCTGTGAACACTGTAATGAGCCCCTCTATGAGAACCCCATTCCGGCCACATGCCTTGTTGTGGTGGATAAAGGAGAAAGAGTACTTCTTGTAAAACGGAGCGTGGCGCCCCGAAAAGGGTTCTGGTGCCTCCCGGGAGGATTTATGGAGCTCGGCGAAGCACCAGAAAAAGCGGCGTTAAGAGAACTTAAAGAGGAGACTGGGCTTTCGGGGCAGATCGATATGCTCCTTGGGGTTTCCACCAATCCGAGTGCCCAATATCATTCCGTACTGATGGTGGGCTATCTGGTTAAAAGCTATTCCGGCACCCTTATCGCCGGTGACGATGCAAATGATGCGGGCTACTTTCATTATAATGAATTACCGGCCATCGCCTTTGAAAGCCACGCAAGCTTCATCAGAATGTATTACGCCGCTTATTCTGTCTGATAAAAATTTCATTTTTCAAAGCCCCCTATGCATTTAACAGCGCTCAAAATCAATGCAGGTTAAGATTATCACGTTGAACAATGAATAATTCGAAAAAGGAAAACCCACATGACGAAAACAGGTTTGGTTTACGACGAGATATATTTAAAACACGACACGGGGTCTCATCACCCGGAAACAGCGCAAAGACTCACCGCCATTGTCGAATCCTTGCGCGTTACGGGGCTCTTCGAAAACCTTCTCCACATAGAGCCTGAACCCGTAAAACGGAGTATCCTGGAGTTCTGTCATGAACCGAGCTATATCGACAAATTTGAAAGAGACGTGGGCAATGCTTTTCCTTTTATAAACACACCGGAATGCCCTTTGAGCCCGGCCACTTTTGAAGTTGCATGTTACGCCGTCGGCGGTGTATTAAAGGGGATCGACACCGTCATGGAAGGTCAGGTAAAAAACTGCTTCTGTGCCGTCAGGCCTCCCGGGCACCACGCGGAACGATCACGGGCCATGGGGTTTTGCTATTTCAATAACGTGGCCATCGCGGCAAAGTATATTCAAAAAGAGCATGCCATAGACCGAGTATTGATATTAGACTGGGATGTACACCACGGAAACGGCACCCAGCATATTTTTGAAGAAGACCCGACGATATTTTACATCAGTTTTCACCAGGATCCTTCATCCTGCTATCCTGGAACCGGATGGGCCATGGAAACAGGAAACGGTCAAGGAAAAGGATACACCATGAACTTTCCCATGCCCCCGGGGTCGGGTGATAAAGCGTATCTAAACGCTATGGAATCTGTTGAACAGACAATGGATTATTTCAAACCCCAGTTCGTTCTTATCTCTGCCGGTTTTGATGCACACATGGCAGATCCTTTAGCGGGTATACGACTCACTAAAAAGGGGTATGAAGCACTAACGCAAAGTGTTAAGAAAATCGCAGAATCTTATGCAGGAAGCAGACTCGTCTCCGTGCTTGAAGGTGGTTACAACCTAGAAGCGTTGAAAGAGTCTTTGGAGGCCCACCTAAAGATCCTTATGGAAAGATAAAATTTCCGATACCCGCCTGTTTATCTTTTATTCAGATGACTAATTTCAAGATGTTTGCTATTATGTCCCTCACACCTTGATTGTTTTTACGATATCGGGATTGACTTTAGCGTCAAAAGTAATGCATGCTTTTTGAAAAACGGAGATCTCCATTTCACTTTTTGGCAAGAATGATCGTTGTTCATGAAAAAATACTAAAAGGAGCGGGAAATGAACAAATACGGGGACAAATGGGGAACAGAATATGGAAGTCTTGTTAATAGAAACATTGGGTTCATTACTGAAGATCAACAGGAACAAATGCGAAACTCTAAAGTAAGCGTTTTTGGAATAGGAGGGGTAGGCGGTGTTGTCTTTGAGGTCCTTGCAAGATGCGGGATAGGAAAATTCAGCATTATAGATAATGACGTGTATGAACAGACAAATATGAATAGACAAATATTTGCTTTTCAAGATACCATTGGCCAAAGAAAGATAGATGTTGCAGAAGAAACAGCTAAAAAAATAAACCCGGACATAATGATAGACAAGTACTATGCAATGGGTGAAGACAATATTGAAGAGATATTAAATAATTCCGATGCTGCTGTTTTAGTGATTGATAAAATAAAGCCTTGTATAATAATGTCACGAAAGGCCCGTGAAATGGGTATTCCCTTTGTAGAGGGGTGGGCGCTTCCATATGGCAATGTTATCACTTTCACACCTCAAACGCCGAGCCTTGAGGAAGTCTATAAGTTGCCGACACAGGGCAAACCGATTTCAAGCTTTACCGATGCGGAGTATGATCTATTAACATTAAAGATTTTGCTTGCTTTTGGCAAGATAGAGGGCGCGATCGACTACTATGATGACCAGACGTTAAAAAAGGTTGCCGAAGGCCATATCACTTCTTTTGCGCCTATTGTTTGGTTCACTGCCGTAATGTTAGCGCTTGAAACGGTAAAGATCCTTTTGAGTTGGGGGGAGATAGCTTTAGCTCCAGACTTTACCTTATACGATCCTTTTAAGCATCGAATTCCGAAAATTTTAGATAGAATTCCGAGCCATAGAGTAGAATCTCTTTCCAGAATTTTAAATCCTCGGATTTTTGGAAAATAGTTATCCGTTTGCCGGCAGGCAATAAATTATATCAAATTAATTATTTCAAATTGGTTTTTGGACAAAAGTGATCAAGAATAATAGATTAAAAATCCACAAACAGAAATTTTTTCAGGCCATCTGGCAATGCGGGGCCCTGTTTGCGCTGGCTGTTTTTCTCGGGTTTTCGATTAATCAGTTTCAAAATGATCCGTTGCCACTGTTTGATGACTGGTCCATGGAAGCCCGTTTGACCACCCCATCTGGTGAACGGATAGATATTTCTCTGGTAGAAGCAAAAAAACTGTTTTTACGGCAAGCAGCCATTTTTATTGATGCCCGCCCAGATGATGATTATGAAAAGGGACATATCAAAGGCGCACGCAGTCTTCCCCGGCATGAAGTTGATCAGAGGCTTATGAGCGTCACAGAAGATATATCGACCGATACACCGATCATTACCTATTGCGATGGAGAATCCTGCGAACTGAGTCATGATGTGGCAAATTTTCTGGTCGACATGGGTTTTAGTAATGTCAGAATACTGGTAAACGGCTGGACAAAATGGAAAGAAGCCGATCTTCCCATAGAAAAGGAACATTCGGATTGATTTGGATTTATAAAGCAATTGTCATTAAATCTGTTGAATCACGGTTGACCTTCTTGCATATTTTGAAAACAATATAGAAAAAACCGATGACGAAAAAAAGAAAAAATCTCTCTCCTTTTTTTTACCATGGCGCACGATTGATTCTTGGGGTGATATTTATATACGCCAGTTATGACAAGATTTTGCACCCTAAAGCATTTGCCGAAATCATTTATAATTACCAGATTCTTCCGGACAACCTCATCAATTTAACCGCCATTTTTCTGCCGTGGCTCGAAATGTTGATGGGCCTCTTTTTGATTATCGGGTTCTGGATGCCGGGGACGGTGGTCTGGTGTAATATCCTGCTTGGGGTATATATCGGTGCATTATGTTTTAATTTGGCAAGAGGTCTTGATATCCATTGCGGGTGTTTTTCCACCACCCAGGGAAGTTCCATCGGCATCGGAACCATCCTGTGGGATGTCGTTTTCCTCGCACTTTCAGTCTATCTGTTTTATTTCGTCTTTTTAAAAAACAAGTGGTCGTCAAAAGGAATATAGGATTTAGATCCATAGGAACAGGTTTTTATATAGTGCCCGTTCATAAATGTTTTTTTTTGGGCACTAACAAGTTTCCAATTCAGAAATGTGATGTTTTTTAGAAGATTAAGTCGAAGATCCCGGACTTTGAGCGGGGGAAATCGAGGAATTACGCGGAGGCGTACTTTAGAGTACGCCGTACAATTAATTCCGAAGATTGACACAGATATTGTGAAAAAGAGCCATTTATGGATGGAAACTACCTATTGAATGGCCCGCTGCCTTAGTAGATGATCGGCCAGAACAAGGCTGACCATGGCCTCACAGACAACGTTGATACGTGGAATAGCCGAAATATCATGGCGCCCTTTGGTTGAAATGGTTGCCGGCCGTTTGGATTGGTCTGTGGTCTGTTGCTCGATTGAAATTGAAGGAATCGGTTTAACGGCCACGCGAACCACAACATCATCGCCGTTGGATATTCCGGCCAAAATACCACCTGCGTTATTGGTTGAAAAGCCCTGAGGCGTGATCGGATCATTATTCTCAGACCCAAGCTTTTCCGCCGCTTCGAAACCAGATCCGATCTCAACCCCTTTGACGGCACCGATACTCATCAGCGCTTTTGCCAGATCCGCATCGAGTTTATCAAATACCGGATCTCCCAGCCCCTGTGGGACGCCCTTGGCCCGTATCTCGACAATTCCGCCCACCGAATCGCCCTGTTTTTTTATCTTTAGGACCCGCGTCGTCATTTTTTCCGCAGCTTCCATGTCAGGGCAATAGAACATGTTTTTATCAATAACATTGAAATCAAGAGTTTCTGCGCTGATACCGCCGAGTTTAATGGTGTACGCAAATATTTTAATGTTTTCTCTGGCAAGAAGTGCCTTGGCTACGGCACCCGCCGCTACTCTTGCCACGGTCTCACGGGCAGATGCCCGTCCCCCGCCCCGCCAGTCTCTTATCCCGTATTTGGCCATGTAGGTGATATCTCCGTGTCCGGGACGAAAAAGATCTTTATACGGCACATAGGCTTTTGGATCCGCATCTTTGTTGTATACCATGATCATAATGGGCGTGCCTGTGGTCATTTTATCAAAAACACCGGACAAGATTACAGCCTGATCCGGCTCCATCCTTGACGTGCTGGCAGGTGATTTTCCCGGCCGTCTGCGATTCAGCATGGCCTGAATAATGTTCTCATCAAGGGGTATTCTAGGAGGGCAACCGTCAATGACAACGCCCACCCCTTCTCCATGAGACTCACCCCAAGTTGTTATTCTAAATAACGTTCCGAATGTGTTTCCCGGCATGTTTCTTCCTAATTATTTGCGTGGTCAGGGGTTTTAAAAAAATATTTTTCATCTGTATGCTCGTATCACAAACCGATTCCATACCGTTCAAATTCGTTTTGAAATTGAACGTCCATGGCGCTTTCCAAGAGATCTGCCCACAACCATTTTTTCAGTGCACTGTTACCCGATTATGGATCATCTCTAAAAGATCAGCCTGCGTATTCACTTCCAACCCGTTGGGTTTCCAGGACGGAGGGAAGAGCGGAATAGATCATCTTTTTTAAAAAGCGTGTACTGTTTGAGTGGTTTATGGATCGTTAGAAAGAACAGATGCATACCGAAACATTTCAACAGCAAGAAAATCTTTGTTCTAATTCGAACACATTGTTGTTATATTTAATTTTGTTCTTTCTTTACGATCCATTAACCACGAGTTTACACGGTTTGAAAAAAAACATTATCCATGGAGCGATTTAATAAAAAAACAACCCGACCCCCCCTCATATAATTAAAGCGTTGGGAAAAATCCTTTTAACAATACCCCCATTTTTCTCAACTAATCGGGAGAAAAACCCCCGATTATAAATGTGTTCATCTGCGGTACAGTCCTTCAAACACATTCCAAAAATCCGGAAACGACTTTTCAACACAATTTTCATCCCTGATAATAATACCGGGAACTTTCAGGCCGGCCAGCGCAAAGCTCATGGCCATACGATGATCCCCATAGGTATCAATTTCAGCGCCTTTCGGTATTCCGCCTTTGATTTTCATACCGGTATCGCTACAGCCGGCTTCTATCCCGATCTTGGAAAGCTCATTTACAACAGAACCCAAACGGTCACTTTCTTTTGCTTTGAGATGGCCCACATTTTCAATCACCGTAGTTCCTCTGGCAAATGCCGCAACCACTGCCAGAGTCGGTACCATATCCGGCATATCAGACATATCAACCGTTATGGCCGAAAGGGATCCGCCGGAGACTGAAATACCATCGGTTTCATGGTTGATTTTGCACCCCATGTTTTCAAGAACTTGTGTCAAACGGACATCGCCTTGCCGTGTTCTATTTGTCGTCCCCTTTACTTTAATCTTATTACCGGTGATGGCAGCAGCAGCCCAGAAATATCCGGCCTGGGAACAGTCAGGCTCAACCGCATAAGATCCTGCTCTGTATATCTGCCCTCCGGTAACGCTGAAACGTTCATAGCCGTCACGTTTGACCTCAACGCCAAGTTCTTCCATGACATCAACAGTCATATCCACATAGGGTTTTGATACAGGCCCCTCGATGATATTTATTTCAATCCCTTTTTGAGTGTAAGGTGCGATTAGAAGCAGGGCTGAAAGAAACTGGCTGCTGACGCCACATCTCAGCGCAACGCTGCCGCCCGCAACTTTGCCCCCTTTGACTTCAACGGGGGGACATCCCGTGTTTTTTTTTGAGCGGGCTGTTACTCCCATCTGAACGAGTCCATCCAGAAGATCCTGGATCGGTCGCTCTTCCATCCGTTTTACCCCTGTAAGCGTGTAAAGACCTTGACCCAGAGCTGCCACAGCGGTTAAAAGGCGCATTGAAGTCCCTGAATTTCCAAGATACACCGGCTCATGACACGGCTTCAATCTCCCCTTTTCCCCCTGGACGATAATCCGGTCATTCCCTATATCGATGGTTATGCCCATTTGCTTTAATGCACCTAAAGTAAGGCGTGTATCTTCGCTTTTAAGCCCATTGGTTATGGTGCAAACACCGTCAGAAAGGGCTGAAGCAATGAGAATCCGATGCGTGTAACTCTTTGAACCCGGAACGGTAACTATACTATCGTATATTTTCTGTGGTTTTATCTCTATCACTGATCTGTTATCCGTTATATTTTATTTGTTACCGAGACAGATATGATTAAATTTTTATTCTGGAAACTGTTTGAGTGGATTAAAGATTCTTATGAAAAAACCATAATCGTTTGAATCTAACACCACCATTCCCTATTTCTCCGTGATGGACTCTTCTATCTTCATGCCAAAATGTCTGCCGCCCGCTTCCATCGCCACCAGGACCTTGTCGCCAGGTGACAGGTTCACAACCGACACGGCCTTTCCTTCAGGATCGGTCAGCCGGATGGTTTCCGCATTTTGAACAATGGTTGTAATTTCTTTGTCGTTAAAAACAGCCTTCACCAGCATTAATGGACGTTTCTCGATCTTCAAGCGCCCGACAATACCGGTAGCCGTATCTCCTTTAAAATCGACGATCAGTACCGGGTCTCCGGCTGAAAGCTCTGAAAGGTATCTGGTTTTCCCGCCCGGGATTCTGGTGTATGAGTGCACCGGCCCTGCATTCACCCGAAACGGCCTGGGTGAAACATACGGATTGGAGATGCTTTCGGAATGAATCAGAAACAGCGCACTGCTGCTGTTTCCGACCAGCATCCCCTGGCCGATGCCCATGGATGTGCAGGTATCCACACAGACCCTGTCACCCATCCCAACGGGTCTGACTTCGATGACTTCGGCAGTCTGAAGCGCGATTCTATCGCCTTTTGAACGAAACCAAGAGAGTACTTTCTTAAGCTCAATTGCATCGTCTGCATGAAAAAGGACATGTCCCACGCCTTTTTCAAGAATACCGAAAGCCGTTTCCATCTCTTTCAGGTCCCGAACCTGAGCAATAACGTCCGCGCCTTTTGCGATGAGATTCTCTAAGGGAATGATCGTCCAGTCACTGCATTGGAGGATGACACGCTTTTTCTGACTGAGCTTGGCAATTTCGTCCTCATCCTCCCCGCTTTTTATGTTAAAAAAGACGACGTCTTTACCGAGTTTTAAGTCACCATCTTCAGAAATAGTCTGGATCCTTCCTAAAGCTTTCACTTTTTCTGAAAATCCCTTGGGAAGCATGATACCGTCTGCACCGCCTTCCAGTGCGGTGGTTACGATTTTTTTATCCCAGGAATCTACCTTTACCCATATTTTTCGCATTGTACAATTCCCCTTCTAAAACATTTGGTTAACGCTGATCCTTCTGATGAAAAAAAATAAACAGAATTGAACATTGACGATTGGCGATTGATGATTTGTGAAATCGCTTCGCTCTATCTTTTTATTAATAATCAATCTTCAATCAAAAATATTCGATTGTTTGCAATAAGGGAATTATTATGTTTGAAATTTTATACCCATAAAAACATAACAGTCAAAATTAATGAACGATAACTATCCCAAAATTTTAAGGGCATCTTCTACACTGCTGTCTTCATGAACAATGGAAGAAATTGCCCTTACCATGCGTGTCGGATCTTCATGCTGAAACACATTCCTGCCGATGGAAACACCGGCCCCTCCAGCCTCAATAGAGCCTTTTACCATTTCGAGTATCTCCCGATCGGAATCCATCTTAGGTCCGCCGGCGATGACCACCGGAATTGAACACCCGGATACAACTTCTTTGAATGTTTCCACAGAACCGGTGTATGAAACCTTGACAATGTCAGCACCCATCTCGTTTCCAACGCGCGCGGCATGCTTTACCGCGTTGACATCATATTCGTCCTTAATCTTTTCGCCCCTTGGGTAGATCATGGCAAGCAGCGGAAGTCCCCAGATTCGAGCTTCATTGCTTACCCGGCCAAAATCGTGCAGCATCTCTTTTTCCTGTCCGTTTCCCAAGTTAACATGTATGGATACAGCATCGGCACCGAGCTTGATCGCCTCTTCAACGGTGCAAACAAGTGTTTTCACGTTTGGATACGGCGAAAGGCTCGTCGAAGCGGACAGATGGATGATCAGGCCGATATCTTTGCCTTCCCCACGATGCCCCTCACCCACAAGACCCTTGTGCTCCACAATGGCATTTGCGCCCCCTTCCGCCACATTATGAATTGCATCCTTCATGTCCTTCAGCCCGTTAATGGGACCCATTGAAATTCCATGATCCATTGGAACAATTACCGTTCTCCCTGTATTTCGGTTTTTTATTCGCTCCATGCGGATTCGTTTGCCCAAGTATGTCATATTACCTGCCTCCTTTTTCAAAGAAAAAAGGCCGTGAGGTTTCCCACGGCCCTTAAAAAGATAAAACCGTGGGATTTTCCGTCTACCCACGGTTTTTTTTCGCTTTGCAAGTTGTTCTTGTATCAGCGCACCCCAGGCAGACCGGTACTAAAATAATACCAATAATACCTGCCTGATTTTTTATGCACCATTTATTTTCCCTAGTTAAATTTATTTTGCAACAATTATATGATCGATTTTTTAATGTCAAGACTTTTTTGCCCTGAATTTTGAACGAGTTGGAGGCTTTCATATGCAAGATTCAGGTATGCGCTAAATCGGGACTGATGCCTTGTAAAATACAGCATTTCCTTCAATACTGTATCTTTCAACATTTGCAGGTATTATAATCGATCCTCCCTTGTTAATGACGACACTGTTATTTATTGCGAAGTCAGTAATGACAGCTTTTCCGTCCGTGCAAAGCAGTATTTCAACACACCTTTCACCAGGGCTATAATAACCTGTATCCGAATTTACCGTAATCACCGACAAGACAAACTCTTCGGCAAAACTTTCGTATCTGCGTTCACATGGGTTGACTTTTTCCGTTGTAAGGATCTTGACTTCACGTTGTTTAAAATTAAGGATTTTCAGCAGCTCTTTCACATCAACATGCTTCGGCGTCAATCCGCCCCGTAATACATTGTCTGAATTTGCCATTAATTCTATTCCAACACCATCCAGATAAGCGTGAAGCTCTCCGGCCGGCAGGAACATGGCCTGACCCGGCTCCAGACAAATCAGGTTCAAGATTATGGGAGAAAAAACACCGACATCAGCCGGGTACTCTTCATGCAGATCGATCATCCATTGATACGCCTTGTCTTCGTCTTTCACCTTTTCTGCATTTTTTATGGCATCATCGATGATCTGCCTCTGAGGCTCACGTTCAAGGGTCATCATGGCTTGAAAGAACTTTTTTAACCCATTGGAATCCGGTTGCCGACGAAGTCGTTCGAGTTCTTTTTTTAAGCCCTGCGGGCATATTCTATCCATGAGAGAAATAATGTCGGAAATTTTGCGAAAACCGTTCAACGCCCATAAAAAGGTTAGCGCGCAGATACACTCGGGTTTGTGATTGTCATCTTTGTAATTTCTGTTGAACGCATCTAAAGGAATCCCAAGCCTGTTTTCCCTTTCAAAACCTTCTTTGGCCTGAACCAGGCTGGGATGGGCCTGAATGGAAAGCGGTTTTGCAGCAGCAAGCACCTTAAAGAGATACGGAAGCCTGCTTTCAAACTTTTCAGCAACTTTTCCCCCAAGAATGCCTTGCGGATTTTCCGCAATTAATTCCAACAAAGATCGCCACTCCCCGTCGCATTTTATCATAGAAGACGCCTTGGGATGAGCACCCATCCACAGTTCTGCCTGGGGAGTGCTTGCTGGAGAATCATTGCCCAAAAGTTCCGGAATGGCTGTGTGCGAACCCCAGGCATATTCCTGAATGGTATTTTTAAGTAAACATATTCCGGTCATGCTTCACCTCAATTATTGACAAAAATTAACTTAGAAAAACAGAATGTTTTTTATTTAAACAAACTTTAAATATTTCTACAAACTAAATGTTTAGGTTTACTTCTCTATCTTAGGGTGATATTAATGTATTTATATAGAACTCAGTGGGTTCGCCCCAACTGGAGTAATGGAGTAATGGAGTAATGGAATGATGGGTTGAAGGATCTCTTGACAATTTAACTCGTTTATTTCCACTCTTATTCCCAATATTCCAGTATTCCAACATTCCATTTTTTCATACCGGCAGGATGAACAAGTTGCAATCAAAAGACTTATAATATCTTAATTTTGTAGATTTTTCGAGATACACAATAAAATCGTGTAACGATTTTATGAAACTCCCGAAGGTTTACCTTCGGGATCTTAAAAGCGAAAGGCTAAAATTCCTATCCCCGCAGCCCCGAAAGCGGGATTTACGCTTCACTTCAACAAGCTACGGGGTATTTCGGAATTTTTACCACAACCCTCCGGGCTGTGGTACCGCCCTTTCGCTTTAAAAAGGTTCTTATACTTTATTTGAATTCATCCCGCGCTGCCCCGAGAATCGGGATCCTCCAGAGGCGG
>JBFESJ010000015.1:0-29011 GCA_041548585.1 Desulfobacterales bacterium | reverse complement strand
TATCTTGGCAACCGCCAACTCAGTTATGTACAGGCCACGTTATCCCATTAAAACAGTCACTTATGCGGTCACGTTTTTAGGATTTGAAAAAGTCCGTTCCATGGCTCTGGGATTGTCCATGTTCAATCAGACAATGAAATCAGCCAAGACACAGCAGCTGGGTCAGCTTTATGCCAGCTCATATTTTTCCGGGGCGTTTGCAAGGTCTCTGGCAGCGAAAAACAATGACGATAATCCCGAAGAAATATTTATTGCCGGTCTGCTTTATCGTCTCCCCTGGCTGGCTCTGGCAAATACATTTCCTAAAGAATTCAAAGAAATGGAAAAGTTGAGTACTGAAAAGAATATTTCAAACAACAAAGCCTGTGAGAAAGTGTTC
Organism: Desulfobacterales bacterium; assembly: GCA_041548585.1. Classification (GTDB taxonomy): domain Bacteria; phylum Desulfobacterota; class Desulfobacteria; order Desulfobacterales; family UBA11574; genus UBA11574. Next base: position 28,632 of record JBFESJ010000015.1, on the reverse strand, counting down.
GGTGTTGAATATGATGAAATTTGTAAAGCATTGACAAACATTTATAATCTTCCAGACAAAGTCGCTAAAGTGCTCAGCAATGATCATGACACAAACGATCCCACTGTATCTTTGATACGGGAGTCGGGCTATATTTCAAATATGCTTTTCGGTAATAGACTTGGCGGAGAAAAGGCCATGGAGAAAACAGAGGCCCGCATTAAAAAACTGCTTAACATCAAAGAATTTAACATTTCCGACTTTATCAAAGAAACCTGTGAACAGGATGCAAATGTGGCAAGATTCTTTAATATGGAAAAGGACGATGTTGATATGATGGTCAAGGCGCTTGAATGGGGAAAAGGGAACCCCGCCCAAATCGCCGGGAAAGTAGTGTTTGGAGATGCACTGATCCAGAAAGAAACGCCTGAAGACCCGGATTTGCTTATCGGTCAGTTTCTGACGGATTTGATGATCGCGTGCCGAAAAGATACGGAAGTCAACCAGGTTTTAATGCTTGCTCAGGAAGCATTATACCGATGTCTTATCGGAGCAGAAGTTTTTACAGCATTTTTTAATCCAACCAAAACAATGATGACCGGAAGGTTTTATGCAGGGAAAAATTCCCGGGTGAAAGCCCAAGATTTTAAAATTAGCATGAAAGACATTAATTCACCCATTATAAAATCAATAAAAAACAAGAAAACCGAAATCTTGGATTGTACGGACACATCCCTTCAGCTTCCTCTTTTAAAAAATCATTTGCACTTTAAAACTGCAATGATCTCTCCTATCATTACCATGGATCTTGTCATCGGAGCATATTTTGTCGTCAGAGCCAATGAAGTTCTTTTCTCGGAAAAAGAAATTGCATGGTTTGAACAAATCGTCATATACGTCGGACAGGCTTTTGAAAATTCTAAAAAACATTAATAATTTTCCTTCGCGCGCGTAAAAAAGAAATTGCAATATGTTGGATCAACATCTAGACAAAATGCTGCAGAATTTTGCAAAAGGTTCAGGGCGCCTCACCGTCTTAACCGGTGCCGGCATCTCTGCAGAAAGCGGTATACCCACCTTTCGGGGCCCGGAAGGCTACTGGACCATCGGTTCAAAAGAATATCACCCTCAGGAAATGGCGACTTTCAGGATGTTTATGCAAACACCCGACGAGGTCTGGAAATGGTATCTGTATCGGATCGGTGTATGTAAAGAGGCACAACCGAATCCTGGGCACGATGCCCTGGTGGAAATGGAAACGCTTTTCAAAAACCGTTTCACGCTGATCACGCAGAACGTGGATAATTTGCATCTTCGGGCCGGTAACAGCCTGGACAAAACATTTCAAATCCACGGAAATATATTTTTTATGCGTTGCGCCGATGAATGCACCATGAAAATTTATCCCATACCAAAAGATTTGGCCACCAGAGGAAAAAATGATCCCCTAACAGAACACGGCGTTAAGTTGCTCATATGCCCGGATTGCGGCAAGCGGACACGGCCCCATGTGCTCTGGTATGATGAAATGTATAACGAGCATTATTACCGGTACCACAGCGCTTTGAGCGTTGCCGGAGAAACCGACCTGTTGATGGTCGTTGGAACCTCCGGGGCCACCAATCTTCCCATCCAGGTGGCATCGGAAGTAAAGCATCGTAACGGGATCATCATGGACATCAATATTGAGGAAAATCCGTTTTCAAACATGGCTTCAAAAAGCAGGCGGGGATTCTCTATAAAACAATCCAGCAGTAAGGCCTTGACGGTCATTTTACGAGTATTCAAAGACATCCTGGAATGAATGTGTATCGGGACTATGGTTGCAAGCGATGCATCAGGGCATCGAGATACATCGATTTCATTTGCTGGGAGGCCATTGCCTGTTTAATGGGCGGAAGCTTCAGGATAACGCCTAAAACAGTGGCCATGGCCCGATGGCTTTTTGATATCTGATTGTCAAAAATCAAATGCTGAAGCTTCCCCCGTTCAATGGCCATTAACACAACTCTGTGGGCCGTGTTTAGCGGTGTAATGACCCTTTGAGTTCGGGATCTTAAAAGAATGCAATCCACGGGACAGACCCTTGCACAAACGCCGCACCCCAGGCAGATGTTTGAATTCAGCCGTGCCTTTTTCTTTTTCGGATGAAGGGGATCGTTGACTGAAATTAATGTCATAGCCTCTACCGGGCATGCGGTAACGCATTTTCGGCATCCTGTGCAGGCTTCTTCTTCAATGTAAGGGATGAAGCTGGTGGTATGAACCGGATGCAGAATTGCGAATTTTCGAGCGGCAATCATCGCTTCGCAACAACATCCGCAGCAGTTGCAGATAAAATTGACGCCTTCCCGGACATTGTCTCCGAACTGGACCAGGTTATGTTCATAGGCTTTTTTCAAAACCTTGAGGCATTCCGACACCTCGACATGCCTGGCAAAACCGTGCTTGATTAGATAAGCCGCCGCCACGTTAAAGGTCATGCAGATTTCTTTGGGTGCATCACAGTCTCGCCCCACATGCGACATCTTATGCCTGCAGTAACATGTGCTGATACCGATGTGTGAAGCGGATTTAATCACTTCGGTCGCCCTTTCATAGTCGAGCACATGCAGTTCATTTTCCCTGGAAAGGACCGGTTCATGAACAAAAACGCGTCCCAGCTTGGTTTCTCCTTCAAGAAACAGATCCTTGATGAAATCCTCTTCAACATTGAGATATTGATAAAACAGCTCACTCAACACTTTCTGGTCAATGTCGTTTCTGATTCGCATCAGGGAAAATTCAAAAAATCCGGCCATGGGCGGCGGAAGGCAGTAAATCCGGCGGCCGTTTTCTTCCATATCCATCAAAATCGCCCGACGACACAGTTCATCTAAAATTTTCTGCGTGTTCCCCGCATCCATTTTCCATACCTGACCAGCTTTTTCAGTGGAAAACGGTCTCAGTGGCAACAGTGATACAAGCCTGGCCTCTTTTTTACTAAAGAGCATTTCCAAAATTTCGTATAACAGCTTTGAAGGAGGCGCTCCCTGAGGAAACCGGTTCAACCGGTCCACAAGCTGCATATAACCGGATTTAACAGTGTGATGGGCCATGACCGCCTCAAGTTATCTCCGCTTTGCTCCGCAAGGGAGGGTGGGGAGTTTTTCTAAAAAGTCGCTCCATGGATAATCTTTTTTTAAACCGCGTGAACCCTTGACCCCTCGACTCCTTGAATCCTTTTAAGGCAAACGACTCTTTTGAATACGCTCCTCAAATTATAAGTGTTTTTAAATAGTTCTCCGCTTCAGGGATTTCCCGTTCGCTGAAAACACGAATACCGTTTTCTTCCAGAAGAACAGCAGTAAGCCCTTTCCCCGGCTTTTTAATTCCGGAAAAACTGCCATCGTAAATATACGTACTGCCGCATGAAGGGCTCCCTTCTTTAAGAACCGCAAGCCTGATTCCCGATGAGCGGGCAAGTTCAAGTGCTTTTTGAGCACCCTCTAAAAAATATTGGGTAACATCTTCCCCGTTGATATTCATGATACGGGTGTCGCCGTTCAACACCTGACGGCCATCGCCATCTGAGATTTCAGCGCTGGGCCTGGGCACCGGCAGTCCTCCGGCAACTTCGGGACAAAACGGCAACAAACGTCCGCGGCGCTTCCAATCCGCTAAAATACTGCTATGATATGTCTTGACTTCACTGTTGTATCGCACACGTTCCCCGATTAAACAGGCGCTAACCATCACCTTAAACATCTTCATCCATAACCTTTTTTAGCATTTGAATCGAAAACGCAAGCGAACTTCCCGTCCGTCACATTATCCTATCTCAGGCCGTCTCCATGGGGCTTGGATCAACAGGTTTTACAATAAAATCTATTTTATCAAGTTTCAAGCTTTACCTGTTTTTCGTAAAACGTGTTTTGAAAAACCGCTATTACTTTAGATCTTTTTGAAACCTAAGTTGAGCGATTGTCAACTTTGCCGAAGATGCCCCCAATAACGGGATCTTCGTTTCACTACGAAAGGCACACAGGGTGTGCAGCTGTAGTGCATTACCGCACCGCACAGAATACGGCACCTGCGACAAGCATCCTGCAACACAGCAGATTCGGCAAACTCGGCAAGCCCGAAGGGTTTCAAATTGGGACATTTTTTTTCATACGAATCCACCCAGAAGGTGTAAATTTTTTAAGCCTTGGGTATTATATCGAGGTATTAAAAATCACAAAAAAACATGGCCCATGTCCATAGATGAAATTATAGATACCCCCGAAAAAATTGAAGGGGTGTCCGCTAAAATAATAATATTTTTAAAATTTATTGTTTGACATGCTCCAGCAGCTTTATTAAAAAGCTTCTTTTTCGCTGAATTTTTGAAAATTGTTTAAATCATCGGAGAAAGGGTCATGAAATTCTGGAGGGTTCCGCTTGATGCGGACACAATACAAGTCACTCAAGGTATAGTTTATATTCTTGATGAGCGATGTAAAGGATGTGGATATTGTATCGAGTTCTGCCCCAGACAGGTATTGGAATTTTCTGAAAATTTTAACCAAAAAGGGTATCATCCTCCAATGGCAATAAAACCTGAAAACTGTGTAAATTGTCATTACTGTGAAATCATCTGCCCGGAGTTTGCCATATTTTCCGTAGCGGTTTCACAATCGACACAATAAGTCAGGATAGTGTGCTTCTGCTTTTTAATAAAAAATTTTACATGACCAACATAATAATGAATTCGTAAAAAGCGGAATTTATCAAGCAGTTGGTTTTTAGTTTGAAATATAAGGCGATATACCAAGTTGAATGTTTATAAGGTTTTTTTACTTTAAGCTCTCAGTTTCGGACTTTCAGCTAAAGGTTCACAAAAAATAAGTTCACAATTTTGGGAATTGAGGCGTCCGTCTGGCAAGACGTGAAAACTTAAAGAATATCAAGCATATTTTTAGTTTTCGCAACACACCCGGCGGGATGAATCGCCATCCAAAATGCAACGTTATTTTTAAGTGAGCCCTAACTTAGATATTGGACAACATATGATGAAACCGGCGGTCTTAACGGGTGAACATTTTATGACCGGCGATGTTGCCTGTGCCGAAGGCGCATTGGCGGCAGGGTGCCGTTTTTTTGGAGGATATCCCATCACACCCGCCACTGAAATCGCCGAACGGATGGCGGTTAGGCTTTCACAGCTTGATGGAACTTTTATCCAAATGGAAGATGAAATCGCCGCCATGGCTGCAGTGCTGGGTGCATCATGGGCAGGCGTGAAAAGCATGACCGCTACTTCCGGACCGGGTTTCAGTCTGATGATGGAAAATATCGGTCTTGGAATCTGTACCGAAACCCCATGCGTTGTCGTCAACGTTCAGCGCGCAGGTCCTTCCACAGGTCTTCCCACACAAGGCGCCCAAAGTGACATGATGCAGGCCCGGTGGGGCTCACACGGTCACTATGAAATTATTGCGATGGCCCCTTGCTCGCCCCAGGAAACATTTTATCAGACGATCAAAGCGTTTGATCTTAGTGAAAAATATCGACTTCCGGTACTCATCATGACCGACGAAATCATAGGCCATATGAGTGAGAAAGTCATTATACCCGAGGCAAAATTAATCAAGCCCCTGTCGCGTGTTAGACCCAAAGGCAGAAAAGACCGCTTTAAACCCTTTAAACCCGGACCCAATGGGGTTGCCCCGATGCCGGCGGCCGGAGAAGGGTACAACCTGCACATCACAGGCCTTACCCACGATCAACAGGGCTACCCGGTGATGACCGTAGAAGCTCAAGCGGAAATGATAACCCGCCTGACCGAGAAGATCCACAAAAACCTGGACGATATCATATATACGGATAGCTATCGCCTCGATGATGCTGAAATTGCTGTTGTTTCATACGGAGCTTCGGCGAGAACCGGTATGGCCGCTGTATCCGAGGCCAGGAAACAGGGGATCAAAGCCGGTCTTTTGCGTCTGATTACGGTTTGGCCTTTTCCCGAAGAGCAGATTCGCAAGCTGGCGGAAAGGGTCAAAGGATTCGTAACTGTAGAAATCAATCTTGGTCAGATCCATCATGAGGTTAAGCGATGCGCAGGAGGTAAAGCCCCTGCCTTTTTAGTGGGGCATCCGGGCGGAACAATTATCCATCCTGACAGGGTTGTCAAAATAATGAAAGAGGCCTTTTAACCCATGCAAGAAATCGCGACAACATTAAAAAAACAACCCCGTCATCCCCTGGATGATCTTATCCGCAAAGATCGTATTCCCCATATCTGGTGTCCGGGATGCGGAACAGGAACAGTGTTTTCTTCATGTCTGGCTGCGTTGAAAGAAAGCGGCATCGACCTTCAAAAGGCTGTGATGGTTTCGGGAATCGGTTGTTCCGGACGTGCCGCAGGTTATGTCAAGCTCGATTCCTTCCACACCACCCATGGCAGGGCCATTCCCTTTGCCACAGGGATGAAACTTGCCAACCCTGAACTTAATGTAGTGGTATTCAGCGGTGACGGAGATCTCTTTGCAATAGGCGGAAACCATTTTATCCATGCGGCCAGACGTAATATGGATATAACGGTTATCTGCGTAAACAATCTAAATTACGGGATGACCGGCGGCCAGGTTGCGGCGACGACACCCCACATGGCAATATCGACGACAACACCGGCAGGAAACCCCGAAACCCCATTTAATCTGCCGTTCATGGCCTCCGCATCCGGCGCCACCTTTGTCGCCCGATGGACCATGCTGCATACGCGCGATCTCACAAACTCCATACAGGAGGCGATTTGCAAGAAAGGGTTTTCCTTTATAGAAGTCCTATCACCCTGTCCGGTAAATTTCGGTCGCCGCAATAGACAAAAACCGATTGACACACTGAAGGTATACCAGGAGAAAACCATCATCAAGAACGGCGCCCATCCTTCCGAGCTTGATATAGACTTTGAAAAGGGGATTATTTTGGGAAAATTTGTCGATGTGGATCGATTAACGTTTATCGAACAGTATGACAAGATTTGCCGTCCCAACCCACTCCTGTAAGCTGAATTTAGATGAAAGAATTTATCTGATAACTTTGCAGACGTTATATTAAATGGCTCCGGTTTAAATTAATGACCAATACTCAAAATCATAGACAGAAAAAAATGGAAATTGTCATCACCGGATTTGGCGGCCAGGGTATTATACTGGCCGGTTTTATCCTCGGAAAAGCAGCCGCTATCGGTGACAAAATGGAGAGCACCTTGACGCAGTCTTACGGCCCGGAGTCTCGTGGCGGTTCATGCAGTGCTCAGGTCGTTATTTCTGATGAAATGATTCATTATCCTTATATCAGCCGCCCGGATATACTGGTCTGCATGTCTCAGTCAGGCCATGATAAACTTATCGGGCAGATAAAACAAAAAGGGACGCTGATCATCGACCAGGATCTGGTCCGGCCTTCCAAAGGATTAAAATGTGAGTTTTTTGCCATTCCTGCCACACGGATGGCCGAAGAGCTTGGACGAAAAATGATGGCAAATATCATTATGCTCGGTTTCGTAACGGCCCTCACAAACATTATTTCCAAAGATGCCGCCCAAAAAGCCGTGGCACAATCTGTACCGAAAGGCACTGAAGAAATGAACATTAAGGCCTTCAAAAAAGGCAATGATTATGGTTTGGCCATACTCAAGGGACGTCAGAAGAAAGCCGCAGGCCAAACAGGAGCCATTTCATGAAACGCCCCAAGGATCGGCTATACAGGGTAACGGTTATCGGTGCTACACCGGCCGGAATAGCCGCGACCAACAAGCTTGGAGAGCTGGGTATCCCCGTCACTCTTGTCGATTGTGATTTTGATCTGGACAAAAAGCTCTCTCAGGATGAATGGCGGCTGGATTCAGGCATCCCTTTAAACTATGCCCATCGACCCGGGCTGATCAGGATTATGAAGAATCCCGGCATTCAATGCATCTTCCCCGCTAAAGTCACCTCGATTAAACACAACGCACAAGGTTTCCGCGTGCATTTGAACAGGCTCCAGACCTTCGTGAATTCGACAAGATGCACGCTCTGCGGTCGCTGTGCTGAAATCTGCCCGGCCTTGCTTCCCGGAGGAGAAAAAGGCATTCAGATAAACAGTCAGCGAAGTCTTCCGGGCCGACCGCTTATCGACAAACGGCGTCAGCCGCTCTGCCAGGTAAACTGTCCGCTCGGGGTTAATGCTCAGGGGTATATTGCCCTTACAAAAGCCGGCAAATTTGCCGAAGCGCTTAACCTTATCAGAGAGAATAACATTCTGCCCGGCATCTGCGGACGAATCTGTACCCATCCTTGTGAAGATGTCTGCCGAAGGGGGGAACTTGATGAACCCATCGCTATCAGGGATATCAAGCGATTTTTAGCAGACTGTGAACGCGATAATCCCCCGGAGGTGAAATCATCTGATGCTCATAAACGAGCAGAAAAGGTAGCGATTGTCGGTTCCGGGCCGGCCGGACTTGCCGCCGCTGGGGACTTGGCGCGACTCGGGTATGACGTAACTGTTTTCGAAAAGGAAAAGCAGGCCGGCGGCCTTCTGCGATATGGGATCGGCGCCCATCGTCTGCCCAGGGATATCCTCGATATCGAACTTGAGTATATTAAAAAACTGGGGGTCAGGTTCATTACCGGCCGTTCCGTTGATTTGACCCATGGCATGGACCGGCTTACAAAAGATTTTGACGCCGTCATTCTTTCTACAGGAACGTGGGCCGACCGAAAATTAGGTGTCCCCGGAGAAACGCTTGAAGGTGTTGAAGGCTGCGTTTCTTTTCTGAGCCATCTCTATCGGAACGAAATAAAAACGCTCAAAGAAAAAGTGGCGGTGATAGGGGACGGCAACGCCGCATTTGATTTGGCCCGGACACTTTTGCGTCTTAAGGCCGATGTGACTTTGCTGTCATGGTTTCCGGAAGATCTTATTCCTGCCGATCCTGAAGAAATTCGGGGGTTTCGCGAAGAAGGGATTAACATTCGGGACTGCTCCCAGGTCATTGCGTTTTTAGGGCAAAACGGCAGACTCGACCGGCTGCGTTGCATGCCGACCCGGCCTGGAAAACCCGACGACAAGGGTGTCCCCTGGCCGGTCATCATCCCGAACAGCCAGCCGTTTGAACTCGAGTTTGACCGCGCTTTTGTTGCCATCGGCCAAATGAGTGCATTAAAGGGTGATAACAATTCATTCAGCTTTAACGTCTCCGCCCAGGGCTTGATCGAGGTCGATGAATCTTTGCGGACGAATTTGCCGGGCGTCTATGCAGTTGGAGACGCTGTTTTAGGGCCCGCTTGCGTTGTTGAAGCCATGGCTGCAGGCAAAACGGTTGCCCGCACCGTTCACGGCGATATTTGTAAAGAACAAAATCTTTGTCTTCAAGCCTTAAGACCTGAGGACAAAGATTTCCCCGATATATCAGAAGACATTCCTTCTCTGGCACGACCGAAAATGCCGGAAAGGCAACTTGCCGTTCACAAGGAGAGTTTTTTGGAAGTCGCCTTAGGCTTGAGTGAACATCAGACCATTTTCGAAGCCCAGCGCTGTCTCCAATGCGGAGTCTGTAGCGAATGTCTTCAGTGCATTGAGGTCTGCGGTGCAATCAATGCAATAAACCATTCCGAATCCCTGGAAAAAAACATTGAGCAAACCGGTGTAGTCATCATAGCGGATCCGCAAATATCCCCTTCGATCAGGGGCGAAGATGTTATCCGGGCGTATGGTCCCAAAGCGGCAAAGCCGGATATTAACGCCATGATTCTCCGCGGTTTTGACGCAGCGGCAAAAGCCATGATTTTGCTCGGGGGAACCTCCCAGCGCCCCAAAGGACATGGATTGTCGTTTTCGCCGCCTGACCCGGGACTTTCTCCTGAGATTCGTCTGGGAATTTTCGTCTGCAAATGCAACGAGGCCTCAGGTTGGCTTGAGGACATGAATCAATACGTAGAAGGATTAGAGGCTCAAAAGGATGTTGTCCACGCACAAGTCGTATCATCTGCCTGTACTCCTGAAGGATCCGCAAGTATTATCAATACGATTCGTGAAAAAGGAATCACTCGAGCGGCACTCGCATCCTGCGTTTGCTGTCCGCTCAACTTTATTTGCAGCTCCTGTACAGACCAGAGAAGTCGTCTGAAAGACGCCTTGTTTACAGGCACAGGGATCAGTCGTTCCATGGTGGAGGCTTGCAATTTAAAGGGAGAAGCCCTGCGTCTTATAAAGCAGAATCATTTTCTGGCCATGAAAAGATTCGTCGGACTGATTGATCGTTCCATCCGGCGGGCAAGAAGATTGAAACCGCTTCCCGATCTTGCCAGAAACTATAATTTTACAACTGCCGTAATCGGAACCTCCGAAGCAGCAATAAGCAGTGCACTGACACTCGCCGAATCGGGACTGGAAGTCTTTTGGTTTACAGCGTCGCAAAAACCATTGATTGAAATCCCCAATCATCCCAATGTTCACAGATTCGAAGGCTTTTCGATCAAAGAATTGAGCGGGACCCTCGGTAATTTCCATGTCATTGGAGAATCAGGAGACACCCGACATGTCATTCCTGTGGGAGCGGTCATTCTTGATGAGAAGTCAAGAAAAAAAATTCAGTATATTCACCAGGAAGGGCTGCCGGGTTCCATTGTGTCGTTTTCCATGCAGAAGAAGGGGATCCCCGGAATACCGTTCTTCTATGCGGGTTCAACCGCTATTTCCGGACTTTTTTTGGCCGAACCACCGGGCATCAATGTTTCCAAACGGAAAAAAGGTGCCGCCGCAGCCGTCCAGGCGGCAGCCATTATGCCCCGCGGGCCGCGCCGGAACAAAGGATTTACCGTTGTGGTCGATGAAAGTCGATGCCGCAGCTGCGGACGATGCCTTCGCGTGTGCCCGTATCAGGCGGTGACATTGCACAGAAATAGTATCGAGGGATGGTCGGCCTGGGTGGACGAAGCGCTATGCAAGGGGTGTGGCAACTGCATCTCCGTATGTCCGTCCAATGCCGCCGACAGCCCGTATCGCAATCAGGCTTTTCTCGAACAGACGCTTGAGAAAGTATTACAGAATTAAAAAAATGGATGACTTCAAAATAATTTTGTTTTTATGTAACTGGGGACCGCATACCGCCTTCCAAACCCTTCAGGACAATGGCAGTAAAATTCCTACTGAGATACATATGATTCGGATTCCCTGTACAGGCAGAATCAGTAAGTCTCTTCTGTTTAAAGCATTTGAAATGGGAGCGGACGGCGTTGCGCTGGTGGGGTGTGATCCAGGAAGCTGCAGGTATGGAAGCGGCACCGCTACCGCTCGTGAAAATACGGAAGATACACGGGATATTTTAGAACTTCTTGGCCTGGGAAAAGAAAGGTTGCGTCATGCCACATTTCTCCCGGATGAGTCGGATTCGTTGCTGCAATTTTTAAATGACTTTTGCGATCAAATCCGGTCGATGAGACCCAGCCCGCTGATGTCGACCCGAATGGTGAAATCAGAAGCCGTAAGGCGGGAATCTGTAACTGAGATCGTTTCTTCCCATGATGCTTTCGCCTGTCAGGACTGTGGGAAATGTTCATCTGCCTGTCCGCTGGCACTGACCGGCAAACCCTTTTCTCCTCGGGCACTGGTCGGGTCCATCATTGCCGGTAATATCGATTCTCCTTCTGTAGAAAGAGATATCTGGTCTTGCCTTACCTGTGGCCTATGTTACGACCGATGCCCTTCGGCAGTTCATTTCCCCGAGTTTATTCGCGACCTTCGCCACATTGTTAGAAAGCGTGAAGAAACCGGGCATGAGGTTCACGGCGGTTTTTTTCAGTCTCTGATGCGGGCCATGACGTCTCCCGAGCTTAAAACCAAGCGATGGAACCGGTTGCCCGAAGATATCAGCATTGATCCCGAGAGTAAGATCCTTTTTTTTGGCGGCTGTACGCCGTACTTTGATACATTTTTCAGAAACCATCTTGGCGTTGAAACCTGTAATATCACAAAGGACAGTCTTCGCCTTCTCAACTTCTTCGATTTAAAACCGGCCCTGCTCCAGGGTGAGCGATGTTGCGGACACGATCTCCTCTGGTCGGGAGACAAGGAAAATTTTTTAAAACTCGCGGCAATGAACGCAGACTCGATCCATAAACTTGGAATTGAGGAGGTAATTACCGCCTGCCCGGAGTGTTACGTAACACTGGCACGCCATTATGCAGAACATGGAATCGAAATAAAATTCAAAGTAACCCATATCTATGAACTGCTTGAAAGAGAAATCGGCAAAGGGGCGGTTGATTTTAAAAAGATCGAGAAAAAAATGACCTTTCAAGATTCATGCCGTTTAAACCGGTTCAACGCATCGACGGATCTTCCCAGAAGTTTAATCCGGCGCCTCAAGCCGGATAGATTCCGGGAAATGCAAGATACCGGAAACGGCGCCATATGTTGCGGCAATTGCGCCTGGACGGGATGTGATGCTTTCAGCAAGGCGCTTCAGGTTAAACGCCTGCGACAGGCGCATGACACCGGAAGCGAGCTTCTGGTCACTGCATGCCCCAAATGTCAGATTCACCTCCGCTGCGCGATGGAAGATCCCTTTTTGGGAGAAGCGCTTGGCATGGAAATGATCGACCTGACGGGTATTATTGCCAAGACCATTTTCTGGGAATAACCGTTTACGATGAAGAAAATATCCCATTTTGATATCGGATATGAACTGCTCTGAATGAGCTTTATCTTCCAAACATTGTGCATGAAAATGCAAAATTTTCTTGGAGGTCTCATTTAAGGAATAACGATGGAACCTATTATTTCAATAAATACCAAGCCGCAGACACGTATCGGCGTCTATGTTTGTCGATGCGGATCTAATATTGCTCAAACGGTGAACTGTCCGAAGGTATCTGAATCCGCGTCTCAGCTTGAAGATGTTGTTGTATCGAAGGAAATCGCCTACGCCTGTTCCGAACCCGGCCAGCAGGAGATTTCCGACGATATCGTTGAACACGGGTTGGAGCGCATTGTGGTGGCTTCGTGTTCTCCTCGACTTCATGAACCTACCTTCCGCCAAATGATGCAGTCCTCCGGACTCAATCCTTACCTGCTGGAGATGGCCAATCTTCGTGAGCAATGCAGCTGGGTTCATTTAAATGAGCCTGATGCCGCGACGCAAAAGGCTCAAGACCTTGTAAAAATGGCCGTCTCACGGGTTCGAATGCTCCGGCCTCTCGAGGAAGAAAAACTACCGCTTACCAAGCGGACTCTGGTCATAGGGGGCGGTATTGCCGGTATTCAGGCATCCCTCGATCTTGCAGACAACGGTTATGAAGTCGTTCTGGTGGAAAAAAAAGCATCCATCGGCGGCGCCATGGCCCAGCTTGACAAGACCTTTCCCACAATGGACTGTTCCATCTGAATTCTCGGTCCGAAGATGACGGATGTCGGTCGACATCCCCGGATAAAACTCTGCACCATGAGCGAAGTTGTGGATGTAAAAGGATATGTGGGCAACTTTGACATCAGAATTTTAAAAAAGGCCCGGTATGTATCGGAAAAAGAGTGCACCGCATGTGGTGACTGCGCCGAAGTCTGCCCTGTGGTTCGTCCCGACGAATTCAATCTAGGCCTTTCATCACGCAGAGCCATTTTTTCGCCTTTTCCACAGGCCGTGCCCTCAGCATATGTCGTCAATATCAATGAATGTTTAGGACACAATCCGGTTGTCTGCGCAAATTGCGTGGATGCCTGCGAAAAAGGATGTATTAATTTTCATATGTCGGATGATGAAATCGAAGAAAGGGTGGGATCGATCATTGTGGCCACCGGGCTGGAGCCGTATGATCCTACCGAGCTCGACGAATACGGATACACAAGATTCGAAAATGTTCTGACAAGCCTCGAATTTGAACGCCTCATTAATGCCGGAGGCCCTTCAAAGGGGGAGCTGATTCGTCCCACAGACAGAAGTCGCCCAAAATCCGTCGGTTTTATCCAGTGTGTCGGCTCACGTTCTGCCAGAAAAGGGGGTAATTATTGCTCCAATACCTGCTGTATGAACACGATTAAGAGTACCTTGATACTTAAAGAGCACTACCCTGATATTGACATAAAGGTTTTTTATGTAGACATTCGTGCCTTCGGCAAAGGGTTTGAGGATCTCTTTATGCGCAGCCGTCGTCTGGGGGTCCATTACCGGAGAGGTTTGCCCGGTAACGTTGAAGAGATAGAAAACCGAAGTCTGCGGGTTGCAGTTGAGAATACCATCACCGGCAGGCTCGATTTTTTCGATCTGGATATGCTCATTTTGGCCGTTGGGATGAAGCCGCCCCAAAGTACCAAGCGGCTGCAGGAAATGCTGGGTCTTCAACTGACATCCGACGGTTTTTTTATGGAAGCCCATCCCAAACTTCAGCCGGTGGACGCCGCCTCTCAAGGGATTTTTTATGCCGGATGTGCCGAAGCACCCAAGGATATCAAGGATAGTGTTACCCAGGCCTCGGCGACCGCAGCGCGTGCCATTCGTTTGATGCATAAAGGACAAATCTCCACAGAACCGATCACTTCCGTAATCATACCTGAAAAATGCAACTCTTGCGGCAAATGTGCCGAAGTCTGTCCATACAATGCCATTACAAAAGGTATCAAAAACAAGACGCCGTCCGTGGTAAATACGGCGGCATGCGCCGGCTGCGGCACCTGTGCGGCAGAATGCCCTTTTAGCGCCATTGTCATGAATCACTTTACCAACGAGCAGATTAGCAACCAGATCGATTCAATGCTCGAAGATCGTTGTCAAGAAAAGATCCTCGTCTTTGCCTGTAACTGGTGTTCATATGCCGGCGCCGACTACGCCGGTGTATCCCGTCTTCAGTACCCTTCAAACGTGCGTATCATCCGGGTAATGTGTTCCGGGCGGGTTGATGAAAAATTTATCTTAAACGGCTTCCTCAAAGGTGCGCCGGTTGTGCTCGTCAGCGGATGCCATATCGGTGACTGCCACTATATCAATGCCAACCGCTGGACCGAAAAAAGAGTCCAAAAGGTTCGAAAGAAGATGGAAAAACTGGCTATCAGGCCTGAACGGATCCAACTTGAGTGGATCAGTGCGGCAGAGGGTCTTCGATTTGCCGAAATCATGGGCAGGATGGAGCAGATCAGACAGAATGTTTCGAAGCAGGAGATTTCAGAAACGATTGAGATCCTGAAAAATCTAAAAAAATAGCTCGAATAGACAACTTCTCATTATGTCCCGGATCAAGGGGAATCTGCAAGCACTATAATTCACGTCTCGGAAATTCTACAATTAAACGAAAAAAATATGTTGCAATTTAAAATTTCTGCTGTTATTTCCGGCAAATTTTTAGGGCTCCTTTAGAGTGTCCCGAAAATTCTGGGAAAAAAGCCGGATCAAAAACAATGTATGAAATATATTTTTCCAATTTTCAATTGGAAGAAAAGACGCAATACTTCTTATATATCGGCGAGCTTAAGAATTATGGTCTCAGCACCTTCCTGAAAGAAGCCCTGTCCCGTATATTCAGCCGAAAATTCAATTTCATCGCGATCGTACCCGATGTGTTTGAACAGTATAACTATGACAATCTTATCGTCATCAATCCCAAAAGCCACACATATGAATGCATATACGGACATCCGGTCAGTTGCAGGGTTTCAAGTGAAGAAGTGAGATACCCGGATGCCGATCCCGACGAATACGCCAATCAAAACTTTTCATTTGCGAAAGCGTGAGGGCCCTCATTAACCGATTAACAATCTCTATATTCAAGTTTTCAGTAAAATTCCGCTTGATATTGTAATATAAAACAGATGTAATGACACAAACAAGGTTCTGAATCCAAATTCAAAAAGAGGAAAAGAAACAACATGGCAAACATTAAACAAATTCAGCAAAAACTCAAAAAGACGAACCTTACAAAGATTTTCTTTACAGACCTGAATGGCAGAATCATGAACCTGCCGATAAATCCCGACAATATTGAATCGATTATTATGGACGGAATCGGTTTTGACGGAAGCTCCGTTGCAGGATACGCTACGGTTGACAGCAGTGACCGGCTTGTTTTACCGGACCCTGAAAGTTTTCGTATCGTAGAATTAGCAGATGAAAGGCTCGGTTTTTTTATCGGGCATATATTTAACGCTAAAAGATGTCGTGCAAAAGCCGATCCTCGGGCTGTTCTGGAAGACGTTTTAAATAAAGCGGAAACCGAATACGGATTCAAGTTTCTCGTTGGTCCGGAGCATGAATTTTTTATACTTGCCGGAGATGAATTTAGTGAAAAAGTTCATTCTGATAAAGCCGGTTATTTTCAATCTACGCCCCACGACAAGGGAGAACTGGTGCGGAACAGGATTATTGGAGTACTAAAATCATGTGGAATACGGTTTGAGAAAGCGCATCATGAGGTCACACCTTCACAGCATGAAATCAACCTGGAGTGTGCTGATCCCTTGACCGCTGCTGACCGTACCGTTCTTTTCAATTATATCACTCAAAAGGTTGCTCAAGAGTTCGGCTATTACGCAACGTTTATGCCCAAGCCATTCGACAATTTCAACAGGAATGCATTTCATATTCACATTTCCATGCAGGATCAGAATGGGAACAATTTGTTTTACGATCCGGATGATAAATTTAATATCAGTAACAATTGTAAAAAATTTATCGGCGGAATCCTGAAGTATGCCAGAGAGACCTCTATTATCATGGCATCAACTTACAATTCATACAAGGCATATGTTCTGGGTAGGGAAGCGCCGATTATCAGAGGCTGGGGATTTCGAAACAGAAGTTCCATGGTCAGGGTGCCCTATACCCATACGCCCGAAAACACCCGGATTGAGTTGAGAAATCCGGACCCGGCAGGCAACCCGTATCTCCAAATTGCAACTTTAATTGCCATGGGAATTAAAGGTCTCGAAGAAGACTTGGACTGCAGCCAACCCGATATTACGAGCACCTATGATAAGAAATTTAAACTTCGCGTCTTGGACAGGCGGTTTTTGCCGAAAAGCATGTTCGAGGCGCTGATTGAAGCCGAAAAGAGCAAATTTTTGAAAGATTTTCTGGGAGAACGGATTTACAATGCCTATATGGGCCTCAAAATCAAGGACTGGGACGATCACAGGGTCCACGTCACTCCCAGAGAACTGGATAAATATTTGAGCATATAGGAGGATCATTTAATGGATGAATGGGTCGAACAACTCCAAAACAGCGTAAACACACTTGATCGCTTAAAAGCGCTCATCAACGTCTCACCGGAAGAAGAAGCGGCCATCAAGACCCTCAAAACCAAATGGGGGACAACGCCCTATTTTGCTTCTTTGATGGATCCGGACACCCCTGATTGCCCGATACGCAAACAGGTTATCCCTTCAATGAAAGAAACAGAGAATAAATTTGGAATTCCCAACTATTTGATTTGGAAGGAAAACCGTGACACCGATGAAGTTCGGCCCGACTGTATTGCCAGACAGTATTATGACCGCATCGCTTTTACCGTTACGGATGTCTGTGCAAATTACTGCCGTCACTGTTTCCGTAAAGAACTCGTGGTTGACCGCGATCTTAAGCTTCGGTTCGATGTTGAAGAAGGTATCGAGTGGATCAGCGAACATACGGAAATTCGTGATGTTCTCATTACAGGCGGTGATCCTTTCATACTTTCAGACCAAAAGATCGAATACATCATTCGTAAGCTCAGAGAGATCCCCCATATTCAAATGATTCGATTTGGCACGCGAACACCGATTGTGCTGCCGCATCGGATCACCGACGGCCTAAAGAAAATTCTGAGCGGTTTTCACCGTGTCCCCATATGGATAAATACCCAATGTAATCATCCCAAGGAAATTACGGAAAAGACCGCGCAGGCCGTCTACGATCTTCTCTCCTGCGGTGTGAACGTCGGCAATCAGGCCGTGCTGCTCAAGGGCATCAATGACGATGTGGAGACCTTCAGAAAACTGCATCAAAAACTTTTAGCCGTTCGAATCCGGCCATACTATGTTTTTTATTGTGAACCTGCACCGGGAATCGATCATTTTCGGACACCGGTTGAAAAAGGAGCCGAACTTATTCGAGATGCTCTTCGGGGTCACACGACAGGTCTTGCCCAACCCATGTATGTTATCGCAACGAATATCGGAAAAATTCCCTTAATGCCGGATTATTATATCGTTGAAAAAAATGAAAGGGAATACAAGCTGAAAAATTATCAGGGAATTTGTACAACGATGCCGAATATACCGGAATAGAATTCCCTCCTGAAATTTTTGGTTTAAATCGATTTATGTCTATCTTTGTAACGGCATCAAGGAATACACCAACCCAAATTTTTCATTTGTCAAAAATAGATGACGACCCATAACCGCATAATCGACTTTCTCAAGGCACACCATCGGGATATGTTCGGGCTCCTTGAAAGAATGGTGCGAATTCAAAGCGGCACCTACAACAAAAACGGCGTTGACAAGATGGGTCGTCTGATAACATCAACGTTTCAATCCGACACCGTCTCTTGCCAGATGATTGAACAGGATACATTTGGAAATCATCTTGTCATCAGATCTTTTTGTGAACAGCAATTCGACAAACAGGTGCTTCTTTCCGGGCATATGGATACGGTATTCCCGGAAGATACCGGGTTTAATTGGTACAAAGAAGAAAGCACTCACTGTTACGGTCCGGGCGTCATTGACATGAAAGGCGGACTCGTTGCGGGGATATTCGCCCTCAAGGCGCTGGATAACGAAAAACTGTTAAAAAAAATACCCATTACATTCATATTTAATTCCGATGAAGAGATCGGATCCCCCAGCTCAAAAACGCTGATTCAACAGGAAGCCATTAAAAGCGCTTTTGCATTTGTTTTGGAAACCGGAGGGCGCAATGGAGAACTCGTTACCGGCCGAAAAGGAAATCTTTCTCTCGAACTTAATATTAAAGGAATCGCCGGTCATGCAGCATTTGCCGGAAAAGATAAAGCCAGTGCAATCCTTGAGCTGGCCCATAAAATTATTGCCTTTGAATCTTTAAATGATCCGGAAAGGGGAATCAGTGCCAATGTGGGTAAAGTCAACGGTGGGATAGGACCCAATACCGTGCCGGAACATGCTTCAGCCCGTATCGATTTCAGGTTCACCGGACTAGTGGACAAAGCGTATCTGGAAAATAGCATATCCGAAATTACCAAAAAACAAAACACACCAAACACTAGTTCCCATTTTGCCATATTGAGTTCAAGGCCCCCCATGCCGGCATCTGAAAAGAATAAAAAACTTTTTAAAACTGCTCAGGAAACAGCAGCATCCATTGGATTGTCGGTATCGGAAGAATTCAGGTCCGGTGTATCGGACGCCAATTTGATTGCCGGAGAAAACACGCCGGTCCTCGATGGCCTCGGGCCCATCGGCGCCATGGATCACAGTGAAGATGAATACATGATTAAAGCAAGTCTCTTACAACGTTCGGTGTTACTGGCCTGTGCTATAAAAGATTGCTGGGAGAAATATAGCAACGGCCTTTTATTTTAGAAATTGAGACGGCGTGTAGAAAATTTCGGCGGATTTTTTTTGTCTTTTACGAAGGTATTTGTTTTATTTTTTTGGCAGGTAGGGCGTCAGGTCGTGAACATATTCGGACAGTACTTTGAACCCACCCTCATTTAATGCTGAAATGGCCCGATCCTTATCGTCCAACCCCACTCTTATTACCAACTGAAAAACACCGGGATATTCTTTCTCCGGCCAGGTAACAAAACTGCGAATGTTGATCTTCTTTTCTTTGAGAATTCTTGAAACCTCAGCAACAATCCCGATACGATCTTCGACCAAAACAGCAAACCGGGCACTTCCTTCACCAAATCCAATGGCACGAAGCAAAACGCCCATGACATCGGTGCTGGTAATAATCCCCACCAGTTTTTCCGCTTCGATGACCGGTAGTGAGTTGATCCTGTTATCCTGCATGATTTTGGCCGCACGTTCAATGGTCGTGCCGGGTGATATGGTGATAATCTTTTTGACCATAATATGTTCAACGGTCAGCTGGGTCAAAAGATAGTTCAGCTCATGAACACTAAGAGTTGTGGCTGGAGAAGCCCAGCTTTGTCTGACATCTCTGTCTGAAACAATGCCAACCAAATCTCCCTTTTTGTTGACCACCAGGAGATGGTTAATCCGCTTTTCTTCGATGATCTCCTTTGCTTTACGCAAGCTTGTATCCGTGGGTACGGTTACAAGTTGTGTCCGCATAATTCGGCCCACGTACATAGGGCTACCTCCTTTTCATAATGGGAGACAGACGTAATAATTGATCGTAAACAAAACACGATCTCTCTTGAAGTGAAACGAAGATCCCGTTATCGGGAGGATATAGGGGATCTTCGACTTTCGCTCAATTCGCGCCAAAAATTAGTTTAAATAACATCTCTGCTGTTTAAAGAAAATCTACCTTCTTCGGTACAATCAATGGCAGATATAATGAAATACTCTTCATTGGATGCCTGGTAAAGCTGAATTGATTCTAAGATTTCACAATCTTTTGCACATAATTCTTTCGGTTGATTTTTCCTATTACAGTTGGCACATGGAGAAGAAATCATTTTGGCCTCCTCTTTTATGCTAAGATTATTAGGAAAACTCATGCACTCAAAATCAAGTATACATCATCCATCAACCTTCCTTAAACTTTAACCGGGTTTAGAAAATCGAGATCCTATGCCTTGCCGGCAGATTTTTTCTGATCTTGAAAGACTTCACAATGTTTGCACCAATGACGAATGTTCCCTTTCCGAAAAATTTCCTTGCAAACTTCACGATAGTATTGCATTTCCGGATCTTTAGGGCATTTTATAAAAGATTTGCCCATCAACACCTTCCTTCTTTATGATTATCATCAAACTGCTGATTTTTTAGAATATCTTTTTGAATCCTGTATAAGACAAAATATCTTGTGTGTCAAGAAAAATATACCACAATATATTGCGATATCCATTGAAGTGCTGTCGAACCATATTAAACGATGTAGAAATTAAGGTTGAAACACCTGTTGGAAAACCTTGAAAATGAATGAGGCAGCAGGGGATATGCAGACAACCAATTGTTTTTATTGTTATTAAAAGAACCCAACCCAAAGGAAGCATCTGTAAAACAATCCATACACTCACAGAAACCTTTGAAAAATAGAAATTTTTGCTCGAATTCAAGGAAGGAGAAAATTTTAACCACAGGAATACATGGCGTATTTTGAGGATTAAAATTTGAGCCTGTCGGAATGCAGTGGAGATCCCGATTATCGGGGACACAGAAATCGGGCAAAAAAGGGTGTTTTGCAAAGGTCTCACAGCCTATGGAGGGATTTTTGCACGTTTCTTACACCTGCAACCCTTCATGAGATTTTTAAAATTATTCGTTTTAGATACTAAGGCTATATTCTCTTAATTTCTTCCATTTGAATTTCAAGGGGTTTCAATTCGTTCTCTTGTCCCTTTTCTTGCAAACGCCTTTTTAAATTTTCCAATTCTTGTTCGAGCCGAGGCAATATTTCTTTTTGTATCTTTTCCCGGACGTCTTTTCCCGACCGCTTCATTTCATCATAAAGATCGGCCAGCGCCTCTTCCAGCGCCTTGAATGCCTCGCTATCAGGAACTTTTTTCAATTCCTCTGAAAATTCGTCGAGCTGTTTTCTGAAAACTTCAATTCCCCTTTCAACGTCTTTTTCCAAGCGTTCAAATATCGCAGAAGATTTGCTGGAGCCTTCGAGGACGGCATTGTTCTGCAATGGTTTTCCTCCCTCGCGGGTACGGATCATTTCTACGGCTTTTTGGCCGTTGTTCTGTGGATCTGAGATGATAATAAACCTGGCGTGTTCGGTTGCCGCATTTTTAAATGCTTTATCGATCATCAGTTCAACCCGGTAAGTACCTTCCGTTGTATAGGTCACTCCATCCACCTTGCCGATTCGGTTCGTTTCAAAAATAACACCGTCATTTGATTTCAGCCCATGAATATCATCGAATCTGATTGTTAGATTAAGGCCCCCAGACTCGCACCCAAGCCCGATTAGCGACATAATTATTAAAATTACTATTTTTTTTAACATTTATCCCCCGACCCCTATTTAATGGAGCGTTTTTAAATCCTTTTCCCCCATTTTTTTCTTTGATATCTTCTTTTCGGCGCTATCTTTCTGACTTGTCACCTGACAAGAATTACGGACTCATGTCGAAATCCCGAATTTCGGCAGGATATACGCCTGCAACAGGTACCAAAGCCCCACAATTATCAATAAGATAATGATTTCATTCATTTTTATCTCCTTTAAATTTGGATTAGGGCAATTCCTATAAATAGGTTCCCATCAATCCGACCTACATAATTTAGTTATTATAACAAACACAATGCTGATTTTACAAGTACCTGTTTACGTATTCATGGACATGTTTTACGGCCAATTCAATCTCTTTTGAACACAACAGGATTTCCCCAATTTTCTCTATGTATTCTCGGTCTTTAACCGCCTGGAATGAAGGGACAAAATTGAGATCAAACACCCAGCTTAACAGAAGCAGCTTAAAATCGTTTAATGTCTTTAGATCCTGAATATGGACAAACCGTTCTTCGTTCAAAGCAGCCACAACATTTGGTGACAAAGAGGCCTCATCCGGAAGGCCGATCTCTAATGTCGGATTCGGCCGTTTGTCACGCTCTTTGTAGTAATCAATGAAAACTTTCCAGATGTCGAGCTTGTCGGCATCCCGGAGAAGACGAATGAAAAAAAGTGTTTTACCATTCTCGTCTTTCGGAATTGTGGCTGCATTGTGATAAAAAATGGCTTTGGTGATCCATTTTTTTTCATCTTTTGTGCATACGGATAGAACATTATGGGCCGCCAACTCCCGAAGCCCGATCAAGGCATGATTTTCAGAATCAAAATCTTTGAATGTACCGTACATGGCATATTGCTTAAACCGGCCGATATCATGGAAGAGACCCATGGTTTCTGCCAGCAGCATGTCATGATCCGGCAAGCCCAGTGCTTTCCCCAGCAAAATCATATTTTGGCACACACGTTTCGTATGTTTTTCTTTGAGGCGGATGGTGCTGTTGTTTATCGGGTCATCTGTGTAAAAGTCGGCGACATAATCCGCAAACCAGTTTTTCAAGTATGTAAGATCTTTTTGTTTCATATTTTTTTAATCAGATGAAGTCAAAATTCAATATGCTGTTGCAATGTGTTTTCATAAAAGGCGATGGGATAAACTTCATCGATATTCACTCGAATACGACCGATCCAAGCTACTCCAGATAAGAATCATGCATAATTAAAAGGTGCAAAACTTGAGTTAATACTTTTTGCGAAAAAAGAACCGAAGCAAACTGTTTTGAGGCGTAAACTAAGTTTAAAACCGGGCAATGTCAAGGAAAACACCCCTTTTCGTTAACAACACATTTCGGCGTTTATCAAACACGTTCAAGCTTGACACTAAGCGCTTATTTTCCTAAACTTTCTTTACACTTTATCCCTTATATCCTATTCATTTAAATTGCGCTTATTGTTTTCACCAATAATAACGCCTTTAAATACGAATAAAAAAACCAAGGTCGTGTGATGAAAAGTCTGTGGAATGATAATGCGGCGAAAACGTTCTTCGATGATCCTTTGCAATTACGCGTCTATACTTCCCAATTATTGGGCCAGGAACCCGAATTGGTTCTGCATGGCGGTGGCAATACCTCTGTAAAAATTACCGTAAAGAATGTTTTTGGTGATCCTGAAGAAATTCTTTACGTTAAAGGAAGTGGTTGGGATCTATCAAAAATCCAAACCAGGGGGTTCGCACCTGTTAGATTGGAAGTGCTCAAACGACTGGCGACATTGGATAGAATGTCAGATACGGACATGGTCCGAATTCAAAGGTCGGCAATGATCGATCCCGAAGCTCCGAATCCTTCCATCGAAGCCATTTTACACGCGATTATTCCCTTTAAATACGTCGACCACACTCACGCTGATGCAGTTGTAACCCTAACGAATACCAAAAACGGTGAAACGCTGATTCGCGAAATCTATAAGGACCGGGTTTTGATTGTGCCGTATATTAAACCGGGTTTCAAGTTAGGGAAAAAAATTTTCGAGATGACACGGAATACAGATTGGACGCGGTTCGAAGGGATGATTCTTATGCATCACGGCATCTTAACGTTTGCCGATGATGCCCGAACCAGTTACAAGCGCATGATAAAACTGGTTTCAGTGGCAGAAAAATATCTCCGGAAGCAAGGCGCTTTGGGAAAGGTTGCCAAAACACGATCCAAGGAAGATCTACTCGTTCTCTCCCGAATTCGTCGTCATGTTTCTCTGGCCAAGGGAAAGGCCATGTTGGCTTGCCTGGACAAAAGCCCCGAGGCTTGTGGATTTGCCGGTCTTTCCAACGTAAAATCCATTGCCACCCGTGGCCCCATGACCTCGGATCATCTTATTCATATCAAGCCGGTTCCGGTCATTGTGGGAAAGAATGTGGAACAGGAGATCGCCGCTTATTCATCCGCCTATAAGGCGTATTTTGAGAAAAATACAGACGGTCGTCTAACATGCCTTGACCCCGCTCCCAGATGGGCGGTTTGGCCGAAATACGGAATCATCGCTTTTGGTCGAACGATAATGGAAACGACCATTGTTTCGGATATCGTTCGTCATACGATTCGATCGATTCAATGGGGGGAATCCATTGGAAAGCGAAAAGCCTTATCGGAAAAACAGATGTTTGATATGGAATATTGGGAATTGCAACAGGCCAAATTGCGCAAAGGCGATGTTTTCCCCGAATTACAAGGTAAAGTGGCGTTGATAACCGGAGCCGCCAGTGGAATCGGACTGGCATGTGCAAAAATGTTTCACGAACACGGTGCTGCAGTGATGGGCCTGGATATCAGCCCCGATATTACAACGGTATTCAATCAGCAGGATATGTTGGGCGTCAAATGCGATATCACGGATGATAGGGCGGTTAAAAACGCCGTGGAGATGACCGTTCGCAGTTTTGGCGGTCTTGATATTTTAATCTCTAACGCCGGGATTTTTCCACCCACGCAGAGAATTGAAAATGTTGACGAGAAGACTTGGGAACGTAGTATGGACATCAATTTATCGAGCCAACAACGATTGCTCAAGACATGCATTCCCTATCTCAGACAAGGCATCGATGCTGCGGTGGTATTTATCTCATCCAAAAACGTACCGGCTCCCGGACCGGGTGCTGCAGCCTATTCTGTTGCCAAGGCGGGACAGACACAACTGGCTCGAATCGCTGCAATGGAGTTGGGATGTGACGGTATTCGTGTCAATATTGTACATCCTAACGCTGTTTATGACACAGCACTTTGGACGCCTGAAGTCCTGGAAAGCCGAGCTTGTGAATATGAATGTACCGTAGAAGAATACAAAACCAAAAATTGTCTAAAAACAGAAGTGACCTCTAAAGATGTCGCCGCTCTGGTTTGCGCCATGGTTGGCCCTGTTTTTGCCAAGACCACAGGCGCCCAGATTCCCATCGACGGTGGCAATGTTCGGGTGATATAGTGAGGGTTTGAAAAAAAGCATTATCCATGGCGCGTTTTAACAAATAAAAACATTCCAATCCCTTAACAAAATACGATTATTGTAACAAGATAAAAAGGAGACAAAAAATGGCGGATATGGATGACTTGAAAGCGGCAAAAAATTTTTTTATCGACGTCCCACAGAAAACAGATGGTTTTTTTCTCAAAGGATCAAACTCTTTGGATTGGGGAATGAAAAACAGGCTCGCACGGATTTTCAGCCCGAAGTCGGGTCGCACGGTCATGCTGGCCATAGATCATGGCTATTTTCAGGGTCCGACCACCGGATTGGAACGGATAGATCTCAACATTCTCCCGTTGGCGCCTTACGCGGATACGCTGATGCTGACTCGTGGGATTTTAAGAAGTATTGTTTCGCCCGAGCTAACAAAGTCCATCGTTCTAAGGGTTTCGGGTGGAACCAGCATTCTCAAGGAACTTTCCAATGAAGACATCGCTGTTGATATCGAAGAATCGATACGCCTGAACGTTTGCGCCATGGCTGTTCAGGTTTTCATCGGCGGTGAATATGAAAAGGAATCGATCATCAACATGACGCGCATGGTGGATATGGGAACCCGATACGGTATTCCAACTCTGGCTGTAACTGCCGTCGGCAAGGATATGGAGCGTGATGCCCGTTACTTCAGGCTGGCCACTCGAATCTGTGCGGAACTCGGCGCTCATTACATCAAAACATACTATATAGACAAAGGCTTTGAAACCGTTTGTGCCTCTTGTCCCGTCCCCATTGTTATGGCCGGTGGAAAGAAAATTCTCGAATTGGATGCGCTTACCATGGCGTATAATGCGGTTCAACAAGGGGCCTGTGGTGTGGATATGGGGAGAAATATTTTCCAGTCCGAATCGCCCATTGCAATGATTCAGGCGATCGGGGCCGTTGTCCACAACAACGAAAAACCGGATAAGGCTTTCGATCTTTATAACACCATGAAAAACGAGTTGCCCAAATCTTAATTCAAGATATTCGGATTAAGTACGATGTCCACTCTACTTCACCGGTGGGCTGAGTAATAAATCACGTTCCCTTCTTTTCTAAACCTTTTGCCCCCGGCCAAAAGGTTTATACAAATAAGATACCGCCGTAACTTTTATAGTGATTGTCAAAAATAAGATTCTTTTCTTAAAATATAATTGCGCGGCTGTTGTTTTCGAATGAATCCACCTGGGAACATTTGAAAACAACAGTTGCGGTTCAATTACAACCCAAATCTAACAACCACCGGAAAAAATATTCAATGCTTCATCATTTTGACATTATCGCGCCGTTTTATGATCGGGTAATCCACAAGCTCGACTTAAAGCGATTGATCAATTTGCTGAAATTACCGGCCAGTGGGCGGATGCTCGACGCCGGCGGTGGAACCGGCCGGGTGTCGTCCCGTTTTCGGTCAATGATCGATGAAGTTGTGGTATGCGATTTGTCATTTCCAATGTTGAAACAAGCCAAAAAGAAAGGTCGTTTATCGACGGTTCAATCCCACATCGAAAAACTCCCTTTTCCCGATGAAAGTTTTGAACGGATTGTGGTGGTTGATGCACTGCATCACTTTTTCAACCAGCGGCAATCGCTTCAAGAATTGCTGCGTGTCCTCAAACCCGGAGGCCGGCTAGTCATCGAAGAGCCGAATATCGATAATTTCATTGTGAAATTGGTGGCACTGGCAGAAAAGCTGTTTTTTATGCAAAGCCGTTTTTATTCTTCCGATAAAATTGTCGGCATGATAAAGGATCGGGGATTTAATGTCCGTGTTGAAAGTGATGGCCGCTTTATTTTCTGGGTGGTCGTTGAAAAAGATGCGGGAAAAAGGCCTGGGTAATTGGGCGCTATCTTTTATCCGCGCACGTGTTCAGGGGATGTGCTTTCTCGTGCAACGATATTGGCGGAGTGGCTTCGTCATTTCAATGACTAGACACGTAGACGCCAGAGTGAAACGGGGAGGCACACCCCCTGAACACGTACTTATCCGCCACCCACCGCAGGAAAGATTCCGACCCGCTCACCACCTTTTAAGGTGGTCGAAAGGTCACGCTTAACGCCGTCAATAAAAACAAGCTTTACTTCGTCCTCAGGGACACACAGTTGCTCAAGGAGCTTTCTCACGGTTATCCCGGGGCGAACCGGATAGCGGTTCGCCGAATCGGGTAAAAATACCTTCAATGATGCAAATAACTTTACCGTAATGTGTGCCGTCATTTTATACGCCGGTGTTAAACACGCCCCCCGCTCCACCTCAGTTTAGCCTTGAGAACATCAAAATAATGCTGCTCCGGCAATGTAATCATTTTAACGGGATAGAGCGATTTCCGGATAATGATGGTATGTTCTTCGTTAATCTTGAGACCGGCCTGGCCGTCAAATGTCAGCATGATATCCGAGGACTTTTTTTCAAGTCTGATTTTGATACACGCCGAATCAGGGATGATCAAGGGTCGGTTGGTCAGTGTAAAGGGGCATATCGGTGTCATTAAGATGCCGGGTACAGCCGGATGGATAATCGGGCCCCCTGCGGCAAGGGAGTAGGCTGTTGAGCCGGTGGGAGTTGCAACGATCAGTCCATCTGCACTGTAGGTGGTCAGATAGTGATCGTCAATATAGGTTTCTATATGCGCAAGTCTGGCAAGTGCGCCCTTGTTGATGACAATATCGTTCAACACGGTTTCACAGACAAGTTCTTTCTCTTTCCGGGAGACTTTAACCAGAAGGCGCATCCTGGAGTCCGTAAGAAACCTGTTATCCAGCACAGCCTCGACAGCCGAAAAAAAGCTGTCTTCTGCAGTTTCCGCCAGAAATCCGACTTCACCGAACTTGACACCGAGGATCGGTATATGCTGATCCCCGATCCAGCGGACCGCACTCAAAAAAGTGCCGTCTCCTCCAAGAACGAAAACGCAAAACAGATCAGACGGGGCAGAAGACGTATCTTTGTCCTCGATTCTGCGTGTTGGCGGCAGATTTTCTTTGCTGACAATATCTATATTTTTTGACCGGAGCCACTGTTTGAGTTCATCGGCCTTCTT
>JBFESJ010000014.1:0-30480 GCA_041548585.1 Desulfobacterales bacterium | reverse complement strand
GTCTTGTCGTTTTGATTCCGGCGGATTTTGTCACAAAATACGAGCTCACTGGATTTGATTTCGCTGAAATTCTTGTTGAGACGATAGACGGAAAAGACGTCTATCCCGGCGAAGAAAAGATGAGCAAGAAGTGGTGGCCGGATGATAAGATGAAATTGGATTATACTCTGGACTATATCGGATAGCCATCATAAACCCATAACCAACACCCTCTCCCCTGCGAGCAGGGGAGAGGCCAAATCAAAATAAGAATCCCCCTTTTCGATTTATCCGGAGAGGGGGATTTTTTTTCAAATAAAATCGTTTTACGATTTTATAAAACGCGGCTACGCCGCTTTAAATATCTTCGGTATCGCCGGAGGCTTAACGATTTAATTATTTTGGAAAATAAAATAGGCTTGTCATTTTGGCCTTTCTGTACTATTAACTCAGTTTCGAACAAAACATTGTTAAAAATCGATTGCCACAAAGGCACCAAGACACAAAGAAAAATTTAAAAAAATAACTTAGTGTCTTGGTGCCTTTGTGGCGGGAAGAAAGTTTTTTTGCCATCGGAAAACACAAATTTTATTGTTAATAAACTAACATTGTAAAGTGTATAAAGGAAACAAAATGACTGAGGAAAGCAAAAAACAAGAACAACAAAACCCGGAAGAAGACTCCAAGCCGTTGATAGAGGATGGAGTATATCCTAAGGAAGAACCGGATCACCCGGGCTGGTTGTCCATTGCCGAAATCATGAAGATTGACCACCCGGTCTTTGAAAACAGCAAGTTTCTGATCGGATATCACCATTCCAGCAATGTCTATGCGCTGGCCGGGGATTACCTCACCATCGTGGATCCGGGGAATGATTATACCATTTTCAATGAACTTGAAAAATTAGGGTTCAGTATTCTGGACATCAAAAAGATCGTTCTCACCCATGGGCATAGGGATCATTGCATGGGTGTATTCGAATTTTTGAGATATCCTCCGATATGGGAAAAGAAAGAGATCGAGATTATAATGCATGCCGCCGGTCCCATGGAGTTTAAAAAAACGCTTCAAGAGTACGGATTCACTCCGACCGAAATTGAAGGGGGAGAAACCCTTGATTTGGGTGGCCATAAATGGGAAGTGATCCACACACCCGGCCACACCATCGACAGCATCTGTTTATACCACGAGCCGACCAAAACGGTCATCACCGGCGACACCGTACTCCCCAATACCATGTCAGATGCTGATAAAGCCGGCGGCGGAAGGTTCGATCATTTTTTATACGGGCTTAAGCAACTTATGAAAAAAGAGATTGAAAATATCCTTCCCGGCCATGACGTGCCCATGGCGCGCACCGGCAGTCACGCCGTTGAGCAAACTTACGAGGGCGTGATGATGAAAGTCATCGACGTCGGTGCGGAAGACAAAATTACCTGGATGGAAGGTGCCTCGAAAT
Source organism: Desulfobacterales bacterium (assembly GCA_041548585.1). Lineage (GTDB taxonomy): Bacteria > Desulfobacterota > Desulfobacteria > Desulfobacterales > UBA11574 > UBA11574. The sequence continues at coordinate 29,042 of JBFESJ010000014.1, read as the reverse complement.
TGGCTGAAAGAGGGCTTTTGGAAGAGGTGGTGTTTTGCTGCGACAAAGAGTTGGCCCTCAGGCCGGGAAACGTGTCGGCCATGCAGTTTAAGGCCTTAGCATTGAACGATATGGGCCGCTGTGAAGCGTCGATTGAGATTATAGATCAGATCCTGGCAGAGCATAGCGATAATGCCCACGCACTGGCGACCAAAGGCCATGCCCTGCTGGGGCTGCAAAAATTTGAAGAAAGCCTGCCGTTTTTTGATGATGCCCTGGCCCTAAACCCGGATATCGAGGAAGCCCGGGTGTTCAAGGGCATGGCCCTGACTTTTTTGGGCAGACATGACGAGGCCATGGAAATCGAAGCTTTCAAGACGGCATTTGCCGAAAGATTCAAGGACGAAATTGATAAACGGCAGCAAGAAAAAAAACAAGGTGATACGGATCAAAACACTTAACCCGGATTTATACGCAACTTGACAATAAAGATTTTTCTTGGACACAGATGAACACAGATTATCAGGAGTTTAAATTAATAATACCTGCGTATATCTGTGAGAATCTATGCCCCATTTATTGGATACAGCAAACACTCTATTTGGGCGGTAATGTAAGATTCGAGAAGCGGTAAGGAGAAAAAATCTATGGAGGATGATTTTTTAGCACTGTTTGAGGCTGCAAAAGCTCTGGTAACCTACATCGATCAACAGTATGTTTTCGACAAAGCTTCGGCCGGGGGATGCAGCGGTATGGATTTTCATCTATCGGACAGATTTTATGATTTAATTGTTGATACTAGAAAGGCAATAAACGAGGTTGAAAACGGATTGAATGCCTCAGATACGGACAGCGAAAATGATATACCAACAAGGGAAGGTTGTTTAAGGCTGTTTGAGGCTGTAAAAGACCTGACGACGCACGTTGAAAAAGAGCGTGCGTTTGACAAAGTCAATGACATGGGGCCGGTCGGTATCGAGACCTATCAATCGGACGCCTTTAAAGAAGTCATTCAAAGGACGAAGAAAGCCGCAGAGGAAGTTGAAAACGGATTGAAAGTTTCCGGATGACGCTCCTTGTTTTTATTAGCCTTTACTAACCTTGAACCTTTCTTTGAAATTCTGAACCTTTGAACGGTTACGGTTTGGAAACTAAGGGAGTATATATGGCCATAGAACAATTGACTTACGAAGAATTTATAAAAAAGATCGATGAGCTTGAAAAGCGGTATCGCTCCGATGAGAAGGGTTTTCCTCCAGGTGCCAAAGAAAAAGGATTAGAGATTTGTGCAAAATTCCGGCGTGAGGTGGCAGAGGGCGGTCCTGAGAATTTTGAATATTGGATTGATACGATTTATGGGTTGCCCATGCATAAACCCATCAAACGAGACCTTTGAAAAGTAGTTTAAAAATACATGGAAAAAGAAGACATTCAATATGTTGACTGTGCGCATTGTGGAGTCCGGGTGCGCAAGGATGAAGCTGTTGACTACAAACACAACCTTATTTACGGTGAGCACTACCACTGCCGGGAATGTGATCCCAAAGGGGTTTGGGATTGTGTGAGCCATCATGTGGATATGGACGTCCACTAAGAGGCCTATGAAAAATATCCCCTTTTGCCCAATTTCTGCGTCTGCCCTGTGAAATGCGTAGCCTATTTCTTTGGGGTCAGACTCAGAATTTAATTCGTCTATTGGCCCCGGTAACGGGATTTCCAGTTCGCTCCAACAATGCACTCAAGGGGGTGAAACTGTAGTATACTACCGCGAATTCCTGATAATGCCGACAATGGGCGAATCAGGCTCTTTAAGTATCTCGGACTACATTCTTTCAATCAACTCCGTCGGGGGGTTTAAGTTCGGCTGAATTTTCTCTTTTACTTCTTTGCCTATCGCCCGGATCTCCTCTGGCTTTAAGGTTTTTTGGATATCAATGAATTTGATATCCGTCGATTTGCTCCGCACCGTTGTATGGCCTGATAGGACGCTCCTTTCCCGGCAATGGATTTGTTGCTCGTGCCAGCCGTCATCACCGATGACAATGCTATAGCAGAAACTGCCGTAAATGGTTTCCATGATTTTTGCCTCTGTAATCGGTCCATCCGTTATCAGGGAAATGCTACCTTTTTCCAAATCCTTTTCCACAAACCGATCTTTTTCCAACAAAACCAGATCCTGGACGGCGATTTCTTTTTTGGCCAAGGGCTTCCTGGTGCGCGCGGCGACAAAATCTAAGACGGTAAGGTGATTTTTTTCATCTGTGTTTGAAAAATGCCTGTAATTCAAGGCTCCATGAGAGTGAATCCATCCATTGATCATCATATCTTCCGGCAGCGATTCCTGGAATTCAGCGATCCTATCGGAACCAAGGGTGGCATAGTCTTTAAGGTTCAGATCGTTTTTCGGTAATCCGATATCTACGATCAATTCAGGATGGTCTTTGTGCGCTAGCGTGAATCCATACCATTCGTAACTATTTTCGAAAATCACACCAACAAGTTCACTGATTTTAAATGCCTTGGCTTTAGCATACTTGGTCATCAAAATGTGTTGGGGCAAATTTCCCAACGTTATTTCAAGCGGTTGTGGTCGTTTTAGCTGCGAAAGGTCTTTGAATCTCATTCCAATTTTTCCTTAACATAATTTTGATCCACAACAAATTTACCGGTATAGTTGCCCGGCATGCGGTACATGTCTTCTAAAAGCACCCGGTGCAGTACGCTAATCAAGCCCCGGGCGCCGGTTCCTTCCTGTTCGGCACGTTGCGCAACTTCAGTCAGGGCATTATCCGTGAATTCCAGGTCAATGTCCCATGCCTTGAGATCGTTGCTAAACGACAATAACGCACTGCCCTCGCTTTTGATCATAATGTCTTTTAAATCCCGGGTTGTCAGTTGATCATATACAACCCTGACAGGAAAGCGCCCGATAAGCTGCCTTTCCATTCCGAAAGCCACCAAATCATCGGCTGTTAATAAATGGTGCCAATTTCCGCTAAGGTCCTGGCGGGACATTCGTTTTTTGACGATGGTATCCAGGTTCTCGAAAGCTCCTCCGGCAATAAACAAAACGTGTTTGGTCGACAGGGAGATCCTTTCTTTGCCGATGTCAACGGTGTTATCCGAACCGTCGACCATGTGCAACAGCCCCTTTTGAACACCTCTGCCGGACACGTCTTTATAGGCGATGGTTTCAGTGGCAATCTTGTCTACCTCATCAAAATATACAATACCCATCTGGGCCACAGTCGGGTTGCCGCCGGCTGCCAGAAGAAGATCGAGCAAAATATCGCCGGCATTCTGTCCAACGTACCCGACTTCGCTAAACCTGGTCATGTCTTCATGAACAAAAGGTACCCCTACAAGTGTTGACGATGTTTCACTGGTGTAGGTCTTTCCGCATCCGGTGGGACCGATGATCATAATGTTGGCCTTGGGAGTCCTTGTGTTTTGCAGTGCAATGTCGATGTCCCCGCCGCTGTCAACCATTCCTTTTTTAAGTGCCTGGCCGAGTCTGCGATAGTGAAAAGCAATGGCCGTACACATGATTTTTTTGCCCTGTTCCTGCCCGATGACAAACCGGTCCATGTCTGCTTTCAGGTCGGCCGGAGTTTTGTCAAACTCGATAATCTCTCTTACAACTTCATACTCTTGGTCAGATCTCATTTGCACAATTTTTTCTTCTATGCGTTCACGGCGGCGCTCCCGGTGGTGTTTTGATATTCCGTCATCTGGTATCATCATTATTTCCGATTAGTTTTTTGTATCTTAATTTTATGTTTTTTGGCTCAGGAAATTAAGGGCAATCACGAAATTTTAAAATCTTTTTTAGTGTTTTTAGTTTTTCGTGATAAAAATTTTATTCATTTTTATCTGACCAGAGTTAAGTTTTCGCATTTTTTGCTTTGGTGCGTTCGTACAAAAACAGGGTTTCAAAATGATAGCGCATTAGTTTTTCAGGGCCAAGACTTGGATTAAGGCGGTACAGGGGTTTGCAAAAAAGGATCTCCTCGGGTGAATGTGCAAATTTAAGGTATGAATTGTCGACTTTATTGATTATCGACATAGTGACAGAATATTCGTCTTTGGTTGCCAGAGAAAACAATGAGCCTTCCAGCGGTGTTTTTAACCTGACCCGAGCAGGCTTCAAGTTTTCACTGGGCGGATAATCCTTAATTTTATCAAGAAGATCCAAAAAACTCTCTTTAAGCCCATATCGCTTTACAAGGTTGCTGATTTGATTGAAAGCATCCCGCTTGAAGGGCATTTTTTGCCTCTGTTTAGCCCGTTTACGTTTTATGTCTTTTAACAAACCCATTTTTCCATAACCCAATATTCCATTACTCCAAATAGAGCGCGAAACTAAGCTTTATTGCCGTAGAACCGCAGTAATGTTGGTACAAGATTGATTTATTTTAATCATATGCGGTAGTCCTCGAAGTCTATTGTGGGAATATGGACCCACATTTTATCCAGACTGTGATACCCGTTGCGACGTCTGCCGTCGTAGCCATAATGCAAGGCCGTAAGACCCTCTTCCAAGATTCGAATAATATTCTTGGCAGAAAGTTCGTTTGATGGAACAAAATCCTTCATACAAATTTCTTGCCCTGCTTTATGAGCCAGCAAAAATGGATGTTTGTACTTTTCCATCACAAAAGGTCTGAACGGCGTGTAAGTGGAAACAGCCACCCTGCAGTCTGGGAATAAATAGCTGCGGGCGTAGTAATCTTTAAGGATGTAATCTCCCGTGCGCTTATATATGAGGTATTCTCTCATATATGCGTTTTTCATGGTAAAGCCGAAGCCATCGATTTCTAAGGCGCCCGTATCTGCAATGTAGAGAAGTGTTGCAATGTGTACCGGTTTTGCCTGGCGAAACTGCTCTCGTACTTGCAGTGTCTCAGCGATACGATGATGCTCACTTGCCAAAACTTTTGCCTGGACGGCTTTATGGAGCCAATCACGCAGCTTTTGCCCCGAGTACAGTCCGTTTTGGGGTAGCTTGAAAACGGGTTTTTGATCTTCCAGGGACTTAAGGATTTCCTTTAACGGTCCTAAATCTTGGAAAGTTTTTGCCTCTTCAAAATATCTTGCGGGGATGTTTATATTTTCATGGATAAGGTCGAGTATTTCTTCATTGTTTAATTTGTTTCGCTGCAGTCCTCTGTTTTTTTTGATAAAATGAGGCATTACCTGAAAAAGAATCGTTCGAAGCGTTCCGCTTAAAAATATATCGTCGACTTCGCGCTCAAGCTGATATTTTCTCAAACAGTCGTTTCTGAGCTGTTTATAAGAATAGGGGTTGATTGCCGGGTAATTGTCTAAGAGAGATGGTATGGCAAGCGTTTTTACGAAATATTTGCCGTTATGTTTAATGATGTTTTTTGATCCAGGCGGCTCTGAACTTTCCAGTCGTCTTTCCGGTTTCAAAAGGTCTATGGTCTCTTTTTCTATTTCCGGATCAAACAAAAGGGGCAGGTATACAAAATTTGATTCCACCACTAGTTCCAGGTCAGAATCAAGCAACCGTTTCATTATTTATCCCCCCTGTTTTATTGGGATAATGAATTCGACTTTGTACCAATTCATCAGGATTGAAAAATATCTTAAATCGCCAATTGTCAATCATAAATCATCAATCCTGTCCCCCTTCCTGGGGTTTTATGGCGCGTATCGGCACATAAAAATATTTTTCTCCCGCTTCCGTCTGCTCGGATACCGCGAATTCCAATGCCGTACCATCAATCTCTTGGCCTCGACACAGCAGTTTTCCGCCTTCAAGCTGTCGGGCCACATCTTCCGCGATAAGCTGTTCTTCGATGGTCAAGTTCTTTTTGCTCAAGGTGCGCTTGCATAGTTTTCGGAGTGATTTGGCCTCATAACTGCCGGGTTCATATATGTCGATCAAGCCTTCGGCGGCATGTCCCGGGAGAATTTCCAGAACAAGAGGCAGCAGCTTTTCCGATTCATCGATTTGAAGCGCCTTTTTGGTTTCAGTATCTGTCATGGTGTTCTTTCCTCCTTTAGTTATCCCGAATCTTTCATGAAAAAATATTACAAAGTGGAAATTCCTTCCATATTGAAATTATAATTTACCGCCCATTAGCTTCAGTCATTAGAGACGCAAAGAACGCAGAGGTTATTTGTTTTATTGTTTTCCGTTGACCCCGTTTTTAGCGGGACAGGGACGCCGGAAAACAATAATTAATAATCCTCACCATCAGTTAAAACAATAAAAATCGCGTAGCGATAGAGTTGTTTATTTTGGCGTTTACTAATACCGTGTTACTTTTAGGGGCCTCTCAACGGCAAAAGAAAATTATCTTTTCTTTGCGCTCTTTGCGGCTTTGCGGTAAAAAATATAAAACTTTTCTATTTTAATTCCATTATTACATGGTGCAATCAAATTGTCGGGTCTTAGAATTTTGTGTCGCTTTCTGAATCATAGAAAATATTTCTTGGTTCTTGCCCATCCAGGAGCATTCGATAAGAATCGACCATAAATCCGGCGACTATCTGGTTGGTCATGATAACGGAAGGATCCGGTTGATAGATGCAAGCCGCTCTTTCACGTTGATAGGTTTCAGGGCTTCTCTTTTCAACGATGTCATACAATCCCAACAATTTTGCAGGTGTAACGTCATTTTTTGCGGGATTATAAATCACGACCTGACCCGCATCCGGACTGGTCCCACCGCTTATAAGTGTTTTACCTTGACCGGCGCATTCTTCGCTCAGCACGATCCTGGATTCGAAGTTGTCAACGCAGTCGAAAACAGCATCATAGGTTGAAATATCACTGTTGCTGTCAAAATAGGCAACCTGATTGTTTGTGTCTATTCCGAACAGCGCATTAAGCTTTTTTGATAGGGTTTTGGCCTTGCTCTCTCCAACGGCATCATAGAAAAATATTTGCCGGTTTAAATTGGTCACTTCAACAACATCCGGATCCATGAACGTAATCTTACGAAAACCTGAATATGCGAGCCCCAGACCCACAAAGATGCCCAGAGCTCCGGAACCGACGACGAGTATCTTCTTTTGATTGTTTGAGGTGTTGAGTTGTTTTCTGGTGTATGTAATCAGATTATCGGAAACATCCTGTCCCATTAAAAGATTCTTGGTCTCTTCCAATATTATCCCGGTAATAATCGTGTCCAGCACGCCGTCATCAAAATGATTGTTCAAAAAGCTGTGGGGTGAGATAATGTGTTCAAGCTCTTGCCATTCGCGCCCATTTATATAGGTGAAAACATTGAATCCTTGTGTGCCGTTTTTTTCGTAGCATACCCCTCTAACAATAGGTTTATTTTGACTGTATCCTCTTTCCAACAACAGTTTATTTGCAAGCGCGTAATGGCTCAAATCCACAATGAGATCACACTCGTTAAACAGGTCTGTCATGGCCGGATGGGTATAGAACCCTTCCACATGGGTCAAGCTGAATCGCCGGTTCAACTTTTGGGCAATTTCAACTAGGGTGGGATCTAATACAGGCGCAAGGGCAACGACATGGTCGATTCCCAGGGCTGATGCCGACATGATAAACAGAGATGCTAAAAGATCGTTATCGCCAACGACGCCGACTTTTGCATTTTCCAATGCCTGCTGATTCCAGCCGTCAATGCGCAGTTGTCTGTCAAGTCTGTTTTGCCGCATTAGCACTTGTCTGTAAGGTATATGAAATGTTAATTATTTTTTGACAGGATAAACAGGATGGGCAGGATGTTTTTTCAACCAGTTGATTTTTATGATTTATTCAAAAAATGAATATACTGTTATCCGGTCTAACCTATACAAAATTATCAATTTATCCGTGGGGTGGTCCGAAAAGGGCTATTTCCAGTGGGTAGTCAGCGGCAAGCCGCGGGCCCTTTTTCTCTATATCCTTCAGTCTTTTGTTAAGATACTTCACTTTTGCCTCAAGATATTCATTGTCAGGATCGGATCTGCGAGCCGTCTCAGTATCCCGCAACTGGACCCGAAGATCGACGTATTCTTTCTCCAAACGCTTGATTTCTCCCTGCAAGAGCTGAAACTCTTCCGTAACCTTCGCATCATCATAAATCCACATACTCATGGTGCACCTCATTTTTCGGAGAGACCTTTGCTAAAGGCCCCTTTTTGTCCAATTTCCATGTTAGTCTCAACTATTCCATAAGAAATAGTACCGTCCAATTGAGCTTTATACTATAACAACTGATTGTTGATATGGCAAGTATCTATCCAGCAATTCATTGACAAAACGTTTGTCGCCAATATAATGGGAATGCTCGGCAACAGCTATTTAGTGCTCTTATTCGTTAATACGTTAACACGTTGCCATTATTATAAATCACAGGATATTTTGATCTCTCACAGAGAACACAGAGCTTTAATCTGGATTGCTGTGAGGGCAATCCAGATTAAACTTCCATCCAACTTTCGCTGAAAGTTTACCCCGTCAGGGGTTAAGTATTGTTCGGATTTTGGATGCCTGTCCCGGTTTGAGCAGGATCAAAAAATCAGAACCAAAAATTTGTCTCTGAGATCCCTGTGAACTCGAGCGATCTCCGCATAGCAGAGAGAGGGGCGAGATAACCAAATGAGAGCTTACAGAATAATACGTAACATTATCTACGAAACAATGTACTTAGGTGCCCGGAGGGGAGGATATTAAACATCATGCCGCTTAAACCGCAACCGCTTTATTTGGCTGATCCCAAACGATTTAAAACAATTCAGGATCTTACCAAAATGCGTCCGGACTGTGGCGCATCCATTGATGACAGCTTCGTAATAGACAATGAGTTTTTGTTAATCGTTGATATCGCTCATATTGGCAGTGCACTGAATCCATACAACAGCCCGTCAGCATCTTATGTGAGAACCCATGGTGTTATTGTCGCAAGCTATGCTCGCCCTGAATCAAGCCCGGTTTTATGGAATGATCCTTTTTTGCTGCTGCCTTTGTCCTGTCATTTAAGTGAAAATTTAGCGGTTTACGAAGAGGTCGGGAGGATTTTGGGGAGAGTCTCCTGTTCTTCGGGAACATTTCTGTTGGTGCCGATTCGCAAAGATATACCAGAATCCTTGAGCAGCCTGATGAGTGAGGCTTTGGCAAAAGAGGCGGGAATTCAGATAAAGATTCCAAACGGAACCTATAGAGTTTTTTATGAACAATTCGAAGTGCCCGAGAGGGCTAAAGAAGAATTGTATCGAAACATTGCTGTTCAGAAACAGTAGCGGCCTTTTATTTTTTCATCCAAAGATAGCTTAACTTCTGAAGACTCAATGGTCCTTGTAAACGGTTATCATCGCTTTGTTCACAAAGCTTTCGAATGCATCTGCTAAGCGCCATTCTCCTTTCCGGATCCTCAAAGAAAGGGTCAAGCGGGAATCTTCCCACACAGGCTTCAGTAACCCAAACATGGATACATTGCGGGCAATTGTATTCCAAAGGGCATGTTTTTTGGCCAGCTATTCTAGCATCAAGTCCTTCTTGTATAATATCATTTTCATTAATCTCTGATTGGCAGAACATACACTCCATAAACACTCCTTAAAAAATAAAACCCTAATAGGATATTATTATATAATTTCAACAAGCTCGATTTTAAAGGTAAGGGTTTTGCCTGCAAGGGGATCGTTTTCATCCAACACGATACTGTCTTCAGTGAAATCTTTAATGGTAACCATTTTGTATTTTCCTTCTTGGGTGCGAACTCTCAACCGTTTCCCAATTTCCAGATTGATTTCTTGGGGAAAACCTGATTTTTCCATAACAGTTACTAATTTTTCATTATAAGCACCGTAAGCATCCTCCGGGGAAAGTGTGATGGTCTTTGTGTCTCCTTTTTGCATGCCGATGACCGCATTTTCAAAACCCGGCAGCATGTTTTTCTCTCCGATTGTAAATTCGAACGGCTCCCCGTCTATAGTAGACCCGAATATCGCTCCATCTTCCAAGGTACCTGTAAAATGAACCTTAACTTTATCACCAATTTTCGCGTGAGTCATTTTTCCCTCTTTTTGTCGTGCTGTTAGAAATTATTTTTTTGGCGTCATCCCCACAAATTCTTACCCTAAATGCGCGAAAGTCGAGGATGCTAAAGATTCCCCCGTCAACGGGATCTTCGTTTCACTGCGAGAAGGCATCAAGGGCAAAGTCGTAGTCATTTACTGCGAGCCCTTGATAACGAAGAAGATAGGGTATCATCGACCTTCCTGAAAGGTAAACAAAATGGGATTTTTTTAATAAATTTATATCTCATTTATAGAAGCGTTATGAAAATGCATCTGAATTCACGAATATGCATAATAAATCAAACACATAAAATAATTTTCCCATTTTGTTTACGATCAATTAGGGTCTTAGTTCCGCGCAACCATTACCTTCCGAAAGAATTTTGTCAAGAGACGTTTACCGAATATAAAAAACGATGTCGCCTTTGAGCCATGCTTCAATGGGCCTGGGATGCTTAAAATAATCTTTGATGCCCTCTGCAACATATAAAAGATCAGACTGGCATCCCATTTCCCGAGAGCGATGAACCAGATCTGTCTGGACCGTTTGAAAGATTTCGCGTATCTGTTGATAACAACGAAGTCTTGCCCTGTGATTTCTGGATTCAAAGATCATTTTGCAGTGTTCTGCACTTGTCGAGGTACATGTCCGGCACACAACAGGCCTCACCGGATAAATTATGCACATTTCATCTTCCAAAAAAATGCAAGGCAGTTCATGTCGCATCATTACGATTTCATAAGTTCTCATGCCGTTTATACGTTTAAGAATCTTCCTAATTCTATCTGCAATCTTTTTTTTCTCCTGATTCGTAAAAATTCGCTCTACATGATGTCCCATAAAAAGCGCTTCTAAAGGCGTTACAACCGGAAGGTTAAAACAGCAGTAGTGGCATCCGGGTTTACAGTCCAAAGGTTCAGGAAGTGACGCTTGCGATGTAAATTCCTGAATCGCTTCATCAGTCCGAATCAGCGCATTCGAAGCCATTTCCAAGGCCTTGTTTTGAAAATTTTCCATCTCTTTCGAGTTGTCGATCACAGATATGCAAAGAAGAAAATTATCATTCCAAAGAAAAACTCTTTGACACCATATCAGGATAAAGAGGATAAATAAAGTAATCTATCTTTTTCGAGCCTCACGAATTATCATAAAAACCATTTCGAATCAAAGGAGCACGCCATGGCACTCTACAAAGAGGGACTGGCTTTTCGCTATGTTCAGGGCACCAAATATCATCGGGACAAACCTTTAAAAGACCATCTGGGCCCCATCCCCGCTGTCCAGAGTATAAAAAACTACCCGGATGCACAGCGACTCGATTTGCCAAAGCCCGATCTGAGCCGTTCGGCCAACCTGTGGCAATGTCTTTCAAGACGCCGCTCCGAACGTGATACGACTCCGGAGCCTCTAAGTTTAAATGAACTTGCGACGTTGCTTTGGGCGGCCCAGGGCGTTACTGCGCGAATCGGAATCCATCTGCTCCGTACCGCACCTTCAGCAGGCGCCCTCTATCCCTTTGAAACCTATCTGTATGCCGACCATATTGAATCAGTTCCCCAAGGCCTGTATCATTTTAATGTCCAAGATTTTGCACTGGAACGCCTGGAGAAGGGAAGCTTCAACAGAGACATTACCGCGGCCTGCCTGGGACAACCGGTTGTCCGCCGAGCTGCGGCCGTCTTTATCTGGACCGCCATGATGCTCAGGGGTATGGTAAAATACCGCGATCGCGCTGTGCGCTACATTCCAATGGACCTCGGCCATATCTGCCAAAACGTCCAGCTCGCCGCCACTGCAATGGATCTCGGTTCCTGCCCCATCGGCGCATTTTTTGATGATGATATCAATCAGTTGCTGGAAATTGACGGTGAAGATGAGACAGCCCTGTATCTGGTCACGGTAGGAAAAATGTGAATTTGATATTCCGAGGATTAATTTTCGAGCATAACGAGGAGATTGGGCAAAATAACTATTTATGGATGGACACCTGCCAATATTTCTATGATGGGTGGAATCACATTGGTGGCGATGTCTGTTTGGGAGCCGCCCCCCAGGACCACTTCCAGGCGGCCGCCGGACACCTCTTCGGCGGTTTTTTTCATAAAACGGGCAATCTCCTGAAAGCAGCGACCGCTCAATCCCAGGCTGCCGTAATCACCCTGGTGGGTATCAAAACCGAAATACCAGAAAATCAGATCCGGTTTAAAATCTTTCACCCGGGGATAGAACTCGGTTTTCACGTTGTCGGCGTATTGTTGGTCGACATTTTCGATTTTCTCGCCTCGGCCCCAGAATCCCCAAGAGCTGCCCGGTGCCCGGATGTCCACTTTTGTGCCGTCCGATGATTCGGACTCCATACCGCAGCAGCACACATGTAAAACATCAGGATCATTTCTAAGCAGATCACGGGTACCGTCTCCATGATGGGCGTCTGTATCCATTATTGCAAACCGCTGGATGTTGTGAGTTTCCCTGAGATAGGTGATGGTAATGACCACATCGTTAAAGCAGCAATAGCCGCCAAAGTAATCTTTCCCGGAATGATGGCCGCCGGCGCCGATGAGTGCAAAGGCATTATCAATCTCCCCGGTACAGATCTTTTCTCCGGCCAGAACCACACCGCCGACCGAATGCCAGGCTGTCGAACAGAGATGGTCCGACTCCACACCTCGGATGAGTTCCGGAGTGTGCACTTTCAGGATCCATTCCTCCTCAATGGGGGGCGATTCATAGAGGGTAATATTATCGCGAGCCAGAAGGTGATCGATGGCACCGGGAAAATCTTCCAGCCGGGCACCTCGGGTTAAATAGCTTCTACGACTGAAACTGGGGTGATAAAATACACCGGTTTTTTTCATAATTTTACCCGTATCCGCTTTTGTTAGGAAAAAATTTGATTGTCACGAAAGCGCCCCGAAACCATCAAAGCGGGCTTCGGAGCAAGCGAAAGTTTGAAAACAAGGAATAATAATTGAATTATTTTGAGACAGATTAAAAATCGGACAGGGCGGGTTTACCCAAAACTTTGAGGTAAGAGGTGTCATTCAAATACGAAATGATCCACTGCCCGCCTTTATAAATAAAAAGGTTGGTGCTGGCGGTGTCCTGTTGAATTCGCCAGAAGTTACTGTTGTCAATCCCTAACAGGCTGCAACAAATCACTTTGTTCGGCACCCGATGGGCCACTAAAGCGATGTTTTCATTTTCGTGTTTTTCGAGCAAATTATCTATGGCATTACGTGTACGCACACGCACTTCTTTCAGGCTCTCTCCATTGGGAAAGCTGACCTCGTGGGGCGATTTGAGCCAGAGGTCATAGAGATCCGGATATTTTTTCTGAACCTCAACCAGGCCAACCCCTTCCCATTCACCATAGCTGATATCGATAATGGCCGCCATGGGTGTGACCTTGATGTTCTGAAATTTGGCTATATTTTCAGCCGTTTCCATGGAGCGGGAAAGGGGGCTGCTATAAATGGCATGGAGGGTTTCTTCCTTCAGAGCTTCACCGGCCAAGTGCACTTCTTTTTTTCCGGTTTCATCCAAAGGGATATCCATACGTCCCCGAAAGACCTCTTCTAAATTCCAAGCGGTCTGGCCGTGACGAACGACGTATACTTTGGTCATCTATCAAACCTTCAACGATAAAAATTGGGGGGTTATCTTTTTATGTTTAAAAATCTAAAGTGTGACCTTGTTTAAATATTGTTTTGACAATTTCCTAAATCCCCTTGATTTGCTGGTGCAACTCCCGGGTTTTTTCCATTCGGGCTCGGTCGCGATCCTTCACCAGGCGTTTGATACTCTCATCTGCAGCCGTCATTTTTGGATCAAGGAGATCTTTCCCTTGGATGAACCCATCGATAAGTGTTCGATATGCATGGATCATCTCAGAAATTAAAGCAATGGGATATTCACGGCCCTGAACCTTTAAGGTATGCAGTCCAAGATCGACATACTGTTTCAGTTCTTCACCGCTAATGGCAAAGGCGACGTTTGGTCGGTGGCGAATTCTTTCATTGATGCCGGCAATTTCCTTAGAACTTTTTCCCTTGCGGCGCATCAATTTTTCCCGCTGGGCTTCGGTAAGGAGGCAGAACCGAAAGCAGCTGCCGCTTCTGTCCGGCCATCCCTCGTATTCGACGATTTCATTGCCGTCTTCATCGTGGTAAATCTTTTTAACATAAGACTCGCTGGTAAATTCGTGAAACAGACAATTGCCAACACCACCGATACATCGATTCCCATGGATCAGTATTTCAGTGAATACGCCGATTTCATCAGCCTCTTTTTTATACGCTTTCAGTTTTTTTACGGTATCGATTTCCGTACTGGCCACAATCTGAGTGGCACCTGCTTCCCGATAATACTCCATCTCTTTTCGTGTCTGGATATTACAGCCTACACTGGCGTGGATGACCAATTCAGGATAATTGCGATGCAAAAGTCGCATGAGATTCGGAGTTTTGACAATAACGCCTTCTATACCAAATTGTGCCCATTTGGCCACTTTGCTCAGTACACGGATAAAATGTTTTTCCTGAACTTCAGCATTCACAGCGACACGAATCTTGCCCCCATGGGCTTCGGCAATGCGAACCGCTTCGCCGATCTTACTGTCTTCCAGTTCCCAGGCACACTTTCTTCTGCTGAAACCCTTTGCTCCTACATAGACGGCATCGGCACCGCTTTCCAGTACGGCTTCCACCATTTCTAAACTGCCGCCAGGAGCCAGCAATTCGTTCATTTCAAAGGACCCTCCTTGTTGTTAAACGGTATGTTTTCCGTTCCGAGAATCAATTTATAAATATAAGACATATGAACGATAAATTCAATACTATTTCATTTAGACTCAATTGCGATCTCAAAACATCAGACTCTAAATGTATCTGTTTATACTGTCAAGAAAATTTTACTTTATCGGGATTTTCACAAAAATATTTCACAGGGCCTTCGGCTGTTGTTTCTAGTTTATCCTGGCGTTGTGCCGGCTTCTGATCTCATACATTTTGTTATGCAAACGCTCCGCCCGTAAACAGAAGCTTTCCAGCTTTGCGGTGATAAGTTGAGGGAACGGCGAACCGTCGCTTTCAATGGCTAAAAAAGGCAGATCATCAACGCCGCTGAGCATTGATCGAAGTCGATTATTGTTTGGATCCGTTGCCATTTTTCCTTCACAGTTCATGGCTTCGCTGAGAAGAGCTTCTGACATACGGTTTGGCATACACCCAAAAGGACCGATGGCGATCACACCGCAAGCATGTGAGGCGATCTCGGTAAGGGCGCTTCCCACGGTCAAAATGGCTTCACCAGCCAGATCGATTGATAAATAAGGTAACGCATTGTTTATGATGGATCGAATATTTATTGGTCCTGCATGAACCAGACCTGAGCCAGCGAGTATCGATTTGATACGCTTCTTATATCGAGCCATATACCTCTTTTTAATTAAAAACGACAGTTTTTCTCGCTTCGACATCGTATAATCAACAAGCCCTTTGTCCACCAGGTAGTCCGCATAGAGTGCCCACTCGGCAACGGGCGAACAGATGGTGGCGAATCCTTTTTTCGCAAGTCGTTCTGTCAAATACTGGCGGGATAACGCATCCCTCCGAACAAAAATCTCGCCCACAAGAGAGATTGTCGGTACCGCTTCCGGTGGACGTTTCAGGGCAATTTTGCAGATCCGTTTGGTTGTTCGGATGAGTTGTGTTTCAAGTCTTGAGAAATCCCCTTTTTCGAATTCGCTAATGATTAAGTTCCATTCTTCATTGAATATTTTTATTGCCGATTCGACATCAACGGCATTGGCCAACAACATCGATCGAATGTCCTCCATGACGTCGGATACGACAACACCCCACCATGCTTTTAGATGAAAATCGTTCCCCAAACCGGCATAAGAGTTCTCCGATGTCAGTGAAAAAAGTGCCACATCCGGTATCTCTTTCCGTCTCACCAAATCTTCCATGAAGATTCGATACTGGCCGAACCGGCATGGCCCGGCCCCGGTAAGCATAAAATAAACCAGGATATCGTCATCTATCTTTTGGTTGTAAATAAAGTCGAGCAAGGTTCCGGTGGTTAGTATCAAAGGCAGACATTCCTTGCAGGATGTGTTCGCCCGTCCAAGTTTTAAAATCGTTTCATCTGATGGAGGACAAGCGATTGCATTGAAACCCATACCGCGAAATACAGCTGCCATCGATTCTGTAGCAAGTTTGCCCATCGATGGAATCAACAGTTTCACGCGCGAGTGGGTCATGGGCAGCGTCTCTCCCGAAGATGTGATTACCTTCGGGATGCCGTTTTCCATCTTTGTATGAGCAGGCAAAAAAGTCCGTTTTTTTGAGGCAACATTTTGTCTTGCGATCAGATGTCGGTATGCAGATATGATATCTAAAAACGCCTCGATCCGAGTTTCCAGCCCGGCATCGGCGGTGTGACTGTCCAGTTCAAGTGTCAACGACGGTTTTCGGCCCATGACATCCCTGAAGTATCCGATAATGAACGAATCCGGCCCACAGGAAAAGTTGGTTATCAAAGCACCGAAAAGTTGAGGATGATTTTTAATCATCCTGGCGACTTGAAGGATACGCTGGCCCATGCCCCAGTACATATGACGCTTTGATTTTTCATGATTGGACAAAAGAAAATCAAACGGTATTACCCGGACACCTCTTGATGCGAGTTTGTTGGGAATCCCCATGTGCGCCTCTTCAACAAATCCGCTGTAAGGCCGGCCAAAAATGACCACCGCAGTTTGATTTGGATCGGCTTCGAGTTGTTGTAGAATCTTTTCCCCGATGTGTCTCATTTCAGCAATACATGCCATCTGTTGTTTCACGGCAGATTCAAAAGCAGAGATAGCTGCCTTTCGTCTTGCCCCCATTTGCATCGCCGTTTTGAGCAATGGCGTTCTGGCTGCCTTTAAGCCTTTTGTCAGATCAAGAAGCGGAGTCAGGATTTTTGTTCCGTTTGCTTTTATTTCATCAAGTTTTCGACGAAATGTGGCCTGAAGATAAAACGTTTCCCCTTGGACAAAAGGGCAGACCTGTGAACTGGAATTGCCATCCAAAATCGGAAGGGCCTTGAAATGGGGTAGAAAAATGTAGTCCGGAGGATTTTTCATTTCAATTAGCGTGTGAAAAAAACCGTGTGCAAGTTCTGCGGGATAGCAAAAAGCAGCATTTCTCTGGTCAATCCCTTCATGAGTATAGGAATCCGGGACAACAGTTTCAAATCCAAGTTCTGCAAAAAATGTTGAATAAAGCGGGTAGTAAGTGTTGAGCAAAAAACTTCTGTTGATGCCGACTCTTTTTTTGGGCTTCTTTTTCTTTTTTTTCGAAAAATCCTGAACAAGCCCGGAAACAGGTTGGGCACCATACTTTTCGAAGACAAGTTGCTGCCGTACCCGTATTAGATCCAACTTTTCAACATTGTATTTTATATTATGTCGCAAATTGTAGTACCGGTTACAGGCACCGCCGAATGGATACCGGGTTCCCTCAAGTTCTATCATGGCGATTTTACATCGACGGTCACACGCTTCCTTGCCCCCTCTGCAAATGAACGACTTTCCATATTTTACTTGCCGATCGAGCAAAACTTTCAGATCAAAGTGCTGTTTCTGTAAAAGTCCCTTTTCAATTCGCTCTTTGACAACCAGTGCCACTCCATAGGCACCCATGAGCCCGGGTTCCGGGGGAACAATGATCGGTTTACCGACAAGGCACGCCATGGCCAAAGGAATCGCAAGGTTGTAACAGACACCGCCTTGCATAAAAACTTTCTCTCCAACCGGCCGGTTCCCCTTGACCCGGTTTGAGTAGTTCATGCAGATGGAATAGACCAATCCTGCAACGATATTTTCATGCTCGACCCCTTCGTGAACAGCATTCTTTATGTCAGAGGTGATGAATGCAGCACACTGGTCGTTGAAATTTGGCGGATTCTTGCCTTTAAGGGCCACATCTGCGATATTCTCCATCGCCACGCCCAGCGTTTCATGCGCGGATTCCTCCAAAAAGGAGCCTGTACCCGCTGAACACGCTTCGTTCATGGCATAATCTGAAGCCACTGAATTGGTAATGTAGGTGTATTTGGCGTCCTGCCCCCCGATTTCAAAGATGGTGTCCACCTGATGATCAAAATAAACGGCAGCGGCGGCGTGGGCGATGATCTCGTTGATAACACTGTCCGTGAGTGCATGCAGTCCGGCAATTTGTCGGCCTGAGCCGCAGACACCCAAACCTTCTATGGATATTTCAGAAGGATGAACCGTTTTCTTTACCTGGTCAAGGATGGCACGGTAACACTGCCGAGAAGCGCCAACCGGATCTCCGCGGGTGCGCAGATAAACAGAAGCAAGCAATGCATCATCCGATTTTCGCAGCAAAATGGCTTTGGTGGTGGTTGAGCCGACGTCAAGACCCAGGATGCATGTGTCACCGGGATGGATCTCTCCCTTTTCCATGGTTTTGAATTCCACCATATGGTTGAAATCCTGCAAGGGAGGTAGTGTGTCAAATGATGCAGCTTTGGTGCTGAACAACTCAGATGTGCCGGTTAAGCCGTCAGTTTCGTGCTCCAGACCCCAAAGGGCGGCTCCCAGTGCTTCAAAATAGGGGGCTTCATCCGGAACGATCAATCCGGGAATCTTTTCACGCAGACGCTCAATCATCATATGATTTTGCGCCGTTCCTCCGGTGATCATAATGTTTTTTCTTTCCACCTTTTTCAAAAGCTCTAAGATTTTATTGGCCATCATTTGACAAAGACCGGCCGTCACTTTCGATTTAGGAACGCCTTTATTGGTTGCATGGGTGCAATCGGATTTGCAGAAAACAGAACAACGTCCGGAGACGGAATACGGTTCAGTCGTAGCAGCCCATTGGGTCGCCTCTTCCAGCGATACGTCCATTCGGCCCAGTTGCTGGAGAAAAAATTCACCGGTTCCGGAAGCACACTTATTGCCTGTAAGAACATTGGAAATCTGACCGAAACGGTTCAGAACGTACACCATAAACGTCTCTCCACCGGCAGAAACAACTGCCGGGCAGAAAATATCGGCCGGTTTGATAAACCGGTAGGCATATTCCACTGCTTCAGGTTCGGGTATTGAGGTAAGATTAACAAACGAACGGAATCGTCTGCCGGTGACGACAATCCTATCGAATGTGTTCAGATCAAGACCGTTGATGGCACGAAGAAGGGTTCGTTTGGGATCTCCTTCATGAGGATTGAGTGAATATTTTGTGATCCGGGGATTATTTTTACGCTTTGTCGAAGTACCTGTATAGGGATCCCGGTCTTGCTCCAGTTGGACGGTGGAAACTGTAGAAGCCCCGAGACACAGTCCTAAAGACTTTAGCTTTCCGTCGGAAGAGCTTTTCTGATGCGACTGCCCCTTTGAACCTTCATAATCCATGTGAATCCAAAACCCAAAAAGGAAAACAGAATTTGCTATGAAACGACCAAAGTTGCGTTAAAACGATATCCAACACAAATTTAAAGTATAAAAAAAACTGGATCGTGTGTCAAAGAAAAAGTGTTCATTGATTATCAAAAAGGAGTATGCCAATTTATCCTTGTTTCATCATTTATTCCGTGCTATCAAAAAATTTTTAAAATTTTATCTTAATATAAATACATCGATCTCCAATAAACGATGAAAAGGAGGAAAGTTAGATGGTCCAATTAAGTAGAAGCGTGGGTATCATTCTGGTTCTAATCATCGGGTTTTTAGTACAGTTAATCTTTTCTGTGGTAGACGTCAGAGACACACCGACCAAAGCTGTTGTAGAATTTAGCAAAGCATATTTTATGCTTGACAAATCAATGGCCGAAAGAATCTGTAAAAAACAGCTCGCTTCTGAGGACGTCGATGTGGTCGATCAATATCTATATCTCGCTGCCAAAACGGCCCAAGACCTTGGTTTTGATGTTAATTTTATGCAAAACAAACTTTATCACATAGAAACCGAAACCATTTCTAAAAATGATACCAAAGCCCAAATCCGAATAACCGGTAAAAAAAGGGTTGCGATAAATTCAGTTTATCCGATCGTGGCGAAACTATTTGACATCGGCGCAACTCATGAGATTGATGAAATTATCCATGTCATTAGGGAAGATGGCCAATGGAAGGTTTGCGGCAAACTCTTTTCTTTGGCTGCAAATATGGAGTAACGCTTTAAGGACTGGAATTTTTTTCACCTTCATCAGAAAATTCGGCCCCATAACGGAACGGGATGTTGCCCACGGATGAGCCTTGCTTTTTTAAACGGCCAAACCAAAAATAATTTTTCAACGCATCTGAAAATATGGAAATTATATATGCTCGCATTCGTCAACGGGCCCGCCAGATTGTTTCTCAGTATCCATCCCCTGATTTTTATCAAGACCATTCTTTTGCATATGAATTGTCCAGAAAATATCTTGAGAAAAATCCATTCACCGAAAAATTACAATCATTTGTTACCCGGCACTTAGAAGATGATTTTGGACACGGCATTAAGCACGCATTAAAAGTAGCGATTGATGCCGGCACCTTAATGATTATCGAGAATACGCTTGCCGGACGTTCCGACAATTTTATCAACCGGAGGGTCATCATCGTCCAATGTGCCTGTCTTCTCCATGACATTAAGCGAAAACAAGAAAATCATGCAATCAAAGGGGCGACCTATGCAAGACAAGTCTTGAAAGTTTACCCCTTTAAATCCGACGAAGTTGATGATATCTGCCGGGCGATTCGCAATCATGAAGCCTTTAAAAAGACAGAAAAGGCGATTACCCCTGAGGGTGCGCTTGTTTCCGACTGCCTTTATGACGCTGATAAATTTCGGTGGGGGCCAGACAACTTTAAAGATACGGTATGGGCCATGGTATCATTTTTCAACATTCCTGTTGCCCAATTTATAGGTCTTTACCCCGAAGGAATGGAAAAGCTCTCCAAAATAAAGCACACATTCCGTACAAATACCGGTAAAAAATACGGTCCCCAGTTTATCGACCTCGGACTCGCGATCGGCGAGGAACTTTTTGATATTATCAATACCGAGTTTGCCCATTTGTTATAAGCACGTATTCATCTAGTTTTTTTGAAAAACAGTGTACTCGAATATTTTCTATATTTACATGAGAATTCGACTGGTTATAACAGTCTTTATGATTGCAGCCATAACGAATTTTGGCCTAAGTTCTAACATCAATGCCGGCGATAAAGATTTTCCTTTTTATCCGGGCGAAAAACTGACCTTTCAGCTTAAGTGGACGATTATACCGGCTGGTGAGAGCGTTCTTCAGGTCCTTCCTATGGAAACCATCAACGGTGTTCAAGCATACCATTTCTTACTGACGGCGAAATCAAATTCCTTTATCGACAATTTTTATAAGGTGCGGGACAGAATAGATGCCTATGCGAACACCGAAATGACCCACTCGATCCTGTATAAAAAAAAGCAACGCGAAGGGAGAACGCATAGAGATATTGTTGTGAATTTTAATTGGCAAAATAACAAGGTTCAATATACCAATTTTAAGGATAAGGGTCCACCCATTGACATATTATCAGGGGCATTTGATCCATTATCTGCCTTTTATTTTGTTCGACTTTTTGATTTCCAAGAAAAGTCAACCATTGAACGTCCGGTAACGGATGGAAAGAAATGTATCATCGGTAAGCTTGCTATCATCAAAAGAGAAACGATTAAACTGGAAAGTGGAACATATGACACCTTTCTTATAGAGCCCGAGCTGAAGCATATTGGTGGCGTGTTTGAAAAAAGTAAAAACGCTAAAATTCAGCTTTGGATCACGGCGGACAAGCGAAGAATTCCTGTAAAAATAAAGAGCAAAGTTGTTGTTGGAAGTTTTGTGGGCGAGCTTGTGTCTGCTACAGGCTTAAAGTGAGACCGTTGAAAAATAAGGTTTACAAATGAAATCAATAGAAAAGAAAAACGAGGCAACAAACGAAGCCCTTTCCGGAATAATGGTTCTGGATCTTTCCCGTTTGTTGCCGGGACCGTTTTGTTCCATGATCCTGGCTGACCATGGTGCACGTGTGATTTCGGTGGAGGACAAACGTTTTTTATCCGACGATCTTTTTATTTCCACTGTCAATCGAAACAAAGAACACATGTCCCTGAACTTAAAGACCCCGGAAGGCAAAGAGATCTTTTATCGCCTGGTCAGTAAGGCCGATGTTTTACTGGAGGGGTTTCGCCCTGGGGTTGTTCACAGACTTGGGATAGACTACGATACAATTCATAACATCAATCCAAAAATAGTTTACTGTTCTATTACAGGATACGGTCAAAAAGGAGCCTATCAGAATCGGGCCGGACACGACGTGAATTTTCTAAGCTATTCCGGCGTCCTTGATCTTATGGGCGAAGCGAATCGACCGCCATCCATCCCCGGTGTACAGATCGCCGACATTGCAGGAGGCGGAATGAACGCAGCAATTGGCGTCCTTCTGGCGCTATGGGCCAGAGAACGAACAGGAAAAGGCCAACATATCGATATTTCCATGACAGATGGAATGCTAAGCCTCCTGTCGTTGACACTTTTTTTACATCAGCGCACCGGAGAATTCCCCAAACGCGGTGAGTCCATTCTTTCACACCGCTACGCGTTTTATAACACTTACGAAACAGCCGATGGACGGTATCTATCCATCGGTGCCGTGGAAAATCGTTTCTGGAAAAACCTTTGTACACACCTTGGTGTTCCGGAATATGCGCCGCTTCAGTATGACGAAAAACGTCGAGAAGAGATCATCGATTTTATGCGAAAGACTTTCAAGAAAAAGACACTTGCCCAGTGGGAAATCGAACTCGCAGATCTTGATGTCTGCTGGGGGCGAATACAGAATCTCAAAGAAGTCCTGAAGGATCCCTTTTTTCGAGAAAGAAAAATGGTTGTTGACATTCGTCAACAAAACGGGGAAGAAACGACCACCCTTGGGGTACCGATTACGTTGAGCGGGACACCGGGTTCCATTCGAACGCCACCTCCGGAATTTGGAGAAAATACAATCGCTATCCTCAAGGAAGTCGGTTATACAAAAAACCAGATAGCAGCGTTTGCTGAAAAAGATATTTTTTAACATCTTGTAATCATGGCAGAAGCGGATAAACCCGCCAGGGGCGGATAACGTTCGCGGATAAAAGCCTGTTTCGAAACCTAGGGTGACGTATGAAAAAGATATGGGTAATGAATGATAAAAATGATGATTTAAATCATATTTCATTTATATTGGAAGGTTTAATTCCCGATTCTCTTGTGACTTTTTTCCAATCAGGGATTGCAGGAATAGAACGTGCAAAGGTCGAGTCTCCAGAAATCATCCTGATGGGACTTGAAATAGGGGGAATAGACCGGTATGAGGCGTGCAAAGTTTTGAAATCTAATGATAATACAAAAAACATCCCGCTTATTCTGATCACCGATATCCAATCTGACCCCAAAAGTTATGTCAAGGGATTGGAGGCTGGCGCAGATGGATTTTTGCAGAAACCTATAGATAACGATGCGTTGGCAGCTCAAATTAACCTTCTATTGCGAATCAATGCTTTGGAGAAAGAAAAAGCCGAACTCAAAAAGCAGCTTCAACGCGTCCAAAAGATGGAAGCCATCGGAACCTTGGCGGGGGGCATTGTTCACGAATTTAACAATATTCTTTTTCCCATCATCGGATACACCGAATTGTGTATGTATGACGTGCCCGAAGATAGCAAAACCCGTAAAAATCTGGCATCGGTCCTTAAAGCTGCGGATCGGGCCAAAGACCTGATTCAGCAGATTCAAAGTTTCAGCATGAGAGGCGAAGAAAAAAGAAAACCATTAAAAATACAATATGTAATCAAAGAAACACTTAAGCTGTTAAGGGCATCGCTGCCGGCAACCATTAAATTAAATCATGAAATAGACAACGCCTGCGACCCCGTAGCGGCCGACCCATCTGAAATACAACAGGTACTTATGAACCTTTGCACCAACGCATACCTCGCCATGGAAGAAAAAGGCGGTATACTTGAAGTCACGCTTTCACCTGTGGATTTGGGTTCAAGCGATCTATCCTCCGAAATCGATCTGACCCCTGGATCCTACCTGAAGCTAACAGTTAAGAATACAGACCCCGGAATCGAACACACCCAAACAAATCATATTTTCGACCCGCAGTATCGTATGTCCGACCCAAATGAAGATACCGGCCTGAATTTGAGCATCGTATATGAAATTGTTCAAAGTTATAAAGGAAATATCTACATTTTTACAGATCCGGATCAGGGAACAACAGTTGATGCTTACCTGCCTGTGATCAATAGCAAATCCGACAACAGTCCTAAAATATCCACCGAAACCGATATACTACTGGGCACTGAAACGATTTTACTGGTCGATGATGAAGAAGATGTGCTTGAAATGATGCATTTGATGCTGGAAAGATTCGGCTATCAAGTTATCTCAACATCAAACAGCATTGAGGCCCTCGAGATATTTCAAAAGAAGTCCGAAACGTTCGATCTGTTAATCACCGACCAGACCATGCCGCAAATGACAGGGATGGAACTGATCAAAGAATTGGTTTCCATCCGTGCTGATATTCCGATAATTTTATGTACCGGATTTAACGAAAAAATTACGGAAGATAATACCAAACATCTGGGAATTGGCGCCCTTGTCGGCAAGCCGGTCCGGGTTGTAGAAATTGTAGAGAAAATCCGGAGCGTTCTAGACCGAAAATCGTAGATGTTGAAAATGTAATCGAGCTGCTGCCGGCACATCGATTTCACTGGATCAAGTTAGTTTCTTAATTGTAAATTTTGTGCTTTTTGTGGCAAAACTTTTTTCTTCTCGCCACCAAGACACTAAGAACGAATAACAAAATAAAATGCTTCGTGTCTTTGTGCCTTGGTGGCAAATATTTTTGGTTCCCCGATAAATCGGGATTTCCGCCACACGGCACAGGTGGACACGTCCGTTTCGCTACAACCGGCTTGTCCGTGTTAGGTTTTCAATGTAAAAAAAACCTGCTTATCCCGGTTTGAAAATTTTATCGGGAAAATCACACAGATCATAAAGCGGGCAAGTGGGACAAGAAGGCTTCCTCGCCTTGCATATGGCTCTCCCGAAATAGATAAGCTGCAAAGAGAAGTCGCTCCATTTTTTTTTAGGAATAACCTCCATCAGGTCATACTCAATTTTAACCGGATTGTTATTTTCTGTCAGCCCGAGTCTTTTCGATATTCTTGCCACATGTGTATCCACAACAATACCCGGGATGTTAAATACACTGCCAAGAACCACATTGGCGGTTTTACGTCCCACACCGGGAAGTTTTACCAGTTCATCTAAAGATTGAGGCACCTGGCCGTCATATTTTTCCAGAAGACTTTTGGAGCAATTTTTGATATTCTTTGTTTTGTTTCGGAAGTAACCGGTGGATCGAATAAGGTTTTCAATGGTTTCATTCGAAGCACTTGCAAAATCATGGGGAGTTCTTAGTTTTTTAAATAATGCTTTTGTGACGCCATTGACTTGTTTATCCGTACATTGTGCGGATAGTATGGTTGCGACAAGAAGTTCAAAAGGGCTGGCGTAACGAAGCTGGGTTTTGACACGCGGATAGGTTGTTTTTAGTATTTTTAAAATTTTTGCAGCCCGGGCTTTATCTTTTTTCAGTTTCGTTTTATTTTTCATAATCGATACGTTGAAAATTCATTACACTTAACACATTCATAATTTGGTGAATTTGAGTTTCTTTAAATTTTATACAAATAAGGAGTCGAGGAGTTTTTATCGTAAAAACGTATTTATAAAATGAATACTTATTTATCGAGTTTCCGTATATCATGAATTTACCTTTAAAAAAAGTACGCGCTTTAGGCCTTTGTTCCGGTGGTTTGGACAGTATGCTGTCGGCACTATTGCTCCGAAAGCAGGGAATAGCCGTCCATTGGATAACGTTCGAAACACCCTTCTTTTCTTCTGAAAAAGCCCGGCAGGCATCAAAAACGACCGGAGTACCGATAGTCGTCAGGAATATAACGGCGATCTACCTAAAGATGTTGATAAATCCGAATTGTGGCTACGGGAAGTATATGAATCCGTGTATGGATTGTCACGCCCTGATGTTCAACCTGGCCGGCAGTATGATGAAAGAAAATGAATTTGATTTTCTTTTCAGTGGCGAGGTGCTTGGTCAGCGCCCCATGTCTCAGACCATGAATTCTCTCCGTTATGTGGAAAAACAATCCGGCTTTGATGGCTATATTTTGCGCCCTTTAAGTGCCAAAAGGCTTCCTGTCACCCTACCCGAACAACAGGGACTGGTAAACAGGGATCTGCTGCTTGACATATCCGGAAGATCCCGAAAGCCCCAGATAAAACTTGCCAAAGAATTTGGAATTACGAACTACCCGTCCCCTGCCGGCGGGTGTCTTCTCACAGACAAAGGGTACGCATCGCGGCTCAAGGACCTTTTTGACCACCAGGATACCTATACCGAAAGAGAGCTTCATCTTTTAAAACATGGACGACATCTTCGGATAGACAAGCGCACAAAAATAATCGTAGGACGAACCCAGAAAGATAATGAAAATATAAAAAAATATCATGATCCGGATCTTGACACCATTATCAAGGTAAAAACTTTTCCCGGTCCCATCGTTTTGATGCCGCACGGCGGCAGCAAGGAAATAAAAATGCTTGCAGCGTCTATATGTGCAGGTTACAGCAAGGCTCCGGAGATCACACCGGTTGAAGTTGGCGTGACAACCCCCAAAGGACATGAAATCGTCCGGGTCATTGGTGTCCCGCCGAACGAAATCAGAAATTTTTTAATCTAATATTATACATCCGCCATCAGGTTTGATCTGAGCTGTCCGCAGGCCGCGGAAATATCCTGCCCCTTGCTGTGACGAATAATGGCCGTATAATTGCTTTTGCTTAAAATGTCTTTGAATGTAAGGATTACAGATTCTTCAGGACGCTGAAATTTACTCTCTTCATATGTATTAAAGGGAATAAGATTGATTTTTGCCCGTATCGGTCTCAGCAATCTTATCAGGCGTTTCGCGTCTTCTTCAGAATCGTTTACGCCTTTGATGAGAATATATTCGAAAGTAATTTTTCGGCGGGGCATTAAAGGATAGTTCGCACAAGCAGCAAGAAGGCTTTCTATGGAGTATTTTCGATTGATGGGCATCAGCATGTCGCGGGTTTTGTTCTCCGTGGCGTTTAATGATATTGCCAGATTTACGCTTGTTTCACGCCCCAGAGCGGAAAGCTTTGGAACAAATCCTGCTGTTGAAACCGTCACCCTGCGGCTTGAAAATCCAAGTCCGACATCGTTATCGGTAATGGTGTTAATTGCGCCGACAACATTGGAATAATTGGCCAGAGGCTCACCCATCCCCATCATTACAATATTGGTGAGACGTTTTGAGCTACCGATATCATATGCAACATCGCGCACTTGGGCGATGATCTCGCCTTTTGTGAGATTTCGCACAAAACCGCCCCTGGCGGTAAGACAAAATCGACACCCTTGTGCACAGCCGACCTGGCTTGAAATGCAGAGTGTATAATGATCCTTTTCCGGAATGAGTACGCTTTCAACATATTTACCGTCGCTGAGTTTAAAAAGATATTTTCTAGAACCATCCTTTGATATCTCCTCACGGGTCTTTTCAAGCCGTTTGATTGAAAAATGGCGTGAAAGTCGTTTTCTGATCTCCTTTTTAACATCGGTCATCACATCAAATGTATCTGCCTGTCGAAGATAGACCCATTTTAGGATCTGATTGGCACGATAAGGCTTGATATCTCTTAATTTAAGCCATAAAATAAGCTGATCTCTGGTGAGTTCTTTGATATCTGTTTTTTCTAATATCGTTTTCATTGATTGTGCCGGTCCGGTTTCAGGAACCCTTTATTCCATCTTTTCAGTATGCTATCATTCTACCGCAATGGCGGAATGAATACGCCAACGAAATTGAAAAATAAAATCGTGTAACGATTTTATGTAACTCCCGAAGGTTTACCTTCGGGATCTAATCAGCGAAAGGTTTATCCGCCTATATTCGGCGGGCTAAAATTCCGATCCCCTATTTGAATTCATCCCGCGCTGCCCCGAAGGGGCGTGATCTTCACATCGTTCCGACAAGCAACGGGGAATTCAAATTTAAATACGAAACGATCTTATTAGATCTTGACATAACATCATTTTACGATTACATTCAAGGTTTTTAAAATTCAGATTTTATTGGTACTTTTATGTTTGATAATTTAAGTGACAGACTAAACGCCATATTTAAAAAGCTTAAAGGGCACGGCAAATTAACAGAAAAAAATATCGAGGAGGGGCTCCGAGAAGTGAGGATGGCCCTTCTCGAGGCCGATGTTCACTACAGCGTCGTAAAAAGTTTTATTGGCGGTATTAAGAAACGTTCGCTGGGGCAGGAAGTCATGTCAAGCCTGACCCCCGGTCAGCAGGTCATAAAAATAGTCAACGATGAGCTGACTGACCTGATGGGGGGCATGCTTGAAGATTTGAATCTTTCTGGTTCTGTGCCTGTATCGATAATGCTGGTTGGGCTGCAGGGTTCCGGTAAAACGACAACAGCCGGCAAGCTCGCTGTTTTTTTGAGAAAAAGGGGAAGAAAGCCTTACCTGGTTCCAGCAGATGTTTATCGGCCTGCTGCCATTGACCAGCTAAATAAGCTGGGTCAGCAATTGTCTGTTCCGGTATTCCCTTCCAGCCTGGAGATGAATCCTGTGCAAATCTGCCAGGACGCCCGAACCACAGCACACCGAACAGGATGCGATACCGTAATAATCGATACTGCCGGACGTTTGCATATAGACGAAGCATTGATGGAAGAACTTTCCCGTATCAAAGATGCGGTAAAACCCGCCGACATCCTTTTAGTGGCTGACGCCATGACCGGCCAAGACGCTGTAAATATCGCCAAATCATTCAACACCGCGCTTGATATCGGTGGTGTTGTCCTCACAAAGATGGATGGTGATGCGCGTGGCG
>JBFESJ010000013.1:0-30651 GCA_041548585.1 Desulfobacterales bacterium | reverse complement strand
TCAACATTTGGAACATCTCCGTACCGTTCTCTGATTTCTTCGGCAGACAGATGGGTAACAGCACTGCATCCGCACTGAGGACAGGACGTTTCAATTTTATACCGTTTGGACGACATGTTGCACCTCCTATTAATGGGTTTTTAAACGGGTTTTATACCTTCCAAATGCAATGCTCATGCCAAATATTTTACGATTTTTTATTCAGCATGCTGGCACGCTTATTGTATTATTATAAAATTTCATATATTCTTATTACTCAAGTTTCGCACCCATATCACAATATAAACTCATATCATGGTCGTTTTTTTACCCGATTTTAACAGTAAAGGATTGTCGCCATGTGTTTTCTCAAAAGGCGATATGTTTATTGGATCTTACCACATTTTTGTATCCCGCTGAAAGCGGGATTTGAAAGGACAGAAGAATGGCAAAATACAGCGGGATCAATCATCTGGCCATGGCCACCCAAGACATGGAAACCACCATTCGGTTCTGGCGAGATTTATTAGGTTTGCGCCTTGTCGCCGGACTTGGCGGGCCGAAATACAGACATTATTTTTTTGAAATTTCCAAGCATGATATGATTGCTTTTTTCGAGTGGTCTGATGTCGAAAAAATACCCGAAAAGGATCATGGCGTCCCGGTCAAAGGTCCTTTCGTATTCGACCATGTTTCTTTGGGTGTCGAAAGCGATGAAGATCTATGGGAGCTTAAAGACAAATTGGAAACCACCGGGATATGGGTCTCAGAAGTTATCGACCACGGATTTATCCACTCCATTTATGCCTTTGATCCGAACAATATTCCCATTGAGTTCAGCGCACCGGTGCCTGGTATAGACATCAGAAAATCTCCCAAGATGAAAGACAAAAATCCATCGGCAATCGCTTTAGAAGGCGTCGATCCACAAACCGGCCATTGGCCTGAGGTCAAAAAAACAACACCGTTAGAAGATCGTAATATTTATCCGGGTGAAGGTATGGCCTTATCCGACATCAAGCAACATTAAAAACAAGGGGTGGATTGATTATGAGATACCGAAAAGAAAAGGATTCGTTGGGAACCATAGAAGTCCCCGAAGATGCCTATTTTGGAGGAAGTACCCAAAGGGCGGTTAATAATTTTCCCGTCAGCGGACTTACATTTCCCTTGTCATTTATCTATTCCCTGTCGCTGATAAAAAAATGCGCTGCAATGGTGAACAATGAACTGGATCTTATTGACCATAAGATATCAAAATCCATTGTCACGTCTGCACAGGAGGTCATGCAAGGAAAATTTGACGATCAGTTTGTGGTGGATGTCTTTCAAACAGGATCAGGCACTTCAACAAACATGAACATAAACGAAGTCATTGCATCAAGGGCAAACGAAATCCTAACAGGGAAAAAGGGAGGAAAATTCCCGGTTCATCCAAATGATCATGTTAACCTCGGCCAATCGAGCAACGACGTTATCCCCTCAGCCATCCATGTGTCTGCTTTATCGCTTATAAAAAACCGTCTTACGCCCGCGTTGATCAATCTCGAAAGAAGCCTTTCAGACAAAACAGTTGAATTTAAAGATGTAAAAAAAATCGGAAGAACCCATCTTCAGGATGCCGTACCCATATTTCTGGGTCAGGCGTTTTCAGGATATGCTCGACAGGTGGCACTGGCCATAAAAAGAATCGAGGCCGCTCAAGACAATCTTGAAGAGTTGGCCTTGGGCGGAACCGCTGTTGGAAATGGTTTGAATACGCATCCTGATTTTGCAAAAAAAATCATCGCAATGATCTCTGAATATTCAAAATTAAATTTTAAGGAAACAGAAAACCATTTTGAAGCCCAAGGCGCTCGGGACGCAGCCGTTGAAACCAGTGGCGTCTTAAAAACCATTGCTGTGAGTTTGGTGAAAATTTGTAACGACATCCGCTGGCTTGCTTCCGGCCCGAGGTGCGGGCTGGGTGAAATATCGATTCCATCCCTTCAGCCCGGTTCTTCTATTATGCCCGGAAAGATTAATCCGGTTATTCCGGAAGCCGTCATCCAAGTATGCGCCCAAGTCATGGGAAACGACACCACAATTACAATAAGCGGACAGGGGGGTAATTTTGAATTGAATGCGATGCTGCCGGTGATTGCCTATAACCTTTTGCAATCCATCGACCTTCTTTCTGCCGGAACCACACTTTTGGTTGAAAAATGTATTGACGGTATTCGCGCCAACCGTCAAAAATGTGCTGCCAACATCGAAAAAAGCCTGGCCATGGCGACCTATCTGGTACCGCATATCGGTTACGACAAGGCAGCTGTCATCGCAAACAAGGCCCATGAGACGGGGAAAACCATCATCGAAATCGCACGGGAGGAAAAAATTCTTCCCGAGAACGAATTGAACAAAATCTTTTTCCCTTAATAAATTGTAACTTCTCAATAAGTTCTGGGGGAGTCGCCCACTGATAATAAAATGATGCATCAAGCAACCGTTTAAAACGTGAATCAAGTAGAAATATTATGACAATACCCGGAAATCTCATCACAACGGCAATGGCGGTAATGCCCCATAAAGATGCCGACAGGGCGCTCGAATTCGCCATTTCCATGGATATTCCCTTCTGGCCACAATTACCCCGGGTCAGTTATTATGAAGATATGTATGTCCAGGCGGCCGAACACTTTCCCGGAATTCTTCTGGATATGGAAAATCGAACCCTCCGTTTTTCCATGGACAAATTCATCAACGAATTTGAAAACACCATGGCCCATTTTGATGAACCCGAATATTTTGACATCAGCAAAACGTATTCGGTGGTGTATCACAAATTTCTGGACATGAACCTCGCCGACCGCCCCGCCATAAGAGGTCAGTTGGAGGGACCCATCAGTTTTGGTCTAAATATTCTTGACCAGGATAAACGGCCGATTCTCTTTGACGACACCATACGGCCGTTTATGCTCGAATTCATGTCAAAGCGCATAAATGTTCAGCTCGAACGTCTTCAACAGATGAACCCCAATGCATTTATGTTTGTTGATGAGCCGGGATTACAGTTTTTGTTCAGTGCACTCTCAGGATATGACAGCTCAAAGGCCAAAGTCGATCTGGAACGCTTTTTCTCCATGATACACAGGCCTCGGGGCATCCATTTATGCGGAAATCCAGACTGGGATTTTCTATTGAATCTCGATCTGGATATTCTCTCTCTGGACATATACCAAAACGGAGAAGTATTTTCATCGTATTCCGAATCAATCAAAAGATTCCTTGACCGCGGTGGTGTTATCGCATGGGGAATTGTGCCCACAAATTTTGAGCCTTTTGAAGCTGAAAACATCAATTCACTGGAAAAACGACTCACCGCATTTTGGGATTCTTTGGATGATAAAGGCATTGATAGGGAGTTTTTAATATCAAGGAGTCTTTTATCTCCGGCAACCTGCTGCCTGGTAAATCCCGACGGAGAAAAGACCGTCGAAAAGGCGTTTCAAGTTGTAAAGGCGTTGTCACACCGGTTGCGGGATAGGTATGGACTTTAACACACGCATCTTAAC
This sequence comes from Desulfobacterales bacterium, assembly GCA_041548585.1. GTDB lineage: Bacteria > Desulfobacterota > Desulfobacteria > Desulfobacterales > UBA11574 > UBA11574. Next base: position 27,118 of record JBFESJ010000013.1, on the reverse strand, counting down.
TCGTGTCCATCCATAAATCAGAATTTTTGTTCAAGATCAAGTCGAAGATCCCGGACTTTGAGCGGGGGCATGCGAAAAAAACAACCACATGCATATAGTTGATATTCCGAGGATTATTTTTTGAGCATAATGCAGAAATTGGGCAAAAAGACCATTTATGGATGGACACTAACTAAAAAGCGCTTTAAGGTTAGGACTTTTTCAGAATGCCATTAAGAATCGTTCCCACAATTGCCAGGCATTCGGGGTCCAGATAATGTTCCGCACGTCTTTCGAAAAGCACCTTGCACTGGGCCGGAAACTCTTCATCTGCATCATCGAAAAGTAACAGTACGGGCACTTTCGGCAGGGGATAGAGTTTCATGATGAGTTGATAAGAAAGATCCATATTCGGATCATTTCCACCGAGGTTTTCACATACCGCTGCCAGTTCTTTCAGACAGCCCGAAAAATTCCGGGCAATCGGTTGTTCCGTGTGGTTTATAAAGCTATGAACCAAAGGCGCAGTATTTTTAAAGTCTCTAAAGGAAACCCATTCTCTGTCCAGCGAGGGTATTTCCGGGCATAGAAGCAGGTATTTGCACAGGACCACGCAGATTCCCATGGGTGGCTGCTTTCCGGACGGGTCTTTTATTCCCTGGCTTGAAATCCTGTAAGGTTGCCCGAAAAAGGAGATCACCATTTCATTTTTTTCAACACACCCCCCCAATTTTTCAGACCTTGAATAAAGATCGATTTCGCCAATCTGATCCAGGTAATTTTGATACGTTTCTTTAAAAACAGAAGGCTCTTTCACAATATATCACCCTTTTTTGTCTGAAATAAGTTACCAAGAACTTATCCGGCATTAAAAAATAGCATATCATAAAATCCGTCGATTAGGCAATTATCCTAGTTAAACGATAAGAGACATACTTCTGCTGAAATCGATTGTTCGAAAAAATTAGGGAAGTAACATTGTATAGATACAAGCCTGTTTCAAAACTTCCCATTCGTTGGTTTGAGCCTTTTGCAAAGCGCTAAGTTCACGGAATTTATCCTGCTGGAGGCGGGCTAAATTTGTAGAACTCGGGCTATCGAATTCAAATAGTTGGATATTTTTAGGTGTCTATCATGCCCAAATCTGGTAAAATATCTACATAAGTTCACGTCTTTTTCAAATTTTCATTGACAAATTTCGTCAAAAATGCATGTAAATTATAATTAATATCAACACGTTTTACTTTTGATCCCAAAATGTGGTGGTCTCCCAAAATAACGCCTCACTTCCTTATTGTTGAAAAGTTAAAGCACCTTATTGTCTGTAACTCCAATTGAAACGATCGTCTTTAATATACATTTATCTCAACGGATTCGGAGAATCCCCCGATGAGCAGAAAACCAACCTATAAAGAATTGGAAATAAAAGTTAAGGCGTTAGAAAAAAAGGTTGCGGAGTTGTTAGGGGTTAAGAAGGCGATTCAAAGAAGCGAAGCAAGATTAAAACAAGCCGAACAGATCGCAAAGATTGGGCATTGGGAATTGGATCTGGTTGCAAACAGGTTATATTGGTCTGACGAAATTTATCGTATTTTTGATTTGGAACCTCAAGAATTTGGGGCAACTTATGAAGCCTTTCTGGATATGGTTCATCCTGAAGACAGAAAATCCGTGGACAACGCTTTCACGGATTCAATCCAAAACAAGACCGGCTATGATATCGTCCACAGGCTGCTCCTCAAAAATGGTGAAATTAAATATGTGCATGAAAAATGCCGGACAATATATGATGCGGATGGAAACCCGTTACGCTCCCTTGGGACCGTTCAAGACATTACTAAGCATAAACGGGAAGAGCATCGCTTTTCCGGAATTATCGGGCACGACCCCAAGATGAAAGACGTCTTCGAAATGATCAGAGAGATTACTGATGTCGATATTCCCGTCCTCATTCAAGGAGAAAGCGGTACCGGAAAAGAGCTGGTGGCCCGGGCGATACATAACGAAGGTCCGCGTGCGAACAAGCCCTTTGTGCCGGTCAATTGCGGTGCACTGCCCGAAGGATTGCTGGAAAGCGAACTTTTCGGTCATGTGAAAGGGTCCTTTACCGGAGCCTTGAGAGACCGGAAAGGTCGATTTGAGATGGCAAATGAAGGCACGCTGTTCTTGGACGAAATAGGAGACTTACCCAAGGTGATGCAGGCAAAATTATTACGGGTTCTCCAGGAGGGTAAATTCGAACGGGTGGGGGATGAAAAAACCATATCAGTAGACGTTCGCATCATCAGTGCCGCAAATCGAAATCTGAAAAACGAAGTGGAAAAGGGTAATTTCCGCGATGATCTATATTATCGTATCAGCGTGGTTCCTATCCATATGCCCCCGTTGAGACAGCGTAAAAACGATATTCTTCTTTTGGTCGAACATTTTCTTGAAAAAGCCTTTGTAAAAGGACAAAAATCAAAAAGCATCTCCGAAAATGCGCTATCCGTTATGATGGATTACCCTTGGCCCGGAAATATCCGAGAACTTCAAAGTGCCATTCATTATGCCCTTATAAAATCCAAGGGAAAATTCATTCAACCCGCTCACCTTCCCATGGAATTGAAAAAGCATAAAATTAATCCCTTTTCCCGAGGACCGTCTCGAAGCCTGGACCCTAACGGTGTAAAAGAGGCGCTGATTCAAAGCGGAGGGAACAAGGCCAAAGCCGCGCGACTTCTGGGAATCGGCCGTGCCACATTATACCGGTTTTTGAAAAGTTTTCCGGATATCGCCTCAAACAATCGCGAATCTGATTGACTCACACATGCCGTTGATTCGCTCAACGTTTGTCCACTTTTTGGGTGAACATCAAAACGGACCTAAGGTGAGATCGGAAGCGAAAGCCACAGGTCAATCATGCCAGAGGCAGATACATCACGCCAGAGGCGGATATATCGTATTTTATTTATGAGAATTACTTTTATGAGCTTTAACTGTAAAAGATGCGGGAAATGCTGTAAAAAGATAGGAATTCCATGGACGGAACTGGATCCTCGTCTTGTTGCGGATTATCTGAATATAAGCCTTTACGATTTTATTGATTTATACGGTTTTGTCATGAATGAATCTTCCCGGGAAATCGAACCTGCTGAATATAATGCAGCACCCTGTCCATTTTTGAAATACGGAAAGGAAAAAGCGGTGTGTAAAATCTATCCTGTAAGACCTTGGATTTGTAAAGGTTATCCGGGTCCTGAGATTTCTTGTATCGGTGGGCGCAAGCGGTCTTGATTCAACCTTGTGTGAATTGTCGCTTCATTTTTTTTGCATATTTGGCCGCAGCAAGGCCCGCAACACAGCCCTCTCCTACGGCTTTGGCCATCTGCCACGGCGGGCCGCAGATATCCCCGGCAGCATAGATGCCTTTTATATTGGTCTGCTGCTGCTTATCCGTAATGATATATTGAAACTTTTCGGCGTCCAGGACGACCCCTAACGTCGCAGCCAGTTCCACCGCTCCTTTGGCGCCTGTCTCGATGAATACGCCATCCACATTCAGCTTCTGACCGTTGTCCATGATCAAACCGTTAACGTTATCATCGCCGATGATTTCTGTAACCTTACGTCCGAGATGAATTTCAACATCCGATTCTTGAATTTGATAGTTGAGTCGGTCGGAAACTTGAAGTTTGTCAGAAATGAGATGGACTTTTTTTGCATAAAACAAGAGTGTTAACGCCCCGGAGACCGCTGCGGACTCATTGCCAACCACGGCCACCGTGCTGTCTTTGTAAAAATTGGCATCGCAGTCGACACAGTAACTGACACCTTGTCCGAGATATTTTTTTTCACCGGTAACACCCAAACGGTTGCGGGAGACGCCCATGGCCATGACAAGGGTTCTTGTCTTTATTTTTTTTTCACTTTCAGTGAATACAATGAACGCATCATTGTCCTGGGTAGTTTTGATAACGTCTTCATGCAAAAAATTCGCCCCGGAATCGAGGGCCTGCCTGACGCCCTGTTGGAGAAGTTCTTCACCAGAAATTCCAGTCATACAACAATAATTTTCCACGTGGGCTCTAAAAAGACTCGATTTGTGTTCGCGTCCCATCACCAATACCGAAACCTTGGTCCGAGCAGCATGGATTGCCGCCTGAAGCCCCGCTGGTCCGGTACCTAAAACGACGACATCGTATATATCCTCAAGCATGTTGTTCTCCCGACATTCTCGATGAAATAAAATCAGGCAAGCAGAAATTTAAATTATAAACATATCGAAGTTTATTGTAAATGGGAATATAATATTTAAGATGCTGCATGAACTTCACCTCCTGTAAAGGAACGCTATTTAAACGGATAACGCCGGACCGATTTTGAAACGGTCCGGCGTTATCATTCACTCTAACTACTATATTGGAAAATTTTAGTTATCAGTAAAATGTTGTGACAAATAAAACTCCCTGTTCCCTGAAATACTTTATTTACAAAAATAATTTAAGCCACTTCCTGATACTCGGCATCAACCACATCATCATCCGATCCGGATGAAGCGGTTTCTCTATTATTTTCAGAATGGTATTCGTGCTGCGGCTCGCCGGAACCAGGGGTATTTTGATAAACAGCGGATGCCATTTTATGGGAAACCTGCGTCAATACTTCGGTCAACCGCTTGATGAGAGCGGTGTCTTCACTTTCCATTGCACGTTTCAGATTCTTCACCGCATCCTCGACCTCGGTGCGTATACCTTCATCGATTTTATCGCCAATCTCGGTCAGCGATTTTTCGGTGGTATACACGAGCGCATCAGCGGTATTTCTTGCATCCACAAGATCTTTCTTGTTTCTATCCGCTTGGGCATGGAGTTCTGCATCCCGCACCAGACGATCGATCTCTTCCTGGGTCAACCCGGAAGATGCGGTAATCCGTATCGACTGCTGCTTGCCTGTGGCCATATCCTTTGCTGAGACATCTACAATACCATTGGCATCAATATCAAAGGCGACTTCGATCTGCGGCATTCCTCTGGGAGCCGGCGGAATACCCGTCAATTCGAAACGTCCCAGGGTTTTGTTCCCTGATGCCATCTCTCGCTCTCCCTGAAGCACATGAATCGAGACCGCCGGCTGGTTATCTTCAGCAGTTGAAAAAATCTGGCTTTTTTTGGCCGGAATGGTGGTATTTTTTTCGATGAGTTTTGTCATAACACCGCCCAGCGTTTCAATACCCAATGAAAGCGGCGTAACATCAAGAAGCAAGACATCCTTGACATCCCCTTTCAATACAGCGCCCTGAATCGCCGCCCCAAGAGCGACGACCTCATCCGGATTCACGCCCTTGCTGGGTGTTTTTCCGAATATCTGCCTGACGCGCTCCTGGACCGCCGGCATACGGGTCATGCCCCCCACAAGAATCACTTCATCGACATCCCCGGTGGACATACCGGCGTCGTTCATGGCCGTTTTGCAGGGATACTCGAGTTTGTCCAGCAAATCACCGACCAGAGCTTCAAGTTTGGCCCGGGTTAATTTGATGTTCAAGTGCTTAGGACCGCTGGCATCTGCCGTAATGAATGGTAAATTCACGTCCGTCTCCATTGAAGCAGATAGTTCCATCTTGGCCTTTTCAGCCGATTCTTTCAACCGTTGAAGGGCCATGGTGTCTTTCCTCAAATCAATCCCCTGGTCTTTTTTGAACTCATCGGCCAGATAATCGACCAATCGGAGATCAAAATCCTCACCCCCCAGGTGAGTATCTCCGTTGGTGGCTTTGACCTCAAAAACACCGTCTCCGACTTCAAGGATGGAGACATCGAACGTTCCGCCGCCCAAATCGAACACAACAATTTTTTCCTCATTTTTTTTATCCAATCCATAGGCAAGAGATGCGGCCGTTGGTTCATTTATAATTCTGAGTACATTGAGACCCGCGATTTTCCCGGCATCCTTTGTCGCTTGTCTCTGGCTGTCACTAAAATAGGCCGGTACCGTAATCACAGCATCCGTCACCTTTTCACCCAGATAATCTTCTGCCGATTTCTTGATATTTGCCAGAATATAAGATGAAATTTCTGCCGGGCTGTATTGTTTCCCTTTGAGATTGATTCGCACGTCACCATTGACTGCCTTTTCAATCTTGTAGGGTAGGATTTTGATGTCCTTTTGAACTTCGGTTGAATCATACTTTCGGCCAATGAGCCGTTTGATGCCGAATACCGTATTTTCGGGATTGGTTATGGCTTGCCTTTTGGCAATCTGGCCCACCAATCGCTCTCCTCGGTCGCTAACGGCAACAATGGAAGGCGTTGTTCGACCGCCTTCGCTATTGTTGATTACTTTGGGCTCTCCCGCCTCCATGACCGAGACACACGAATTGGTGGTTCCCAAATCGATTCCTATTATTTTACTCATTTTTTTACCCCACGTGATTTAGGTTTCGGGGCGGTTTGTGATAAACCGCCCTGTCATTGTAAAGTTGGTTTTTTTCGAATCGTGATTAATGCACGGTAATCTGTTTTGGCTTTCGCACCTCTGGTTTGGGAATATCGATTTTCAGAATACCGTCTTTGTAATCAGCGCTTATTTTTTCAGGATCTACGTCAGCAGGCAATTTAAAGACTCTTTTAAATTTTCCAGATATCCTTTCCCTGCAATAATACTTCTCTTCTTTAACCTCATTATCTAAGGATCGTTCACCTTTAAAGGTAAGAACCCCGTCTTTTACATCGATGACGATGTCTTTCTTGTCGATTCCGGGCAGTTCGGCTTTTATAACAATATTTTCGTCATTGTCATAAATATCAACCGTCGGATTCCAGTTCCACATGGACGACCTGCTATCACCCCGGACGGCCGGTCTAAAAACGTCATCAAAAAGATGATTCATTTGATGTCTGAGACTGAACATATCTCTCATTGGATTCCATCTTATAAGTTCCATAACGCTCCCTCCTTGGTTTAAATTTATTTTTCTTATTAAAAATAATAAACACCAATTTGAACATGTCAAATAATTTTCATTACTTTATATAATAATTTTATCTTAGTAATTTTTTGTGTTCTTAGATGAGTTAAACAGGCAGGATAAATGGACGGATTTTAGAGGCTTCGCCAGGGTGGAAACCTCTAACCCGGATATTTACGAAAATTTTTCAGAAGAATCAATTTATATAATCGATTAAAATGGTTAAGGATAATTTAGAATATAAATAAAACTACAATTTGTACCCATAGATCGTTCTTCTTTTTGCTGAAAATTTTTCGCCTTTCGAGTGTTGCATGAGGCGTTCATTTACAAGGCATTCAGGGGCGAAGCTGTAGTATTCCTACTGCAAGCCCCTGATAACGCAATAAATGAACGCCTCAGTTGCATTAAATTCCGGGCCAAGTGTTTTTAATGCTATCTGATTCCCAAGAGTTGCACGGCTATTGATTCTACCGTCTGTTTACCCGGTTTTTACGGTTATTTTCCTGGGCGTCGCCTTTTCAACCTTTGGCAGGGTTAATCGCAAAACACCATCTTTTAGCTGGGCGTCAATTTTGCTTTGATCAATCACTTCAGAGAGTGAAAACTGTCTAAAATATTTCCCGGTTTCATATTCAATCATAACATCTTCTTCACCTGCGCCCTCTGTCTGTAAAACCTCACCCGATATGGTCAGTGTGTTTTCCCGAAGATCGATATTCAGATCTTCCGGCACAACGCCTGGAATATCAGCCAGAAGTGTAAGCGCTGCTTCTGTCTCGAATATGTCCACATCCGGTGTAAAAAAAACTCCTGCCCGGGTCTGTTCCGCAGAACCGGCGACTTCTTGTTTGTCTCTAAATTTAAGTTCTTTGCTGTTAGAATCGCTCATGGACACTCTCTCCTTTAAATATTTATCGATCTTTTACCCTATTTAATTGATATTTGTCTTGGCTTCGCCGTTTCCTTTTTGGGGATAACCACCGTCAAAATTCCATTGATCAGACGGGCTTCAACGGTATCTGAATCGGCGTAATCGGGCAGACCGACGATTCTGGAAAATTTCCCGGCATCACGCTCTCTTCTGTGATACTTGGCGTTGGCCTCCACATCATAAATTTTCCTCTCCCCGGAAATAGAGATATTCTTTCCAGTTGCTTGAATGTCCAAATCTTCAGCTTTAACTCCCGGAAGTTCAGCTCGAAGGAAATAATTATCCATATTTTCCGTCAAATTTATGGCCGGAAATACACCGCTTCCGGTTTTTTTTAAAGAACCATCGCTCAACACGCCGAATAACCGATCCATTTGTCGCTTCATCTGATCCAATTCATGGAACCGGGCTCTTAACCGCCAATCCGGTAAACCGAACATTCTTCTGTAAATCATCTCTCATCCCTCCTTTTTTTAATGACATTACACTTCTTTTGGGCTCTGTTTTTCTGTTTCAAGTCGCTTTTTAACCCAAATAGAATCATTTCCCAGATGGAAGCAGAATTTACTGAAACAGCGGATGCATTTCAATTTATCCTAAATTTTAAAATACAATAAAAACTATTTTTTTATTGTCAAGATAATATCTGAAAAAAATATTGCATTATTTTTTAAAATAATTAGAATAAAGTAATGACACGCTAAACCCATTTACTGGGAGGAAAAAATGAATCAGAATGATGAAAATGAACAGACCAAAGGAATCTCACTACCCAAAACATTCACCTCAGACTTAAGGGGAAGGCAATCTGTTCGTGCGACATTCAAACTATCCGAAGGATGCATCGAGGCCATCAGCATTGTCGCTGCCCATTTAGGGATCAAACAGAAATCTCTTTTTGATCATTTGGTTGAAGATGCCCGAACCTTAAAATCCATCGCCCGTGAAATTCAGAATATAAAATTAACCAAACACGGTCGCATCCAAAAAACATTCGTCATCAGCAGAAGATCTCTCTTATCTTTAGAAAATGTATCGAAAAATTTTAACGCCCCACGAGATGCGCTGGTGGAACTTTCTGTTCAAAGACTCTTGCCGATTATCGCCAAAGAACGGGAAAAGCACGAAAAACGAAAAAAGATGCTCCATGAAATCGCCAAACATTTAGAGGAGGGTGAAAGACTATTGAGTAAAGCCAAAGGGATATTCGGTGTAGAAGACACGATCTCTCAAAGACTCGAATCCGTGATGACCGTCTATGAAAACGCATATCATCATATCGCGTCATTTATAGAAAAAGGTAAAATCATCGAAGAATTCCAACCCGAAGATCTTAAAAGGATACTGATTATCACAGAAGATTAACCTTCATTTTCAAAATAAAACTTTAGGGAAATTATCCCAACAGATTGTCCAGCGCCATCATGATCACAAATCCGATCATGACACCAAAGGTTGCCAGACGGGATTTCCCTTTGGAATGGGTTTCCGGTATAATTTCATCACTGATAACAAACAACATGGCGCCGGCTGCAAACGCCAGACCAAACGGGAGGACGGAGTGAAAAACGGTGACGGCTGCAACCCCCAGAACACCGCCGATGGGCTCCACCAGTCCTGTCAAAGTAGCGATACCTATGGCGCGCCATCGGCCGTAACCCAGGCCGATCAAGGGCATGGCAACAGCCAAACCTTCCGGCATGTTCTGAAGCCCGATGCCGATGGCAAGACTGGTTCCCCCACCAATATCTCCGCTTCCAAACCCGACCCCCACTGCAAGTCCCTCAGGAAAGTTGTGAATGGTAATGGCAATGACAAACAACCAAATTCTTTTCAAGGAACTGGACGGGCCTTCATGTCCGAGGACAAAATGCTCATGAGGCAGCCATTTATCAATACGGTCTAAAAAAACAGCACCAAACAGCATCCCAAATACAACGATATAAACGCCATAACCCGGCCATGCCTGGTTGCCATATTCGATCCCTGGAACAATTAACGAAAAGGAAGTGGCTGCCAGCATCACGCCTGCAGCCCCTCCAAGCATCGTGTTTAGAATCTTATCGGGAACATTCTTAAAAACAAGCGTTGGCAACGCGCCAACTCCGGTAGCCAGGCCGGCCAGTGTACTGGCGATGATTCCCATTGTAATTATCGACATCGAAATCCCTCCGTGTTTTCTTTAGTTCCCTTTAAATAATTTTGATTCTTCTTCAAAAAAGTTGTTGATTTTCAAAGGATTCAAGGGGTCAAGGGCCCGAGTGAAGTGCTTAAAAATTATAAAATCAGATCTATCGCGCAATGGGTGATCCGATATTAAATTGTGCACTGTTTGAGTGTATTAGGGATCGTTAGGAAAAACAGACGCATGCCGAACAATATCGTTAAAAAAGAGTGCCGGTCGTTATGGCAACCTGTTGATTTCCCCCCTATCCTTCTGTTTTTTCTTACGAACCCTTATATACGAGTTTGCATGGTTTAGTATCGGATTATCCATGAAGCGATTTAACAGCAAAAACACTCAATCCCTTGAATCCTCTACCCCTTGTACGAACTCATCGGGAAATGAACCATAATTTTCAAGAATACGTTTATTTAGTTAGTGTCTGTCCAGAAATGAGGTGTTTTGTTCAAGATCAAGCCTCCGGCCTGTAGGGCCTACGCCCCGGAGGGGCATGCGAGAAAATTAACCGCCCCGACGGAAAATCTATCGGGCCAAGCACGCATCTATTTGATATTCCGAGGATTAATTTTCTCGCATAACGAAGAGATTGGGCAAAATAACCATTTATGGACAGGCACTATTTAAAAAAAAGTTGAAAACACACCATGTTCCTGTAAAATATTGAGCCCGATACCTATCAGAACGACCCCGCCAATGGTTTCAGCATAAAGGCTTAACCGCTTGGCAGCGCCGATCCGCTCGCCAATCCGCATTCCAATTATCGTAAATGTACTTGCAACGATACCAATAATCAATGCCGGCATCCAAATCGATATTTTCAGCAAAGATAGACTGAAGCCGACAGCAAGTGCGTCAATACTGGTTGCCACCGAAAGCATCACCAATGTCATGCCTTTTGTGTAATCTTTTATCGGTTTTTCGGCTTTACCGTCCTGGAATGCCTCTTTAATCATATGGATGCCCACAAATGCCAGCAAACCGAAAGCGATCCAATGATCGTAAAATTCAATATAGCTCCGTATGGATAAACCCGCACTCCAACCGATAATCGGCATGAGGGCCTGGAACAGCCCGAAATGCCAGGACAAACGGAACATTTGTCGCGAATTGACATTTTTTAAATTTACGCCGGTCGCTATTGAAACCGCAAAAGCATCCATGGCCAGCGCCACTGCAATGGCAAGAATTTTTATAAATTCCACAATTATTTTTAAGTGTTATATGAAGTCAGATAAATTCTTCATATCTTCAGAATCATTTCAGATATGGATCTGTCATTGAGGCCAAATAGCCCCTTTACGCTCCTCAGCGAAGTAGCAAAAACGCCTCCATTCAAACTCCCGGAGCGAAACCGGACAACGGAGCTTAACTTTATGTTCACTGATACCGATCACTTCCCAGTCACCCCTGCGGGGTCCGTCTTCAATGTTTAGTTTCTCACCCACTTTAAATGGATACGGCTTGAACACCACAATATCATGCGTCTCCATAATAATCTCCAATTTCAATTTGTTGAAACTTATTCATAAATTTCAGTACAATTATGCACTGACACCGATTGTCTCGATGAGATTGCCCAACTGGGTCAAATGCGCCCGTTCTTCCTCTGCAATTCGGATTAAAACCTGTCTGCTTTCTGTCTCGGGACTTCTGTCTGCTGCACGCAAATAAAGGTCAAGCGCCTGAGCTTCAATCGACATTGCCAGTTCAACAATATCTGTTGTAGATTCCCAGTCGGGGCGAAAAAGATTCACATACTCATCAGTGGTCAAACCGCCTTCCACGGCTTTAAAAAGCGTATTTTTTTCAAATTCCTCCAGACTCAATGATTTTCCCGATATCTTGATATATTCTTCAAATACACGGCTCTGGTGCTTTGCTTCAATTTCGGACAGCTTCTCAAACAACGCTTTCGCTGCTTCATTTTTTACCTTGGGTATCATGGACAGATAAAAATCATGCAAGCCTGCCTCAAGGGAATACGCAACTATCAGTGTTTTTTCCGGTGATTCATCTCCCATGAAAAGCTCCAGCCCGAGGTCTTCTTGACCAATAGCGGCCTCACCTTTCCATGCCTTAAAACCACCGGAAATATTGTATACCTTATTGAATCCTCTTCCGGCCAGCATCTGGGAAGCCATCCGGCTGCGACCCCCGATAGCACAGTATACCACTGTGTGTTTCTGAGGATCGATCTCATGTAGCCTCTGTGTAAGATCCGGCATCGGGATAAGTTTTGCGCCGGAAATATGGCCGTTCTCGTACTCTTTGGGTTGACGAACGTCCAATATGGTAAGTTCGTCGCTCGACATATCATTAATAAATTTTTGAGCTTGTTTTACATCAAAAGATTCAACGGGTGTAAGAAATTGTTTCCAGCGCATGTCACCTCCAGATGTCTTTCCTATAATAAACGGTCATTGATAAATTTATGAAAATCAATACTTATGCCGGATATTCTGCGCAGTATCCGCAGAACATTTATAGCAGTTGGCAAAAATATGTTCCGATTTATCCGGCGGCGGAAACGGAATGTTATTCTGACAATAGCTATACCCGCATAAAGCTTGCTTTATGTTTATAAAATGTTTAAATCGAAGGTCAAACATTATTTACAAGGATGAGTCAAATGGCGCTAAACTTTGAGACGATCAATTTGGATAAGCAAAACGAATATATGGATAAATTATCCCGATGCCCCCAGAAGTCTTCCGATTATAGCTTTGTTAATCTGTTGGGATGGTCTGAAGCGTATGGACTTCATTGGGCATGGTCGAATGATGTGGTCTGGATAAAGCAGACGATTCCAAATGAATTTTTTTGGGCGCCAGTGGCGTCATGGCCGGACATAGACTGGGTCCGATGTTTTGATAAGTATTTCGACAAACCGACCACCTTTCTCCGTGTCCCTGAAGAATTACTACGAATATGGGAAAAAAATATCCAAAACCGTATTCGCAAGGAGGACGAAAGAGCGCACTGGGATTATATTTACGATGTCAAAGCGCTCATCGAACTCAAAGGCAAACGATTTCATAAAAAAAAGAACCTGGTGAATCAATTCAGAAAAAAATATGCGTATCAATACGTTTCTTTTGATGCAGAGATGATCGACATAGCCCTGGCCATGCAGGAAGATTGGTGCACCTGGCGGGATTGCGAGTCGTCCGAAGCCCTGTCCGCTGAAAACCGAGCAATTTCGCAAATTCTTGACAATTGGAAAACGCTTTATGGTCTAACCGGCGGTGCGCTCTTGGTCGGCAAAGAAATGGTTGCCTACACCATTGCCGAACAATTGTCGCAAGATACGATCGTGATCCATTTCGAAAAAGGAAACCCGGATTATAAAGGCGCATATCAGGCAATTAACCAGATGTTTCTTGAACATAACGGCGAACAATTTGATTTCGTAAATCGTGAGCAGGACCTCGGTGATGAAGGACTTCGCAAGGCGAAATTATCGTATCATCCCGTCGACTTTGTTAAAAAATACCGGGTTCTTCTGAAACCACGTGAATAGCGGCTTTTTTGAAAATATATGCCGATGCGTGAACGTTTAAAGGTGTTTATCCAAATAAAACCTATTCTTTTTTTTGATATTACTTTTATGTTAAGAATTTAATTATATTTAGAATAAAAACATTTGAAAGGAGTCACCATGCGGCCTGTATGCTTGATCATTCGTGACGGCTGGGGATATAGCGAAATCGCACAAGGCAATGCCGTACTTGCGGCCAAGACCCCCAACACCGACCTTTACAAGGCCATTTACCCATGGACACTTCTGGACTGTGCCGGAGAACCTGTAGGTCTTCCAGATGGATATCAGGGATCATCGGAAGTGGGACACCTCAACATAGGCGCCGGCCGAATCGTCATTCAAGAACTCAAGCGTATTGACGATGGGTTGAGTACAGGGGAACTTTTTGAAGTAGAAAATTGGAAACAGTTGGTGAACAATTGGAAGCAACACCAAAGCCGCCTCCACTTGTTCGGTCTGCTTCAGGACGAAGGCGTACATGCGCATCAGGAACATCTCTTCAAAATCATGCGGCGGGCGAGAGTGGAATATCCGGAAGGTCTTATTATCATTCATCCCTTTTTAGACGGACGGGATACGCCTCCGCGAAGTTGTCTTGAATATTTGGCAAAGCTTAATCAGATAATGGATGAGGTCGGCGGCTGTACCATCGGCACCGTAATGGGTCGGTATTACGGAATGGACCGTTCCAGGAACTGGGAATTGACCGATATCGCCTACCATTGCATCGTCGCCTCCGAAGGTCGTCGAGCTGCTGATGCCAAAACCGCTGTCAACGAATCGTATGAAATGGACAGGACTCCAGATGAAGTAGAAATGTTCGATGAATATATCCCCCCCTATGTTATCGGAAACTATGACGGTGTCGGGGATGACGATTGTATTTTGCATACCAATTACCGGCAAGACCGCGCCATTCAGCTTTCCATGGCTTTTGTGGATCCAAACTATCCTGGCAAACTGAAAACAACGCGAAACATAACTTACGTTGGTCTGACACGGTACTGGGATGAGTTTACGAACTATATGCTAGGAGCGATTGATGCGGGCGGGGGTATGGAACACCTTCTCGGAGAAGTTATTTCCCGGGCGGGTTTGCGCCAGTTACGAATTGCCGAAACCCAGAAATTTAGACACGTTACGAGTTTTTTTAACGGGAAAGCCACAACCCCTTATCCAAACGAGGACCAGATCGATGTACCGAGTCGCTTCGATCCGGCCACCTTTGCCAGTCACCCGGAAATGGAGGCCTATAATGTCACCGATGAACTGCTAAGAAGGCTCCAAAACAACCCTTACCAGTTTATTGTCGTCAATTACGCAAACGGTGATATGGTCGGTCATACCGGTGACATGGATGCCGCGACAAAAGCCATTGAGGTGGTGGACGATTGCATCGGCAGGATTGTAGACCGACTTCTTGAGCTTGACGCAAACATCCTCATCACGGCGGATCACGGCAACTCTGAACAGATGATCGATTATCAGACCGATATGACCAAGACCAGCCATACCCTGAATCCTGTTGAGATCATTTACGTTGCCAATGACTCCCATGACAAACAGCTCATCAATCGTGGAAAATTGTCAGATATCGCACCAACGGCTTTGTTTCTACTCGGCTTGGACATCCCAAAAGAAATGACCGCCCAGAATCTGATTGTAAATGGCACCGTCTGACCGACACACGTTCTTTGTGTGGTATTCGGGGTCATTGTTATCACCTCCAACCGAATTCTTTAATGAGGAATTGGAATTAAGACACACCTAAATTGAGCGATTGTCGAGGTTGCCGTAGATACAAGGAAGATGCCTTCCGCTATAGTCACCTATGCGGGACGGCATCTGACGCAGTAGATGCGGCAAGATCGGCAATCCCGAAGGGTTTCAAATTTTTAAAATATAAATCAAGATACTTCATTAAAAAGAAAAGATATTTTTTCCCCCTTTTAAAATTTGAAACGGTCAGTTTACGATAAAATATGAGACACATTGTCTCAAAAAAGTGTTCTCCATGCCTTTTTAAAGCATACCTTTATTTATTCGATGATCTAATTTATTGATAATATGATGGATCTCAAAATTTAAATACAGTCTCCATATATGGCATGAAATTTGATTAATAGTTAATTTTATCTTTATTACACACCTTTAAATGAGAAAATCCACTTTAAAGCCCTATGGCTTTTCAAAAAGAGGAGAGAAACCGTGGAAATGGAAAAAGCAATCCAGACAGCCATCGAATATGAAACAAAAATACGGGATATCTATCGGGACGCGGCCAAAAACGTTCTGGATCCGGAAGGCAAGCGTTTTTTTAAAATGATGGAAGGTGACGAGCAGTATCACGTAGATTATTTGATGAAAAGACTCAAGTTGTGGCAAAACACCGGGAAACTGTCGGCTGATAAGCTGAAATCCACAGTTCCCCCAAAGGAGATCATCCAGAAAGAAACCGAAAAAATCAAAGCGCATATGTCAACAAAGGACCTTAGTAGCGTCAATGTCATTCTCAGCAGAGCGCTTAAAGCAGAAGTTGAAACCAGCAATTTTTACGAAAAAATGGTGAATCAAATGACCGATGAAGGTCAAGAAATGTTCGCCCAATTTCTGGAAATCGAGGAGAACCACATTGCCGCGGTTCAGGCTGAACTGGATTACATCACACACACCGGATACTGGTTTGATTTCAAAGAATTCGATATGGAAGAACTGTAAAAGGAAAATCGATTCCCCACTCTCCATCCTTGTACTTTTTAAATTGGATATTATCGTAAGAATTAAGAATGGAAAACGCTGTTAAGTCACTATCCATTAGGCAGCGCTAAGATAGCACCAGCAAATAACGAACAATTGTCATTTAAAAAAAGGCAGGATCCTTGATGATTCTGCCTTGTTATATAATTTACAACGACAAAAATCAAAATGAACCCTCCCAACCCTCCTGACACGTCCGAACACATAGGGCATTCGACATGGGGAAAAGTTGACAGAACCACAATGTGGTATTATCTATAGTGTATGCATTCTGATACCAGCAATTCATTGACCCAAAATGTGGAGTTGACTCATGAATAAAAACAGAAAGCCTCTTCAGGCCAAAGGGTATAGAAATGTCTTTTGTCCCTTTTATAGAGACTGTTTGGACCATGCCAGTAAAAGACATTGGGAATTTTGGACCTGTTTATCCTGCCGTTATAAAAAGGTGAAAGAATCGGTTGCAAATGAACCCATTTGCCAAACAAGTGAAGATCCGTATTACTCGATTTCTCCTTCAGTTGGTATAAAACTAAAAATTATCGCCTTATAAATATCCTTATGGCAGTAAAAACACAAAAGGGGGTGAACGATATGACGCGTTTTACGATACCCAGAGTGGCTCATTGCAGCGGTGGTTGCAGTTTTTGGTCCTGGGCAAGACGTTAAACTGCCCAGCCAAACGATTGAATAATCTCATCCTTTTCATTTTTCTGCAAACACTATAACACAAAAAAGTGTTCTTATCTTGATATAAAGAATTTTAATTAAAAAAACGAAATTCCCTTGAAGTTATAAACACAAGCTGGCATACGTAAGATAAACCTCGATTTTCGGGATTTGATGGGTTTTAGCATGTGGTTTGGTGAACTTTTTATTTTAAGATTAAAAAGTTAGAGGAAACACAAACTGGCATTTATCAAAAGGAGGATATGACGGATGGCTAACAAAATATTGGTGGCGATTGATGATTCTGAAAATGCGATGCGTGCTGTTGAATTTGTAGCAAATTCTTTTACCGCTGATAACCAAATTACATTATTTAATGTTGTTCAAGATACAGCCGTTATGTGCGAAATGAACAGTCCGGAATTAACACCGTATTTTACATCTCAACAAAGCTCTTTTTGTCTGCTTGAAGAGAAGAAGAAGGAACTGGTTATAACGGCCTTGGAAAAAGGCAAAAAAATACTTGTGGATGCCGGATTTGAAGAAAAAAATATCACCATTAAATCAGAACTCAAAAAAAAGGGCATCGCGAGAGATATTATAAAAGAAGCCGAATCCGATTACACCATTATTGTCATGGGAAAAAGGGGGGTATCTGGGATTAAAGATTTCTTACTGGGGAGTATCTCTCAAAAAGTTTTCAATCTAGCAAAGGATATTTCTGTTCTGTTTGTCAACTAGTGTCCCTCCATTAATGGTCTTTTAGTTTCATTTCGTGCGCTTTACACTCTAATTGACTTTGAACTACCGTTGGTCTATGCTTTTTTAAAAATTTTTGAGGTGAATGTCATCGAAATCATAACCACGGCCAAGGAAATGCAGGCGCGTTCTGACAAGATGCGCTGTCAGGAAAAAACCATCGTTTTTGTCCCGACCATGGGATTTCTCCATGAAGGGCATCTTAGCTTGATGCGCGAAGGAAGGAAGTATGGAGAAGACCTGATCGTAAGCATTTTCGTCAATCCGACACAGTTCGGCCCTGGTGAAGATTTGGAGACCTATCCTAGGGATCTTAAAAGAGACCTTGAACTGGTCCGGAAAGAAGGTGTCAACACGGTGTTCATTCCGGATGTCGATGAGATATATGGAGAAAGATTTCAGACCTATATTGAGCTGGAAAAACTGCCGAAGCATCTTTGTGGAATTTCCAGGCCCGTATTTTTCAAAGGTGTTGCAACTGTTGTTACCAAATTGTTCAATATCGTCAAACCCCACGTAGCCATTTTCGGCCAGAAGGATTATCAGCAACTCACCGTTATACGCCAAATGGTGCGTGATCTTAATCTCGATATAAAAGTAATTGGATCCCCCACAGTCAGAGAGCCCGATGGACTTGCCATGAGTTCGCGAAATACATATCTGACACCGGAGCAGCGGTTAAGCGCCCTGTCATTAAACAAATCATTGAAAAAGGCACAGGCGCTTGTTGATAACGGTCTTCGGGATGCAGCTGAAATAATTGAAACCTCAGCAGCATTGATCCGATCCCATCCGGAAACCGAGATCGATTATATTGCCGTCTGCGATCCGGACACCCTTGATGACTTAACAACCATCGACAGGCCGGCATTGATGGCCCTTGCCGTAAAAGTCGGAAAAGCCCGCCTGATAGACAACATGATATTGAAACCCTAACCCATCTTAATAATCGAATCGGAACCCAAACTCAAAGGGTGAATCCATGAGTACAAAAACATTCGCCGAAATTAATCTTAACAATCTGGTTCATAACGTTAATGCCATCAAAGAAAAAGTGGCTCCATCTGAGATCATTCCGGTAGTAAAAGCAAATGCTTACGGTCATGGTGCCGTTGCCGTAACCAAACGCCTTTTAAAAGAAGGCCTTTCTCGATTTGCCGTAGCCCAGTTCAAAGAAGCCATGGAATTGCGAGATAGTGGAATATCAAGTCCTATACTAATTTTCGGAAGACTGTTCCCGGATGAAATTCCAGAGGCCATAAACGCCGGTTTCAGAATCAGTCTGTTTGGAACAGAAGACATCCGCTGGATTGAAAAGGCCAACCCGAAAAAACCGGCAAATGTCCATGTGAACGTCGAAACCGGTATGGGAAGAATAGGGGTTCTTCTGGACCGGGAACCCGATTTCTTTGACACGCTTTTGGCTTCCAAACACTGTTCTTGGGAAGGACTCTATTCGCACTTTTCCACTTCAGATGAAACGGATAAGCGTTACGCAAACGTTCAACTGTCCAGATTTCAAAACATTCTTTCCCAATTGAAAGAAAAAGGTAAAACACCGCCGATAATTCATATGGCCAATAGCGGGGCTGTTTTGGATTTGCCCGAAAGCACGTTTGACGCTGTTCGACCCGGCATTTTGCTATACGGGCACTATCCATCATCAGAGACATCCCGTTCAATAGCGGCGAAACAGGTCATGACCCTGAAAACATTTGTGGCGCACATCAGAAAAATCCCGGCCAATTTCCCGGTAAGCTATGGCAGGCAGTGGACATCGAAAAAACCCACAACCATCGCTGTACTGCCCATCGGTTATGCAGATGGAATTCGACGCGGTTTGACCAATAAAGGGGAAGTTTTGATCAAAGGAAACCGCTATCCAATGGTCGGTCGGATCACCATGGATCACATTATGATCGATGTCGGAGATGACCCGATTAACCCTGGAGATCCAGTGATTGTATGGGGTGAAGGACCCCAGGACGTCATTCAACTCCTGGATGTTGCCCAAAGCATCGGAACGATTCCCTACGAGTTGACCTGTGGGGTATCTAAACGGGTCAAACGGAAGTATATTGGCGAAGCATGAGACTATATGTAAAATTTGAAAAATATTATCGCCAAAAGGAAAAATAATCTTGTATCTTGCACAACGGAAAATTAACGGTCAGACGCATTATTCCATTCGTGAATCCTTTTTACACAAGAATCGATTGTTGAGCCGGAATCTGTTTGACCTCGGGACCGACCCCGCCCAATATATCGTTTATCCGGGTGGAAACTCGTTTTACATCAACGAATCTGTGGAAGAACAACTCAATGATATGGACGTCTATCCGAAAAACGATGACCTGGAAGATATATTCTGGCGCTTTCTGGATCCGGACATTAAACGATCTCTGGAAACCTTTCGAAATCGGCAAAAATACCGGAAACGTCGACAAGTGCCAAAGGCGGAAAAAACGGCGGCAGCATCAAAATATCACATCTTTGATCAGCGTCGAATCCTTTACTTGAGATGCGGTCAGACGAATCAGCGCAACATTGCCGGCGTTCCGCACAAGCTGTTTCAGAGACTAACGGCCAAGTCCAGAGATGAGATCGAACAGATGTTCATGGAGATGGAAAAAATTCTGGCGGTCCGAGAATATAAAACCTATGCATATGTCATTTTTAACCTGCAGGATTTCTTCACGCAGTGGTTTGCCCGAACCACACCGAAAATGCTGGACCAAAAGGCGGTGGATGAACACTTCCTTGAGGAAATCTGCAGCCTAAACAGCGACGAAACGTTCTGGGGGGGCATGGAAACCGGTAAAAGCTTGCATGAGTACCTTGTTCGTTATGCAGTGATGTATTTCGATTACGATTACGCCCCCAAATCATTTATTGAAGAATACATTCGAAACTTTATCAACAGTCGAAGAGATTACCGCCCGCCGTTTAAATTTAGAAAGGCCCATCTGGAAGAGGCCGCCGAACTGTTCAAAACAACGCAGGAGGTGCTGAAAAAAATGAGTCGAAAAGACCTGGTCCGACTTTACCGGAAACGGATCCAAAAGCTTCACCCGGACAAAGGGGGTGACCATGACACATTTGTCCAATTGACCCGGGTTTACCATCAGTTGCTCAAGACCAAACCTTAAGTCCCATCTATTTGAGCCCTCGGGGAGTTTTTCTTCTAAATCCTTGAGTATTAGCGGAATGGATGATCTTTTTTTAAATCGCTCCATGAACACGGTTTTCTTTCAAACCGTGTAATCCCGCCAGTCGAAGATACCGCTGGCGGTGAGGCGGATAAATCCTCCGGAGGCGGATAAAACTCATGGTGATTCTGAGCGAATCCTTTGAGTGGCATACCCGGCCCAACGTGTTTCATTTTAGCAACAACTTTTTGACGGGCGGCGGCCCATTGTTTGCCTTATTCTCAAGCGCTTCAATCGCTCCATCATAGGAAATGACTTTTCCCTCTTGATTAAACACCCGATTATCATCAAGGATAATAAGACCCGATGTTTCGATAACCCTTTGTTTATATTCCCACTCTTGCTGTATGTGGTATCTCTGGAGTTTGAATTGCCAGTAGAGCCAGAAAATCAAAAAAATCAACACCCCGGATACCAGAACACAAAGAAGAATAAAAAGATAAAATGCTGTCTTTTCACCAATATGTCCCAAAACCTTTAGGATCGTATCGAGTTTGAACAAAACAACGGATCCAACCCCCAGAATGAACAAGCCGGCAAGAACCGGTACCTGTTGAATGATGGAGAACAGAAACTTGAAGCTGTGTCCGAACCGTTTCATCTTGGTTCCCACAAAGGGACTCTCTTCAAGATCAAACGCCGCCTGCTGGCTGCCATATAAATAGTAGTTGAATCCGATAACAATAAGACCGACAATAAACATCAGTAAAACCGGGGCCATAAAAGAGACAAAAAAATACTGTTTCCAGGGAAACGGTCCCTTTTCCGCGCCCATGGAGCCAATAAAATGGGCGATAAAGATAACGAATTCAACCCCGCCAACCAAAATAAAAAGAGTGTCGAAATACTCTTTGATTTCCGTTTTTTCCAATATGCCGGCAATTCCGGTCCTTTTCTTAAATCCACTGCCTTTCATGAAATCATCCTTGCTTTAAAATAAAATCGTGTAACGATTTTATGAAACTCCCGCAGGTTCACCTGCGGGATCTTATCTTTTATTTGAATTCAGGTTTTAAAATTATCCTTAATACTCAAAAGGAATTTTTTTGTCAATTCTGTATCAACTCCCCGGAACGATAATACGAGAATCCTGTTCCCGCTGAAGCTTTTCGACTTCTTCCTGCATCTTTTTCAATGCGGCTTTTATGGCTTCCGGGTATACATCCACGGCCTCCTTGAGGTTTCGGGCTTCAAGATGGGCTTGAATGGGAATCGGCCCCTGGGGGGTCATTAAATTGAGATGCCCCACAAAAATCTGTTTGCGGGTTTTATCTTTCAATCCATTGGGTTTGACCGGCGTCAGACGCCGGATAGAACCCATATCGAGGTCGGTAAACGACTCTTCCAGATACAGGTTGCTTTGTTTTACCGATAAATCGACGTCATTTAATTCTTTTTCGTCAAACATACGTTTCTCCTTTGATGGGTCAGCGATATCTTAAACGTTTTTTATATGTCAAAATCAGGAAGCGCTTCCATGATTTGTTCAAAAGCATTCCTGTTTTCAAAAGCAACCATTTCCCTGACAACGGTATATTTCATCTGCACGGCTTTGTTTACGCCAAATGTCAGCGATGAAAAGAGAAAACTAATGTCGCCAAAATAATTCTGCTGAAATATCCTGTGCTCGGGAGAAAATCGCTCAGATAATATTTTGATGGCATCCCAAATATCGATTAGCATCTGATCATCTATTTGGAAATGTGTTTTGGTTTCAACTTCGCTGCAATACGGCAAATTAAATTCGACGACCTGTTGCGGTAACGTAATCCCCAAGCGTTTCCATTGCTCCTGAAGCTGAATTTTTGACCGGCGATTCCATCCAGCCAGTTTTTGATAGTATTTATGATACCATAGGCCATAGGCACGGCAACCGAAATAACGATCCGGATATATCAGGCAATCTCGTCCCTCTAAAAATGGACAAGATGTGATCTCTACCGGATTCAAAAAAAAATATCCAACCAGTTTTGTATACAATCGCTTTCTAAGTTTTGCCGTCATATTCTTCAAGCACCGGATAACCGCCAGTGCCTCAACCAGGGTTGCCTCCGGTAGTAATTTGCAGCAATGTGTTTTTCGCGCACATTGAGTTGGCGGTATCCGGCCATAAATGTCCATTAACTCTTCAAGCAATGAAGTCGAATTTGTAATACAGTCTTTTATGATATCCCATGAAAGCAAAGTAATAGCGTTCTCCCCGTCTTTTGTGTCGGCGTTTAAAACCAGCCGCATAACCCGCCTTCACTCCGACGAGCTTCGGCGCGGTTCACCTGGCCTTTCATCCCCGCACCTCCGTTGAGACGGAATTTCCGATCTTCTCCAACCCCGAAGGATCTGGATCTCCACGGCGTTTCGACAAGCTTCGGCGTATTCAGGCAAAAGCGAATAAAAGGACATCCCTTTTCACTGCTGTCTACAATTGCGATTCAATCGGCAGAATACTCAAAAAGCCGATGCCGAATCGGCGCCAGAAACCGGCATATGGATCTACGTCAAAGACACGCGCTTCGCCATCGCCCTGCCATACCAACGAATCTGCCCGGATCCGTTTTTATCCTGGTGCAGTTTGAGCCGAAACGCTATCGTTTCAATGTTCCGATCAAACCAATCCCCCATGCCTTTTGCAATCTCCGCTGAGGAGAGCACAATACCGATCTCCGTGTTATGGAGGACTGCCCTGGGATCGAGGTTCAAGGAGCCGATGAAAACCTGTTTGCGATCGAAAACGAATGATTTAGCATGCAAGCTTGCTTTGGATTTGCCTTTCTCACCTTTTTTTTCTTTCCGCTCTTTTCTACCGATCTTCTTGTTCATCTCATACAGCTCGACGCCGGCGCGAAGCAGGTCCTTTCGGTATTTGGCATAGCCCGAGTGGACGATACCGACATCGGTGGAAGAAAGGGAGTTGGTCAAAATGCGTACACGAACACCCCGCTCACTGAGCTGGCTCAGAAATGTCACCCCTTCCTTTCCGGGCACAAAATAGGGTGAAAAAATAATCAATTCTTTACCGACCCCTTCCAGATAAGGTTTGAGATTCGGAGATAGATGGTATTCTGTTTGACTGAAGTCTTTAAGGATCTTTTCGGGTTGATCATAAACGACCTCGGCGTCACCCCAAGAAAAGCGCACGTTATTTTGCCTGAGGTTGTTGGCCAGGGTTGAATTTTGCAACGCCCGCAGATACGGCGAATCGACCTGTTTCAGAACGTATTCGTCCAATTCTTGTCGTTTGTGTTCGATTTCCTCCGGAGAAGGTGTCTTTCTGGTAAGCACCGATGCGGGATAGGCCAGTTCACTGTTCCAATACCGATCAAAAGAAGCCGAGACTTTTTGGGCGACCGGCCCGACGGCCAGCACATCCAGATCGCTGAAGGCTAGATCCGGATCCGCTTCGAAATATTCGTTACCGATATTCCGCCCCCCCACGATGGTTGCCTGATTGTCCACTGTAAAGGATTTGTTGTGCATGCGACGGGTCACGGAACCGATGCGGGTCACAAACTGTATGCCACGGCCGGTTTTGCGGCTGAACGGATTAAATATTCGCACTTCCATGTTGGGATGGTTGTCGAGTGCCGCCGCTCCAAGATCCCGGCCCGCAAGATCCATGTCGTCGACGAGAAGTCGAACCCGAATCCCCCGGTCAGCCGCTTTGAGCAGATGATAAATGAGCAGCTTTCCCGTTAAATCGTTGTGAAACAGGTAATACTGGGCATCAATACTGCGTTCGGCACTCATGGCCAATACGGCGCGAGCCACAAAGGCATCAAGGCCGCTGCCCAGGAGCAGGAACCCGGACTGGCCGGGATGGGCCGTCATTTCATGGTGTTGGGCTTTACCGATACGGGTATCTTTTGTATCGGTAAAAGCATAGGACTCGGGCCGTTCGAAATTCTTCGGCAAAGTAGCGCAGCCTGCCAGCACCCATAGTGTCAATATAACATATAAATAAATGTTTTTATTGATTTTAAACATCGTTTTTTCTTTTTCACAAATCAAATACCCGGCTATATTTGACATCCTTTCAGACATTCGATTCGATATCATATAGAAGGTTTCAATGCTCGGCCTGACCTGCCAATGTTATCGCAAAATAGGAGCCGTTGGTGAAAAGGCGACGAAATTTTTCTTGGGCACACACGCTTTTCAACTTTTCACCCGCATTTTGTAAGTTCATCCTATTTCTGAGAAAATCGCAAGTTTAAGTTTAGATTTTTATAAAAATGTCTTGTTGGTTTTTTTCTGAACAAATGAAATGCATTGGGACAGGAAAATTTGTGAATGGTGTTTAGAAACCCTGTGTCATGTGTTGGTTATGCAATGAAAGACGAATCGAAATTCAAACGGAAAGATCGATTGTCTAAATCGGCGTTACCGAGGGCGGCACAAGAAGTTCCGCTCTTCAGAGCAGAGGGCTTTACGCATTCTTTCAATTTTTTACGCTCATATAGAATTTAATGCCGTGCCTTGCCGCATCCTCGATATTTCTTACCGTCCAACACCACTGAAACAGTGGCCTCAAACGGCTCGTGGCTCATGGAATCATTGCAGGGTCGGCCTTCGATCATAATCGACAGCTCATGTTTAGCGCCTTTAACCTTATAAGTTGTCATACGTGAACGCTGATCGATGAGCGGCTCGGGGGTGTCAAACGCATATCGGATATTTCCATAATCACCGACAAATACAATTTTTTCGCCCGCCGTTACTTCCAAGTGCCAACCGGGTTCGTTACCGACGGCCCTGAAATCCACCCCGCTTAACTTCGCATCTTCCCAGTTTGCACAGGTTCCAACGTACTACTTCACCGTATACCCTCTCCCCTCAAGGCAAACCCCTTTCGCATTGTTGTAACGGTCAATCTGGGCCTGCTGCTGTGCCTGAGCCTGTTGATTTGTCGCTTCCTGTTGTTGCCGCTGCTGTCTTTGCCGGGCGCCTCCTGCAACCGCGCCGGCACCTGCACCGATGGCCGCTCCTTTACCCGTATCACCGGCTATGGCTCCGATTCCCGCTCCGAGCAACGCGCCGCCGGCGGCTCCGCGAACCGCACCACCCCGTTGGGTCGTTTGCTGCTGAGGGGCCTGCTGAGCTCTCGTGGGGTCATAGCCGGTCTGCTGAACCGCCCACTGGTGGCATTCGAATTCATCTTTCTGCTGCTGTTCGGCACTTTGGCCCTTTGCCGGATAGACCAGCATTCCTGCCTTTGCAACGTTAGTGATTCCCGATCCGACAAGGAAAATGATGGATACAGCAACACCCACCATGATACTGAAATAACCTACTTTAAAAAGACACTGTTTCTTTCTGATTTGTAAATCCTTCATTGTCAAACCTCCTTGGATCTAATTTCTAGAATTATTCATCATAATAATTTCCGGCCTGCCAAAGATGATGGCTACCGGAAAAATTTTCTCATTTATTTTTTGATCGGAATAATTTCGTCACCGCTTTGAATGGCTGTAATTCCCTGCCTGGCGATCACAACCATCGACATGGCCACCTTGTCCTCGATGGGCATGGCGGACATGGTTTCCATGGCCAGCACTTCGGCCACGCCTTTAGTTACCTTCACCTTGCCAATGCGGATGCGGTTGTAAAATTGTGTATTCCTCGTAAAGAGTACAAAGTTGGTTTTGAAATCGATTTCCGGGACGGTTTCGCCCGGTTTGAATGTTTTCCAGACAGCCTCAAAAGTCTTAGCGTCGCCAATGAAACCAACCGCCTGTTGGCGTTGTTTCTCCGGAAGCAATTGAAGCTGGGCCACAGGATAGTCGCCCTGCCAGGATTGCAGGATTTCGGCCTCGCCATCGAGGGCCTGCGAGTGTTGGGCCAGTGCTTCGGCCTCGGCCTGGCAGTCGCGTGTCGGTTTGGGTCCTTTGGCACGAACGGCTGCAAGCTCGGCCCTGGCAGCCTCTAATTCGGCACGGAACGCAGGCTCGGCGTGCAATCGAGCAACAGCGGCAGCACCCACGAAACGCCCCTCGACCACATCGCTGTGCCAATGGACGTTACAGATGTTACGGCTTTCACCGAATGCCCGGCCCCGGGCAAGGATTGCATCGGCCCGATCAGGGGCAATCTCAGTGAGGATGAGTGCCCAGGCCCAGCCGATAGCCGTATGCCCGGAAGG
>JBFESJ010000012.1:0-31395 GCA_041548585.1 Desulfobacterales bacterium | reverse complement strand
TGTTGTATGATTTCTTCTTCTCTTCTTTTGCAACGTGCGTAAGGAAAATTCGCATCAACAGGGCTCTGTTCAGTCAATACATTATTGTGGGAAGGAAATTTGCAGGCCGCCAGCGAACTGGAAAAAATAAAACGCTTTATCTCCAGTAATTTTGACATGTCTAGAACATAGCGTGTGCCGGTTACATTAATCTGTTCATATGCAGGATTTTCTTTCATGGTGAAGTCGTAATACCCGGCCAGGTGCAAAACATAATCCACCCCACCATGATCTTTGATATATCTAACGGCATTCCGCAAATTTTTTTGGTTTGTTATGTCCAACTGAATCCAATGGATATTCTTATGATACGGTATGCCGACTTCCTTTTGACCGCGGCGTGCAATGCAAAACAGGCGAAATTTTCCAGACACGGCGATGACAAAATGCCTTCCAATAAAACCGGATGCGCCGGTAACTAGGATTCCCGGTAATATCTCATTCATTTTTCACACCCAATGTGCTACTTTTTTTAGAACGAAGATAGTACTGTAACGCCAAAAAAATCATCAGCCCCATGGTACCGTCGGCGATTCCGGATAACAAAATAACCCATTTAAATTCAATTACGAAACAATACATCATCAAAAAGAACGTTGCGACCACTTTTACAAAAATCGAAAATACAATGAAATGATGGTATTTTTCAATATGGGTTGCTCCCATTAAGTAGACAGCGGACATGAGAAGGTGAAAAACCCCGCCTTGGGCAGGAAAAAAGCGTTCACACTCAGGGCTGAACCTTACAAATTCCATCAATAGGACAGGTTGAGTAATCAATGCCAGACCCATTCCAATCGAATGTACGGCGACCAATCCCAGCACAATTTGAAGTACTTTTTCAGGATGCTCAAATACACTTTTTTTTAAGATGCCACGCATATCAATTTTTTTCTGAAACCATAAATTAGGGTATTATATTTAATTGAAACAGATTGAATAAACATTATCAATCCGAATTAGGAAAAAGGCGATATGCCTCAGGGGGGTTTCCCGTTAGCACAATTTATCGCCGTGAGCCAATACTTAGGATGTATTGCACTGTTTTTTAATCAATTTCAAATATTTCACAAATACAATTTATTTTCAATATAATACAATTTATTTTGATTTTATTGAAAAACGAGGGGGGTTGATTTCTGAAGGGGGATACAAATTATAGCAGTTGCCAAAAATATGTTCCGATTTATCCGCCTTTGGTGTGGTTTAATGAATAACGGTCACAATTTGCCGTAAGCCGCCGGATGATTTCGTTTAGGTCGGGAAGCTGTCTGAGCAAATTAGAGCGCGTTAAAGAGAACATCTTCGAAGTTTTTCAAATTAGAAAATAAGATCAAACGACGACACGATATTCTAAACAGCCATGACCCTGTTCTCTTTTACGCGCTTTTGTTTGCGAGTTCTTGCCGACCGAAACGAAATTATCCGGCGGCTGAAACGGAATGTTATTCTGACAATAGTTATAAAAGGCCGATGGAACAATAGTCCATCGACCCTTGAAACAAATTTCTACTTTTTACGATAACCAAAGCCGGACGTATTTCGACTTTGATTTTTTAAGCTTTGTTTTTTGATATCTTCGACCTAAGTATGAAGAAAAAGCTTTACAAGCCGACGCCAGCCAACCTGGACAATATTTCCATAGATATCGCCCCCTAAATGGCCGCCATCAGCAGCCAGGGGCCCCACGTCTTCTTCTATTATCCGATACAGTCGGTCGACTTCTTCTTTAAAAAAATCTATGGTTTCACTGCCAATCATTAGATTTTGCAAATCTTTACGAAGGTTCTTAGAATGTGCCCTTAAAACCCAGCCATCCGTGTACGGATCTTGATTGGCAAGGCTGCCATCATTTCTTAGGTTGGAATTAATGGCAGTAACAACGCCACTTATCGGTGAGAGTACCTTTGCATTTTTGGATCCCCGGCTCAATATAATATCAGCAACATTTTGTTCTAACGTCTTGCCGATAAGGGGGGCTTTAATTTGATCAAGAGGGCCCAGCATGCGCAGAGCGAAATCATCTAAACCAATTCGAACGTCAGAACCTTCTTCCACTTTTACCCATGCATGACCTTTATGGAGATAAAACCCGTATGGAATCTCAACACCTTCAACATTGATCAAATCAACCGGTCTGACCACAGCATGAACGGTGTATTGATCATCAAAATATTGATCAAATTCGCAATCTTTGCATTTATAGTCTCTGTTACACGCTTTGAAATCGATGCGCCCTTTCATATGATGGAGGCATGGGCGTTTCAATGGTGGCCGTTTTTTTAACTTATCTTTCCAGAAAACAATTTGACCTGTTTTCCCCTTGGGGATTTTACCTTGCTTTTTGAGGCGACTGTTTTCATCGCAAACACGCCTCAAGACCCTGTCAAAACGGCATGCATGGCAGCAATAATTGCTCAAACAATATTTGTGTTGAACGACGTCTGCCTGCATCCAAATGCATGGCGCCTGTTTTTCATCTAATCGATGCTCCAAACGGGTAACATCCATTTTGACCTGCCTTTCTCGTCCGTTTGGCTTAAATTTTTTATAGAAGCCATTCTCTATGTGTTATGAGAAAGCCGGCTCATACCGGATTTCTCAACGATCGTGGTGTTTGCAAATAACGTCGTTATGTCTTTAGAAAAGTTTTCGTTAAGTTTTCCCAGCCTAGACCCGGAAGATTTCCATAGATATCATCCTGTAAATAACCCCCATCGGCAGCCAACGGACCGGCAACTTCTTCTATCATTCCTTCCAGCGTATGGATTTCATTATTAATCCAGCCAAGAGTGTCGGTGGGCGACATAAGGTGTTTAACCGTTTTTTTGACATCTGGAGTTCGTACCATGAACAGCCAGCCACCACCATACGGCTCTTGATTGGCAATCTCAGGGTTGTCTCTAACTTTTGAATTCACCTCTACAATTACCCCGCCCACCGGAGAAAGAATGTCTGCTTGCTTGTCATTACGCAAAAGTCCCCATCCCACACGATCCATGTCCAGCTCTTTCCCCATAAGGGGAAGGTCCAACGCATCGGCTTTTCCTAAAAGTTTGAGAGCGAAGTCATCCAGGCCGATTCGAATGTATCCGCCGCTCTCAATGCGTGCCCAGGTATGCCCGTTATGAAAAAAGTAATCCATGGGAACGTCGAAACCTTTAACATGTTGTATTTCATAGGGAGTGCTTCCGGTTTTTGTGGTCCACACCTCTTCAAAGAACTGATCGAAATCGCACGTGGAACAATTATAATTAAGACCACAAATCCTACTCTCAATGCGATGTGTAAGGCTGTGTCGACAAGTCCTGTCTTTACCCGGCCTTTTTCGCATCGCATCCTGCCAACTGATCTGCTTTTCTTTTTCGACCTGTGTCTTCATCCCCAGATCATATTTGCAGGTGTTACAATCATAAAAATTGTTACAATTTTTATGTCTGACAACACCGGCCTGCATCCAGATACATGGGTTTTCTATTTTGGCCTCTTTGTCCGGTTTAAACATCCAGACCTGTCCTCCAAAGACAGCCCCGATTTCAGATTCTTTGCCAAGATCCTGCCGAGTGCCCCTCCGATAAGAAGCGCCATAACCAAACCGTCTTTTTCGATCTTGTTCTGTTTTCTCTGCCATTTTTTATACTCCTTTGTTTAACGTTTTTTAACATAATTAGAGCAAGGTGTGTGCCAGAGAACATATTACTTATGAGAAAAAAGCGTATCCAATTAATATTATTGTTTATTTTAAAGATAAAACGATTTGGTGTTTGGATTTAATTGCTGCGCTCTTATGTAGGAATACGCTACAGTACGGCTGATACAGAGGGCGTTCTTCAAAACTTTTGACAGATTTTATCCTTTACTAACAGAAAGTTATAGAAGTGTTGGCATTTTCTACAATCAAATATGTATTTTCCAACAGTTTATTGTCTGATTTAATCTGAGATCGTCTATATGATGCCCAACAATAATCAATAGACACACCAATGGACAAATAAGACCTGTAAGGAATTCGGTTTCGTCTATCTCATAAGAACCGAGTTTGTTCGAAGGGACAATTTTCTCGAATGCCGAAGGGGTGTGAAGGGGTTGGATATCGACTTGCGATTTTTCAAAATGCACGGGCGAACCATCGGAGGAGATAGGTCTCCCCTTGGATTTTGTTCAGAAAACAATCTTTTCTATCGCCGATTAATTTTGTTTTTCTCTTAGATTCTTGGTCGGTTATGTTCTCTTGTTCCATAACGCTGGTGCGCATCGTTTTACCGTTTTTAATGCTGCACGTGCCGATTGAAACAAAAAGATAGGACAACATTTAATAAAATCGGTGTGTTCCAATGGCAACCGGGAATATTGGCGGATCACTTGATTGCTGCCAAAACCTCGCAAGAACGGCATACCTTCATCTTTTCTTTCCATTTTTCATGTGCTGTGCCACAGCAGATGGTTCCATTAATAAACCAGCATAATTTTCCCGCCTGAAACTCCCACGCAGGGCATTCTTGTTTCTGTTTGGTGGGACATTTCTTGACAATCCAGCACGGTTTCTGCGTTTTTATTGCGCCTCTCTTTCTGGCCATCAAAAAAAACATCTGTCTTTCCACATGGGGGGGTACGGATCTCCAGCCCTGCTCGTAACTGTGAATGGCTTTGATGGACACCCCCAGCAAGTGTGCCATTTGTTTTTGGGTTTTGTTTAATTTTTTGCGAAACCGTGCAAATTCTCTATCGTCCATAAATTTCTCCCTCAATCTAGTAAGATGGAATTCATTATATTAATGCTGAACTATGTGGCACCACGTGCTATACCCTGTCAATAAAAATATTACTTATAATCATATGTCTACCGGTAAGACGGTATTCATATCCATGGCTGTAGGCGAGGAGGTTACGGCTGGAGGCATCGAAATGACTCTCCCCGCAGTTTGCTTCTGGGAGATTTATTCACATTTCAATTTGAGGAATCAAGGAAAATATTCGAAAGGGTTTTTGGTAGTCTTGAGACATGAAGGTCATATACTTTCTTGCTCTTTTTCAAAGCTTTTTGTGGTTTTGATGAATTCACCCCCCGCGTTCGATTATCCTTTGGATGGTGCAGTGGTCCCCAGTACCATGGTTTCAAATTTCGTCAGTTTTTCATGCATCTTTCTTGAAATTTCAACATACTTTTGACTGAGATCATAACGGTAATCCGTATGGATTTTGTTGATTGTGTTTCTCATCTGCTTAAGTATCTTGATCCGTTTTTTCCATAGCTTGACCATACATTGAAAATTCTCTTTTGAATTGTTCATCATCGATTCGGAATATTGATTCACCAAATCGCAAAAATAATGGTATTTCTCATCAAGCAATGAGGCAATTTTTTCGGTTTTCAGGGTTTGCTGTGTAATGGTGTGAAAGTGATGTCCGGAAATACTCAGCGTGATGGCTTCGCCAAAAATGTTGGGGTGTTTGATCATGTTCCGAAAGACAAATTTGAGATATTGAAACCCGTATGGTGTAAAAACCTGCCAGCAAATCGATCTAAATAAGACTTTTAGGTCTTGAAAGTCAATTTTTCGCTGGAAATACTCGGTGTGCTCGAGATTGTCCAAAAATTGGCTGCATCGCTCAAAATAGTTTTTCAAATTAAAATCATAAATACTGGCCAGAATTTTTTTATATCCTTCTTTTAGCCGCTTCGGGTCCATGGAGGTTTTGAAGTTGGTGGTCATTTTGTGGGTGTTGTTGCCAATAGAAGCCTTTAATATTCTGCCTTCCATCATTAGCCGGTGATAAAGACGGGTCCCGGGGAGGGCATTTAAAAAGCCGATCATGGCTTTGGGAATGGCGTTCTGTTGAATAAAAGCAATTTGACGGTCGAAAATATCTTCCTTGTCATTGTCAAACCCGACAATAAATCCTGCCATCACTTCCATTCCATGTCGTTGGATCGTCCGAATCGAATTCTCCATATCTGTTTTTAAGTTCTGTGTCTTTCCACTCTCTTCAAGCCCTTTGGGATCTGGGGTTTCAACCCCGACAAAAACCTGGTTGAATCCAGCCTCTCGCATGGCCGTCAGTAACGCCTCGTCGCTACCCATATTAATGCTGGCCTCGGTAAACAAATGGTAGGGATAATCATGCTTGATTTGCCAGGCTTTTAGGGCCGGCAAGAGCTCCGCCTTGACCCGTTTTTTATTTCCGATAAAATTGTCGTCAACGATAAACACCGGCCCCCGCCAGCCGAGGTCAAAAAGGATATCAAGTTCCCTTAACAGGACCGCAGCAGATTTTAAACGTGGTTTGTTGCCGTAGATGGTCCAAATATCACAGAACTCGCAGTGAAAAGGACAGCCCCTGGAGTACTGAATGGACATGGAACCGTATGCGGTTATATCCAAAAGATCGAACCGCGGGATCGGCAAATTGGAAATATCCGGATAAGAAGGTTTTGGATAAACGGGTTTTGCAATGCCGTCTTCCAGATCACGCAAAAAATCCGTCAAGGTTCGATCGACTTCTCCCATAAGAAAATGGTCGACGCCGGTAATGTTCTTATGATTTGATGTAGCGAAGGGGCCGCCTGCGACAATGATTTTGCCAAACCGCCCACAGCGTCGGATTATCTCCCGCATAGAGTCCTGCTGGACAATCATTGCGGAGATGAATACAGCGTCCGCCCAGTAGATATCGCTGTCTGTTAACGGTGAAACATTCATGTCAACCAGTTTCAGATTGTACGTATCCGGAAACAGGGCGGCTATGGTTAACAGCCCCAGCGGTGGCATGGCGCTTTTTTTGTGAATGAATTTCAGCGCATATTTGAAGCTCCAGTAAGTATTGCTTGGCACTTTGGGATAAACAAGAAGGATGTTTTGATATTTCGGCATGGTGGTAAATCCTCCTTTGCTAAACGAGGCTTTATGTCAGGCCGTTCGTCCGATAAATATGAAATGATGAAAATCGGACGTTGTCAGGGTAAAATAATCTTTTATTATAGCGGTTATGATTCAAATTTCAAGAGAATTTAATGCGTTATTATTCAAAATTACCCTCTTGAAGTCCCAAAAGGCGTATCCATCATTGTTTTGATGCAAATTCAGTATCTAACAATTCGCTATTGACGCGTCACGCGTCACTGATCTATTTGATGGTAACATTTATCCATAGGCGAAACAAACAATGTACAAAATAGACGCTCTTAAACAACTCGGTGTGGCCGACCCGGATCTTGCCGCAGAGGTTCAAACCGTGATGGCTCAAAAAGCCGTTGCCGTGCCGGATGAAGATGTTGCCATGTTGGTTGAAGAGACGTTGTGGGGACTCTCCCTTGAGATATCTTTCGGACGGTCTTTGGCCCAAGGTTATGCGGATCTAATTGGTGAAGCAAGTTCGGAAAACTTAGATCGCTATCGTGAACTCATCCGTTGTTTCGGGCAAAAAGGGCCGACTCTGGGACGTATTATGGCCGAGCATCTTGTGCCGGTATTGAAACACGGAGATCATCTATTTTTAAAGCGTTTTTTACAAACCCTTAAGATTATGCAAAACAAGGGAACCTATACCCTGAAAGATCCCCTTGCCGTACTGTCGAAATTACTAAACGAGAAGGATATAGACTCTTCATGCGCCTATGTTGATCTTTTGGGCGAAACATTTTCAGGCGATATGTCGTATGTTCAGTGCCAGAATTTTGCTTACAATATCCCCCGTGCCATACGATCTTTTTCTTTATCAAAGCGGGTCTGGCAAATCAAAGCGCTTCATCGGGTGATAAAGGCCGACCATCGCCTGTTCGATCCATTTTTGCAGGGCATGGGAAAAGGGCTGTACCTGCTCTCCCAAGAAGCCTTGGACAGTTTTGTATCTGTGGCCTTAGACAAATTAAATCATAACTTCAAGCTGGCAGCAAAATTTTTATCCCTGGAATCGAAGCTCGGGATCGATACGTATGCGGACATGCAGGTCACGGTTCCGCTTTCTGAGGTTCGACACCATCTTAACCGTTATCTGCGCGCACGCACCGGCCTCGCGATATCCGTAAAATCACTGTTTGATTTGTCAGATTCAATGTTGAAGGCGGATGATCGGGAGACTTTCGTCTGTTCAGACGGAAAATTCATCTATCTGCCCGACGAAATCAGTGAATTTTCCACAAAAGACGAAAATACAAAACTATATAAGTGTCTTACGCGGCTTGAGGCCGGACTTTATGAGTTCGGCACCTTTGATTTTGATCTGGAAAAAGCAGCTAAAAAATGCCAAAAATTGGAAGGGCTAAACGATCGGAATCTCGAATTAGATTTAAACATCCAGCTGCAAGCTGCAAGCTGCAATGGCCCAGAGTTTTCCGACCTCGAACGCTTTTTCTTGATATTTCCGATCCCGAAGTTGGCAGGCGACCTTTTTACTGTTTTCGAGCACGGCCGCATACGATTGTTGCTCAACAGACAGTATCCGGGTCTTATCCGTCAAACCCTGCCGGTGCTTCAACAAAAGGCCCTGCATATGCTAAAGCAAAAAGGACCTGCCGGTGCTGTTTTTCTTTTGTACCTCAAAATCGGTCTCGATTTTTCTATTGACCAATACGTTGATATCGATGAAAAAATTGGGGCTATTGCAAAAAAAATTGAAGAACAATTTATAACGGCAATGGCTGCTGACCATTCGGTTGAAACCTGTACCAAGCTTGTGTACACTGCCTATCCATACGTTGACATGCTTTTAAAAGCGTCTGAAAAATCCGAAAGGCTGGACGAACGCTACAATCCCATGCGAACGCCCTTTGGCCGGAGATTACGACCCGACCTTTTCTTCTCATCCCATCGTAATATTGAGCAAATTGCAGCCAAACTCAAAGTTCAGCTGGTTAACAAAGGGTTTAGGGTTTACAAATCGGATATCCGTCGGAAATTGATCGACAATAAGGGCATTGTTTCCCATGAGGATATTAAATCGGTAATACTGGACAATCAAAACAACGGACCCGGGGATATGCCGCAAGATAGAACATCCGTTGATCTGTCGTGGCTGGATCTTTCTAAATTACGGGGCAGCACTACATTCACGCTTTTGGTCACCGATAATGGTGTCGGCCCTGTTTCCTGGTACAAAGAATGGGACTGTAAATTGCACGATTATCTATCAACCCACGTAAGGGTTCTGGACAGATCTATCCCGGAGTCTTCGGGTGACTTTTACATCCGAACCTTGAATCGGCATCAAGGACTGGTTAAAAGTATTCGTTATGCTTTTGAACTGTTAAAGCCGGAAGGGCTTATGCGGTTAAGGCAGTGGGTGGAAGGAGATGCGTTTGATTATCGAGCGCTCCTGGATTTTGCAATAGATAAAAAAGCTGGAAAAATTCCTTCTGACCGTCTCTATATCAAGCACATAAAACAAACAAGGGATGTGGCCGTGTTGTTGCTGGTCGATCTTTCCCGGTCAACTTCAAATACGGTTTATAACTCCAAAGTGACCATTCTTAGCGTTGAAAAAGAGGCGATCGTTCTCTTTTGTGAAGCACTTCAGGTGGTGGGGGATGCTTTTGCCATTGCGGGCTTCTCCAGTACCGGACGGTTGGGGGTTGATTACTTTAGAATCAAGGACTTTGATGAGAATTTGGACGATACTGTTAAACAGCGCATTAATGCCATGACACCCCGGCGGAATACCCGGATGGGAGCTGCCATCCGTCATGCCACCTGCCAGCTTGAAAAAATCTCTTCAAAAGTCCGTTTACTGATTATTTTGAGTGACGGATTCCCAAACGACGTTGATTACAAACATCGATATGCCATTGAGGATACACGGAAAGCCATATTTGAAGCCCGGTCAAAAAATATATTCACTCATGCCATAACCGTCCATTTTGCCGGTGATCCCAAACTGGATGATCTTTACGGAAATGTTCATCACAATGTCATATCTGATGTTCGCGAACTTCCTGACAAGTTATTACGTATTTACGGCAGCTTGACCCGGCATTAGATGGTTATTGTCTGAACGAAAGTCCAGCTCATGCAAAATCCGAATTTTGTCATTGTTTTGGATTTCGTGCTTCGTATTTCGAATTTTTGCCCTAAGAATAAGGTTTTCGCTAAAACAGTGGTTAGATTTTTGTTTCATTTTCGGTATGTTGGTTTATTGACAACGCTCTGATCAAGCATTACTGTTGGGGATTATTTCGAATAACACCGCAAAAGGTCTTTTATAAGAACATGGTTTCGCCAAGGAATTCATATGAAACGAATTCATAGCCGAGAAAAGGATCAGTTTAAAAAGCTGTTTAAGCAGGAACATATTGATAATTTTGAAGATCGATTCAAAATCCTCGACGTTTTTCTTCAAACTGAACGTCACCTTACCATCCGTGAGTTGGTTGAGCTTCTCAATGAAAGCGGTTTTCAATTTACACCAGATTTTGTCAGGGATACCTTAAAGCTGATGTGTCGATTCGGTTTTGCCCGAAAAAACAGGTTTGATAATGGAGAAGTGCGTTACGAACATCGACACTTAGGTCACCATCATGATCATATGATCTGTACAAAATGTAAAAATATTTATGAATTCGAAGACGAAAAAATTGAAAAGATGCAGGTTCAGGTCGCCGCCGCTCATAATTTTCATATGCTTCAGCACAGGATGGAAATCTACGGCATTTGTTCCAATTGCCTCAAAGATCACATACAACTCATGCCGCTTATCAATGCCAAACAGGGCGAACGCCTTGAAATCAAGGAATTTACAGGTGGCGCAACCGCTCGTATACGATTATTATCCATGGGTTTAAGAGTTGGGGATAAGATCGACATTATTACCAATCTCAATCAAGGGCAATTGGTTATTGCTGTGGGTTACAATCGGTACGTTTTAGGGCGTGGGCTGGCCCAAAAGATACTGGTAGAGCCGGTTAGAAGCTAATATGGAGATGTGCTTATGTTTTTGAGTGAAATGAAAGAAAAGCAGACCGCAAGGGTCGTTCGCGTTGGCGGAAACGGGGCGCTGCGCAGAAGGATCCTCGAAATGGGCATCCTAAAAGGTACCCAGATCTATGTTGAAAAATATGCACCCTTAAAAGATCCTGTAGAATTAATTGTCAAGGGCTATCATGTATCACTCCGCGTTGAAGAAGCTGCACAAATTGTCGTCGAAAATGTAACGTAAAAAAAATGTAATGAATCAAAAACGCCTTTCAATAGCCCTTGCAGGCAACCCGAACTCAGGCAAGACCACAATTTTTAACAACATGACCGGCACCCGCCAGAAAGTTGGAAACTGGCCAGGGGTCACTGTTGAAAAAAAAGAGGGCCATATAAAAAAATCCGGGTATGATTTGAAAATTGTCGATCTCCCCGGAACATACAGTTTAACCCCCTTTTCCATAGAAGAAATCGTCGCCCGGAACTTTATCCTGGATGAACGGCCGGATGTCGTCATCGATATCATCGATGCATCCAATCTGGAGCGAAGCCTCTACTTGGCAACGCAATTGAGAGAGATCGACTGCAAGGTCTTGTTCGCCCTGAACATGGCTGACGTTTCCCGTACCCGAGGAATCAAAATCGACGCCAATAAACTCTCTGAACTTCTCGCCGTTCCGGTGGTCTTTACCATCGGAAACAAAAACAAAGGCATCGAAACACTCCTGAACCAGGCCATAGCGTTGGCGGAATCGGATTATGTCATACCTAAAAAACGTAAAGTCAGATACAGCAAAGACATCGAAGATTCCATTTCAAAAACAGAACTCTTTATCGGAAACCACGCAGCGGATTCAATCCCCTACAATATCCGATGGACGGCCATAAAGCTCCTCGAAGATGATAAAATCGTAAAGGAACGCATCCTGCAAAAAACCGGAAAAACCGGTGAGGATATTCTCAAAGAAATCGACAAACAACGGCGTTTCCTTATGGACCGTTTTGATGATGATCCGGAAATCGTAATGACGGACGAGCGTTATGGATTCATCGCCGGGATTATTATGGAAGTCCTTACAACATCCCCAAAAACGCGTGTCGATATATCTCGAAACATAGATCTCGTATTGACCAACCGGTTTGTCGGATTTCCAATTTTTATTTTTTTTATCTGGGCCATGTTCCAGTTGACGTTTTCCCTCGGCGCCTATCCAATGGACTGGATTGACAACGCTATAAAGCTCTTTTCGACCCTATTGGCCCATGTGCTTCCAGACAATATCTTTAAAGATTTTCTTATCAATGGCGTTATCGCAGGTGTGGGAAGTGTTATCATTTTTCTGCCGAATATTTTGATCCTTTTCTTTTGTATCGCGCTGTTTGAAGATACAGGTTACATGTCCAGAGCGGCGTTTCTCATGGACAAGATCATGCACCTTATCGGACTTCACGGCAAATCTTTCATTCCCATGTTGATGGGGTTCGGGTGTAACGTTCCGGCCATTATGGCGAGTCGAACCTTGGAAAGCGAAAAGGATCGAACCCTTACCATTCTCATCACACCCTTTATGTCCTGCTCCGCCAGGCTTCCGGTTTACATTATTCTGGCCGGTGCCTTTTTTGGAGCAAAAGCCGGAACCGTAATATTCGGCATCTATCTATTGGGCATTATTCTTTCCATCATAACCGGCCGTCTTTTCCGATCGACCCTCTTGAGAGGTGCTGATGCACCGTTTGTCATGGAACTTCCACCGTACAGAATACCGATGATAAAAAGCCTGCTGATCCATATGTGGGATCGAAGCAAGATATTTTTAAAAAAAATGGGGGGCTATATCCTCGTGGGTTCGGTTGTGGTATGGACACTAACTGCATTTCCGCAAAACATATCTTATTCTAAGAATTATGCATTAGAAATAGATCGGATCAAAACATCTTTTCAAACTAAAATTGACGCCGCCCAAGAACCTGATAAATCGTTATTGGCACAGAAACAAGATCTTGCTGTGGCAGAACTCCTAAAAAACAAGAAAGCTGAAAAGGCTGAAAAATCTTTTATGGGTCGTATCGGCAAAGTGATTGCTCCTATTTTCGCGCCCATCGGCATCGATTGGCGTGGAAGTGTGGCCCTTCTCGCCGGTTTTGTAGCAAAAGAAATCGTTGTAAGTACCATGGGAATACTTTATGCTGCTGACGAAGAAAAAGATTCGGAAGCCCTAAAACATGCCCTTTTATCTTCAGGTATGACGTCGGCTGCGGCGTTGGCCATGATGGTTTTCGTTTTATTATACATGCCGTGTCTTGCAACATTAGCCGCGATCCGGCGTGAAACGGCATCCTTGAAATGGATGATCTTCAGTATTTCATACAGTACGTTACTTGCGTGGGGTGTGGCGTTTATCGTCTATCGGGGCGGGATAATGATCGGTGTTTAATGTCCCTTAAAGGGCGTTTTCAAACCATTAAACAACCTCTGGATAAAGCAGGAGGCATATAGAATGCCGAATTTTGTACCAGCCTATATTGATACTTTCAAGAAAGGATTGCTGGCAAAAAAGATTGAAACGGCATACGAAATTCTAAAATCCTGTACACTCTGTCCCAGAAAGTGTAAGGTTGACCGGCTGGCCGGCGAGACCGGTGTGTGCAAAACCGGTGAAAAAGCATGGGTTTCAAGTTTTAATGCGCATTTCGGAGAAGAAGAACCGCTGGTGGGTACCCATGGGTCAGGCACGATTTTTTTTACACACTGCAATCTCTTGTGTATTTTCTGTCAGAATTACGACATCAGTCATTTGGGGCATGGTGAAGAAATATCCAATGCACAGCTGGCAGGTATCATGCTCCACTTACAGAACCAAGGATGCCACAATATTAATTTCGTTACTCCGTCCCATGTTGTCCCCCAGATTCTTTCCGCCGTTGAAACCGCTTTACAGGAGGGGCTTTCAGTTCCCCTGGTTTACAACACCGGCGGATATGATTCAGAAAAAACGCTGAAACTTCTGGACGGTGTCTTCGATATTTATATGCCGGACTTTAAATTCTGGGATCCGGAAATCGCAAAGATGACCTGTAACGCCAAGGACTACCCTGAAGTGGCACAAA
This sequence comes from Desulfobacterales bacterium, assembly GCA_041548585.1. Classification (GTDB taxonomy): domain Bacteria; phylum Desulfobacterota; class Desulfobacteria; order Desulfobacterales; family UBA11574; genus UBA11574. Next base: position 17,344 of record JBFESJ010000012.1, on the reverse strand, counting down.
AAGCGCTTATAGAGATGCACAGACAGGTCGGTGATCTTGTAACCGATGATACAGGCATTGCCAAACGCGGAATTTTATTAAGGCACCTGGTACTTCCTTCCGGTCTTTCAGGAACCCGGGATATCATGAGATTTGTTGCCCGCAAAATTTCTTTGAATACCTATGTCAATATCATGCCGCAGTACAGACCCTGCGGTCGGGCCGGTGAGGTTAAAGAACTCTCTGTTTACCTGTCGCAAAAAGATTATCAAGCGGCGCTACAGGCAGCAAAGGAAGAAGGCATTGAACGGCTCGATAGCCGAAAACGCCAGTTTATGATATTTTAAAACCGTTTAAAATTTTACAATGAAACCTTATGCATGGATAACATTTTTTCTGCTGTTGGTCTTGGCCCCCCTTGCTTCGGCCGAACGCCTGGCGGTAGCGGTTTCCGTGGCCAACATACGTTCAGGACCCGGACAAAATTATGACATCTTATGGGCCGTCGAAAAATATCATCCACTGAATGTATTCCAAAAATCCGGTCAATGGTATCATTTTCGCGATTTTGAGGGAGATGAAGGGTGGATTCATAAATCGCTTGTTCAGAAACTATCGTCGGTGATTACAAAAAAAGAAAATTGCAACATTCGATCAGGCCCTGACACGCGTTTTGCAATCTCGTTTACGGTTGAAAAGGGAATTCCGTTTAAGGTTCTCAAACGCAAAGGCATCTGGATACACATTCAGCATGCTGACGGCGACAAGGGGTGGATTCATGAGTCCCTGGTATGGTAAGCTGGCCTTTTCTCGAAAGTTTTGAATCCGTGTATTGCATATTTGGTATCAATTTAGCCCGTTGAAAAATTTTATTTGTACATCGAACAGGATCGATGTTCTGTAAAGTGAAAAAATTAGGATAAATGCGTATAAACCTGAACCATAGAAAAAAACTGATTGTGGGTATCGGTTCAGCGCTGATTGATATTCTCGCGCATGAAGACGACGACTTTTTGGAAAAAACCGGCGCTGTAAAAGGGGGAATGAAGTATGTCGACAGGGAGTTCATAGAACAAACATTGTCACGAACTTCCCAAAAACCAGCCATCGTACCGGGAGGATCGGCCTGCAACACTGTCGTGGGCGTCGGCAAACTCGGAGGGTTGGCACGTTTTGTCGGCAAAAGCGGCAGTGGAAATATGGCCCGCCTGCTTGAAATAGACCTGAAAAAAAACAACGTCGATCCAGCCCTTTTTAAATCATCATCACCCACCGGAAGGGTGCTGTCCATTATTACACCCGATGCACAGCGCTCCATGTTTACCTTCCTTGGTGCCTCTTCAGAAACCCAACCCGATGAAATTACCAACAATTGTTTTAAAGATGCCGCAATTGTTCATATCGAAGGGTATCTTCTTTTTAATGAGGATCTCATCATGGCAGCCTTAAAGGCCGCAAAATACGCTGGCGCTCTTATCTCGCTGGATCTTGCCAGCTTTACGGTTGTTGAGGAGTCAAAGACGATTCTGAATAAAATTATAAATGATTTTGTTGACATTTTGATTGCCAATGAGGATGAGGCACATGCATTTACAGGCTACGCGGATGAAATAAAAGCGGTCCGTTCCATGGCTAAAAATACGCAGATTGCGGCGCTGAAGGTTGGAGAACGGGGAAGCTTTATTCATCGTAATGGAAAAACAATAAAAGTTGAACCCATGGGGGACGGTAGTGCTGTAGATACAACAGGAGCCGGCGATCTCTGGGCGTCTGGTTTTCTGTTTGGACTTGTTAATGGTTATCGCCTTGAAAAATGCGGTAAACTTGGATCTGCCTGTGGTTACGAAGTTTGCCGGGTCATTGGGGCAAACATTCCGGAAGATGGATGGCAGAGAATTAAAAAATTACTGGAGGACTAATGGCACAAAAAAAGATATCCCGGTCTCGAAAAAGAGACCTCAATGACCCTGACGAGTTTGTGACACTTTGGACAAAATTATTCAGGTTTACCGGTGAACACAAAGCTCAAGTGTCATCTGCTCTGGGGTGTATTGTTGTATTGATAATTGTTGCCACGATCACGGCCTATTCTTTGAAAAAATCCGAAGATAAGGCCTTTGCCCTTCTTCAACAGGGTATTATCAAATATCAGACACTGCTGAAAACTGTCGATTCGGAAAAAGCTTACCTGGATGTGGGAAAAGATTTTGAACTGATTATGGAAAAATATTCGGGTAGAACGGGGGGAAAGCTGGCAAGGCTTATTTATGCCAATATGTGTTATGCCGCTGAAGATTATGACAAAGCGATAGCGCTTTACAAAAAATTGCTTGTGGGCTTTAATGATGAACCATTTCTTAAAAATCTCATTTTAAACGATCTCGGTTATTCCTATAAAGCTAAAAAAGATTACAAAACTTCAGCCGAGTATTTTGAAAGGATTGTGACAACACCCGATTATGGCATGAAAGACGAAGCGCTTTTCAATTTAGGCGAACTTTATTCTGCCATTGGAGATAATGAAAAAAGCATAAACGCTTTTAAAAAAATTATGTCCGACCACTCCGGATCCATGTATACTGAAATTGTTAAGGAAAAAATAGTAGGACATTCAAAAAGTTAACATCAAAAACTCGCGTTAAATTGGAAAAAAAATGACCAATCGGATTGATCCCATTGGTCATTAAGGAGGAAAACAGATAAAGAAATTATTAGGTTGAAAGTAAACGTTGCAAATTCCTTGCCAAAATGACAAATAAGCCCGATAATATTTTTCTATATTGATTTACATATTAATTCTAAATGGTTATGCCATATATTATTTGAAATATTTCTTTCTGTCTTTTTCCGACCCCGATCATTTAACCCCTGAAAAGTTCAAAAATTTGAACCCCATTTAAAAACAAACGATGTAACCTATTAATTTAACTATAATATATTTTCAGATCTATCGGTTCAATTTTTTGAACCATTATGCGCCCAAAACAATATAACGCGCTATTATTATTAAGAATTTATCGATATCTCTTTAATTCAAGTTTTTGAACCGATGTCCAGTTTAAACTTTTTTATTTTCCAGTTCAGTCCACTTTTGCCGATTCCGAGTAATTCTGCAGCCTGAGATTGAACATTATTTGTTAATTTCAGCGCCCTTTCGATCATTTTTTTTTCTATCATCGCGAGCGTTTCATCTAATTTTGCATCTGCAGGGACTCCTTCAAAGTGCAGAGAATTATATACATTATTCTTAAATTCATTGGGAAGGTCTGCGACTTTTATTTTATCTCTCTGACATAACACCATGGCCCGTTCAATAACATTTTCCAGCTCACGAACATTCCCAGGCCAACTGTAATCGTAAAAGAGACGTTCAACCTCCTGATCAAGACCTGTTATTGCAATATCGGACTTTCGTTCATCCGAATATTTACCAATAAAATGGTCGGCCAGTAACCGAATATCTTCTTGACGATCTCTTAAAATCGGCAGGACGATGTGGACCACATTCAGTCGAAAATAGAGATCTTCCCTAAATCGCCCCTGCAGCATCTCATTTTTTAAATTCTTGTTTGTAGCGGCAATAATGCGTATATCAACCGATATCGGTTTAATTCCCCCAACTCGTTCAAAAACTTTTTCTTGAAGTACTCGCAAAAGCTTTACCTGTAAATTTTGCGAAAGCTCGCCGATTTCGTCAAGAAAAAGGGTGCCGCCGTCAGCAAGTTCGAAACGACCTTTCTTCATCGCCACAGCACCGGTAAACGCGCCTTTTTCATGTCCAAAAAGCTCGCTCTCAAGAAGGTTTTCAGCAAGCGCACTACAGTTTACCGCAATAAAAGGTTTATCGCGTCGTAAGCTGTTAAAATGAATTGATTTTGCAACCAACTCTTTGCCGGTACCGCTTTCACCTTCGATCAATATCGTTGTGGTTACCGGTGCAACTTTTCGAATCGTTTCAAAAACATCCCGCATCACTTTGCTTTTTCCTATGATATTTCCGAAACTATACTGTAATTTTACAGCATCCTTGAGTTGCCGGTTTTCTTTGACAACCCGATACATGCCAACGGCCTTATTCACATATATAATCAACCGATCATTATCGAAAGGTTTGAGGATATAACTGTACGCACCTTTCTGCATGGCCTCTACAGCCTTATCCACAGTACCGTAAGCTGTCATCATAATGACCGGAAGATCAGGATCTTTGGCCTTGATTTTCTCCAAAAGTTCAATACCATTCATGGACGGCATTTTCATGTCGGTAACCACCAAGTCTATGTCGGTATTTTTCAAAATTTCAAGCGCTTCACTACCGCTGTTCGCTGTGAAGGTTTCGAACCCTTCTTCTTCAAGAACAGCACTTAATATCAGCGGATAATTTTTTTCATCATCTACAATCAGGACGGTTTCCATTACGATACTCCCTGATGAATAGGCATTATAACCGTAACACAGGTTCCGGCAAGCGGTCTATTGATTATGTGTACACTTCCTTCATGAGATTCTATAATGTTTTTTACGATACCAAGACCAAGTCCGGTTCCTTTTGCTTTTGTTGTAAAAAAGGGATCCCATATTTTTTCCAATAGATCCTCGGCGATACCTTCACCGTCATCTTCAAAAAATATTTTCACTTCATTATTACCCGAACGAATTTTAACATGAATTATGCCGCCCTCAGACATCGCCTGCATCGCATTAATTAAAATGTTAAGAAATGCCTGATAAAGCATATCAGAATCAGCGGTTATCTGCGGCAAATCATCATCGTAGTCTTTTTTTACAATATAACCTTCCGCTTTAATCTGTGATGATAAGAAAGAGAGGTTTTTTTCTATAATATCTTCTATATTACAGGCAGTAAGGTCCGGGCTTTTGGGTTTCGCAAAATTTAAAAAATCGGTTATAATGTTATTTAATCGCGAGGATTCTTCAATGATTATATTTGGAATTGAACTTGAAGGATCGCGGCCGGCCATTTTTTTCTTTAAAAGTTCAGATGAACTCTTTATAATACCCAGTGGGTTTCGGATTTCATGAGAAATCCCTGCCACCATTTCACCCAATGTCGACAAGTGTTCTGCACGATTTAACTGTTCTATGAGCTTAAGTCTCTCTTGAGCACGTCTTTCTATTATACTTTCACCTCTCTTGACCACAAGCAGAAGAACTACAAACAGAAGTCCCATAACCGCTGAACAGGTTATAATAACCCGTATCTGAAAATTAAAAATTGCTTTATAATCTTCGGTTAGGTCTTGTACAATTTCAACGACCCCCAAAACCGGACCGGATATCCTGGAAAGCGGTTGTTCAGCACGTAAGGGGGCAAAGGTAATTAATCGACTATCTTGCGGAAATCCAATTAAGATCTTAAACCAGCTTCCGTTTTGAATCAGATTTGAAGTAAATTTTCCTAAGACGGCGTCTTTATACCCTTTTCCCCCAATATCTGTTTTGCCGATCACCGAATGGTCGAAACTGTATGAAATTGTGTTGGTCATATCGTATATGTTAACCATATCGATCTTGAAGCTGTGAAGTGTACTTCTGACAACCTTATCCATGTGTTGAAACTGTTTTTCGTCACTAAGTTGAATCTTTCCGAATTTCAATGCAACCGGAATGATAAACTGCAAAAAGACCTGATGGTTAAGATTTTCAATCAGAAGGCGAGCGTAGTCTTCACTTTTTTTTTTCTGCATGGCCTTTGCCCAGTGCGTGTTTAGCAAAGAGAACACCAATATCCCGATAAATATTACGATCAGGCTTGTAAAGGTGAAGTATTTGACCAACCTAAAAGGCTTGACTTTTTCTTCTGCTGAGTTGCGGTTCATAGACAAGGTTAAAGTTTCGAATGGTTGATACCGATATTTGATTATATGATCTTTGACTGTAAAAAAAGCTAAAATAATACCGGCCTCAAATAAAAATGATTCGCCTTTATGCTTTCAAACATATACGGAAATCGACCTTTAAAGTCAAGATAATGCTTTATGTTCATAGACCCATAATTATGCATCGTTCAGTTATAAGGTACTTTAACAAGAATTTTGACAAATTTATTTTATTATACTCATTTTAACCTTAATTATGTGATACTATATGTAGTATATCCATTTGAAAAACCACCAAATAAAGTAATTAATTAAAATTTATCTATAATTATATATAAAAGTTCTTGAGCTCACGTATAATATAAGGTAGAATGTGCCACATTGGAATTGGGTCCTTTATTCAAATTTTATGTTGGGCGTGATTTAACACATGGCTTGAAAAGGCTTTTGAATGAAAGGCAACCGCTTAAGAAAAATTAGAGAGTCTTTGCTGATGAGCAAGACCGAACTTGCCAGGAAGGCCAACGTATCTCCAATTACAATTGCACGCATAGAAAAAGGAATGCCTTGTCGTCTTGAAACTCAGCGAAAGATTATTTTGGCCCTCGGGTTCGACCTTTCTGACAAAAAAAAGATTTTTGGTGAGTAAAGTACCCCGCCTTAAAAAGCGGCGCTTTTGAAAATACTTGGAAGGGGAATGCATCCCCTTTAACCCAGCATCGCATTCATTCTCGCCATACATGGCGGGGGGAAATGCGACGTTATCATAAAAGGTATTATGTCTTTTCTGAAAAAAAACCGTCTTGTTGGCCTGGACATCGGCGCAAGAACTTTAAAAGTTGCCGAAATCGTTGATTCAAAAGCCGGATCTACCCTTAAAAATTTCAGGACTATCGACATTGAGCCCGGTTTAATCGAAGAAGGCTCTGTTAAAGATCCTCAAGCTGTTTCTGGGTACATTCGGGAAATCTTTAAGTCTGCCAAACTGAAAGAAAAAAACGTTGCCATCTCCATTGGAGGATACTCGGTTATCGTTAAAAAGATCAACGTCCAGACCATGACGGAAGATGAATTACATGAGACGATCCATTTTGAAGCGGAACAATATATCCCATTCGACATCAGTGAAGTTAATTTAGATTTCCAAATACTTGGAGAAAGCGAACACAACCCCAAGCAGATGAATGTGCTTCTGGTTGCCGCCAAGAAGGACATGATTGATGAATATATCAATCTCATGGGCATGTCAAAACTTCATCCCCGCATAATAGATGTTGATGCTTTTGCTCTCCAAAATATTTTTGAATTTAACTATACTCTGGAAGACGAAAATATTGCCCTGATCGACATCGGAGCCAGTAAAACATCATTAAATATCTTAAAAGATAATGTTTCTGAATTTATGCGTGATGTTTCACTTGGATGCGAACAAATTAATGATAAAATTGCTTCTTCTGTCGGTTGCACAATTGAGGAAACGGAAGAGATCAAACTCGGTGAAGAATCGGACATTTTATCCACGGATGAGTTAAAAGAAATTGTTGAATCTGTGGTAACTGACTGGTGCATTGAAATAAAGCGTGCCCTTGATTTTTTTTATTCTACATATCCTGAAGAGCAAATCAGCAGGATTGTGCTTAGCGGTGGTGGCGCCAATATTAATAAATTTCGTGAACTTCTGGCTTCCGAAACATCAACAGAAGTTGAAGTTATCAATCCCTTTAAAAATTTTATTATTGACAGCAACCGGTTTGATGCTTCCTATCTTCAACAGATCGCCCCGCAGGCTGCGATCTGTTTGGGCCTTGCAAAACGAAAAATTGGTGACAAATGATACGAATCAACCTGCTTCCTTATCGCGCAGAACGGAAAAAAGAGAATATTCTCAGACAGCTCAACATATTTCTCTTGGCCTTCTTTATTGTTTTTGTAGCCCTGCTTTATTACAGTATACATTTGGCAGTCAAAATCGATGCTCTAAATACGAAAATCAAAAATACAAAAACAATGCTGACCCAGGCTGAAAAGCAAGCAAAAAAGGTGGATCAAATAAAAAAGGCCCTTGAAAGATTAGAGCAGAAAACAATGGTTATCAAAGATATAGAAACGAATCGGAGGGCTTCCGTTCTCCTTCTTGAAAACATGACAAAAATGGTGGCTGAAAAGACATCCATTTCTACATCCGATGGATCTGAAGACAGCGATAACAGACCCGTTAAAAGATTATGGTTCAACAGCTTTCGGGCAAGCAGCGGAAATATTAATATTAGAGGGACAGCATTGGACAATAAAACCGTTGCCGATTTTATGAGTCGCCTGGAAGAATCAAACCTGTATGAGAATATAACCTTAAAGACAATAAAACAACAAACGATAAACAACTTAAATCTTAAAAGCTTTGAGATTGTCTGTGCAAAAGCTTCTTTGAAAGAACCAAAAAAGAAAAATGATGTCGGCTTAAAGCAAGGCAAACAATAATGAAAAAAATCGATACCTCTAAAATATCCGCTTGGTTTTTCAATACTATTGAGAAGATCGGAAAGCTGTCCAGACTATATAAGATTTTATTGTGCGTGGGTATCTTCGCATTGCTTATCGGGCCTTTTGTCTACTTTTCTTTTCTGCCTAAAATCAGTAAAATCGATGCATTAAAAAAGGAGAGCAACGCATTGGAAACAAGGCTCAACAGGGCAAAAGCAAAGGCAAGCCGACTCAAATATTTTCAGGCGAAGCTAAAAGATGCGGAAATGGAATTCAAAGTTGTCATGAAAAAGCTTCCTGAAAAAAAAGAAATACCTTCTTTGCTGTCAAGTGTATCACGATCCGGTCGTGATGCCGGCCTGGAATTTATCCTGTTCCAGCCGAAGCCTGAACGCAACAAAGATTTCTATGCTGAAATTCCCGTATCAATCACGGTTAAAGGTAACTATCACAATGTCGCCCTCTTTTTTGACAAGGTGGCAAGGTTATCCAGAATCGTAAATATAGACGACATTAATATGACCACGGCAAAAGATCCGAATAACTTAAAAACTTCATGTACAGCCGTCACGTATCGATTTGTTGAAACGAAGCCCAAGGCTGAAACGAAGCCTAAAAAAGCTTCATGATTAAAGAATCAAACAGAAGCCTTAAATCATGAATAAATACTTTGTTTTCATAAGAAATATTGTTTGTATTGTCAGCTTTTTCCCCCTTTTGTGGAGTTGTGAAAAACCACCTGACCCCTCTCCAAAATCAAGACAAATTACAAAAAAAATTGTCCTTGAAAAAAAGGAACTTTCAAAAGAAACGGCGAAACCAAAACCGGTCGGGATCGTATCTGATATCTCAAAATCAACGGTCGCCATTCCAGAATCAAACAAAAAATTAGTTGCTGTTGAATCGCCGGCAGCCAGTTTCTATAGCCCTGAAGGGAAGCTGGATCCATTTGAACCGCTTTTTAAAAAAGAACGGATCTCGGTGGCTGTTGGGAAGAAAAAAATAAAAAGACGGAAACCCCTCACACCCCTTGAAAGGGTGAATCTAAGCCAACTGTCACTGGTTGGTATAATACGTGCCCCAAGTGGTAACAGAGCCTTGGTTCAGGAAACCTCTGGAAAAGGATATGTCGTAAAGAAAGGGACGTATATCGGAACACAATCCGGTAAAATCGTACAGATATTAGAAGACAGGATCATTGTTGAAGAAGAGAGTGAAGATATTTATGGCAAAGTTTCTCTAATAAAAAAACCACTTAAACTTCAGAAACCTCCTGGAGAATAGCATGAATTGTAAGATCAATACATCATTAAAAATGGGAATTCTCGCCGCTTTTTTGGTCGTTTTATTGCCGATGTTTATCGGGTGCGCTTCCAATACCAAGGCAGTCAAAGAAACCGAAAAACTTACCGCTGAATCTTCTAAACCAAGGCTTATCAATCAAATAAGCACGGCAGAAGATCCTAAAACAAGTATCGTACGGGTTAGTGGGAATCAACTGTTGACCTATACGTCCGTTAAACAACCTTCTCCGCTAAGCGTTCTTCTATATTTTCCTGAAACAGCGTTTAACGATATCGATACGAGCTATAGACCCGAAAGTGATATTGTTGCCTCGATTAAGACCTCTGAATTAAAAACCAAAGGGCTTACAACTCGTATCGAAATTGGCTTAAAAAAAGATGTTTCTTATGAAGTCATTCGTGAAAACACAGACCTTATTATATCATTCAAAAAAACAATCGCCGTTAGACAAGAATCAGAACAAACAGAAAAACCGAATGCCGAATTAAACGATAGCACCGAGCCGCCAGCCTCGGCGAACAAAAAGATATTACCGGTTAAAGCTTCAACCCCTCAAGCGGCTCCATTACAAGCCACTCAGAACAAGCCTGCCTGGGTGAATCGGATAGATTTTTCAAGTGAAAAGGAAGGCAAGTCGACAATTATTATTGGAACCACAATTCCAGCCAAATATGATTTAAAAAAGATTCATGATAAAAAGCTGTTGCTCCATCTTTATCATGCACAGCTGCCGGATTATCGCCAGCGGCCCCTAATTACCACCCGCTTCCCAAGCGCCGTAGACCGCATCATACCGTTCCAGACCCCTGCCATGAAAGACAAATCTGGATTCATCATTGAACTTCGTGAATCCGTACCTTATTTTATCGAACAGACAGACAATCTCATTTTTTTCCATTTTGAAGCCTCTTCGATCCCCCCCAAACCTCTTGACAAAGCCGATCTTCCGCCCTGGGAAAAAGTGATGTCGCAAGCGCTGACAAAAACTGAGCCCGTAGCGGTGGAAGCACTTGAACAGAAAAAATTTAAAACCAAAACCGGAAAATATACCGGCGAAAAAATAGCGCTCAATTTTTTTGAGACGGACATTAAAAACGTGTTTCGCATTTTAATGGATGTCAGCGGAAAAAATTTCGCCATCGACAAAGATGTATCCGGAAAGGTTACATTATCGTTCGACAAGCCTGTACCTTGGGATCAGGTCCTTGATTTGATTCTGAAAATGAATCATCTCGGGATGGTTTACGAAGGAGATATTGTACGGATTGCCACCCTTAAAGCGTTAAGAGCCGAAGAAGAGGAACGGGCAGCGGCAATCGCCGCAAAAGAAAAACTTAAGGAACAGAAAAAAGCACTTGAGCCATTGATAACAGAATACATTCCAATTAATTATGCAAATGCAAAAGAGGATGTGTTGCCTCATATTGTACTAACCGCAGGACGCGGTAATGTTACCGTCGATCAACGGAACAATCAAATTATCATCACAGACATCGCCGAAAAGGTAAAAAAAGCCAAAGAAACCGTAAAAAAAATTGATATGGTTACCCCTCAGGTGATGATTGAAGCCAGGATTGTCGAAGCCTCCGACACCTTTGCCAGGGAAATCGGGACATCGTGGCAAATCATGGGTACCCGGACCGATAATAGTTTGGGTGGGACGCTGGGCTACGATATGGGCGCAATAAACCCCCCGAAGGATACCCTTGGCGCAATCGGATTTCAATTTTCCAGGCTGATCGGAAACCAATTTCAGGTCGTGGATGCAAGGTTGATGGCATCGGAGTCCGAAGGAACGGTTAAGATCATTTCCGCGCCTAAAATCTTAACCCTCGACAACAAACCGGCCAAAATCAAGCAGGGACTGGCCTATCCCTATAACAAGCTGGATGCGGATGGGAATACCACCACCGAGTTTAAAGATATCGCCCTTGAGTTGGAAGTTACCCCGCATATTACACCTGATGATCGCGTCACCATGAAAATCGTTATTAAAAACAATGAAATCGGAGCATTGATCAATAACCAGATCTCTTTCACCACCAAGGAGGCCTTTACCGAACTGCTGGTGGATGACGGGGATACGATCGTTATCGGCGGAATCAGAAAAACAAGGAAAGGTCTCGACGAATCGGGTGTTCCGTTTTTAAGGAAAATACCGGTTCTCGGGTGGCTCTTTAAATTAGAAGATAAAGAAGATATTACCGAGGAACTGCTGATATTTATCACGCCCAGGGTGGTTCAGCTCGAACAAGCCGGTATCAATAATGGTTGATGTAACGGCCTTGTTTTTTATTGCTTATAAATTTTAATTCTCCGGGCCGCTTCTTCTGCTTCACGGGCTAAAGCAGTGTTGGGAGCAAGTTCGGTAATCTTATGATATGCATGAAGCGCTTTTTCATAGTCGTGTGATAACGTGTATATCTTTCCGAGATCAAAATATAACGGGGCAAATTCCGGATAATCTTTGACGGCCCTTTCAAGGATTTCAGCGGCCTCGTCAATCCTTCCCGTGGCAATGTACGTAAGGCCAAGCCCTCGCATGGCGTTGATAAATCTCGGCTCTAAATCAAGGGCCTCAAGGTAGCATCTTTCAGCTAGCGAATATTCTTTTTTATTGTAGTATGCCCATCCCAAATTTGCCAAGGGCAGATGGGGCGTAGCATAGAGCATGTTTTCTTTAACCTCCTTGAAATATTTAATGGCCGTATCCCATTCCTGCTTGTCAAGATAGACCGTCCCCAAATTATTTATTGCAGGTGCGTAGTCCGGTTTAATTTCTAAGGCCTTTTCAAAATGTATGATGGCGAGATCCAGCCTTTTTTTGGCTTTATAGGCAAGCCCCAAATCGTTTTGAAGAAAGGGGTCATCCGGATAAAGGGCATGGGCTTTTAAAAATTCCCTCAATGCCGAAGTATAATCCCCCTGTTTATAGTATGCTTCTCCTAAATTTCTAGCGGCCTTCCCCTGTTGTTTCTGTAATTCTAGATTTGCCGAGCACGAAACAACCCAAAACGTCAACATCACCAGGACCGGCCAATCAAACCAACGTCTACTCATTTTTTTTACCTTTAACGTCGATGCGAATGATTTTTGTACCTTTATCCGATAAAAATTGAACAATTCGATTATGCAGCGGGGCAAGTGTCAGAAGCGTCCCTGGATTAACGGTATCGTCCGTTAAAAAACCCGGAATGGTCAGTTTAATGTTATGGCCGGAAGGTCTTTGGGCCGCCAGAAATGTCGGGGCTTTTTTAAAAGGAATACCCATCGCGCCGAGAAGTTTCTGTATGATATCATCCAACGTATCATTATCTTTGATCTGGACGACAGGATAGCCGCTCTTTTCGATGGCATGAACCGCATCGCCATAAAAATTCCCAAAGTCGACCCAAAATATATTGCCGTCATTTTTTGCAGCAAAATTTGAAGCAGCATTAATTTGAACACCTGCATACTCAAATGAAATATTTGTATTGGGCGAATATTGATATCCCATGGCAACAAGCAAATCATTTACAAAGGCCTTATGATCGGAAGGGTCGATGATATCCACTCTTTTGGCTGTGATATTGTAGCGGGACTCATGAGATTTCGGCTCAGTATAACGTTTACCGATGAGGATATCTTTGACGACAATATTATTTTGGTCCAGATAGCGAACGATTGGCGCCGGTGTCCGCTCCTTGTAATCATCAATAAGGGTTATACACAGGTGGCGTATGGCCTCTCCGTCCTCTCTGGGTTTTTCGATGATCCATTTTCCCCGAACTTCAACGTCCACACCATGATCTGAAAATGACAACCTGTGTTTAAAAACACCCGCTTGAAGGCTTGCAAAAACACTATCCAGCACCTGTTCCATTGAATCACCGCGTGCTACTTTTATAATATGCACATCTTCCCAAAAAGATTTGAGCATCGTAATCTCAGCCCCCTGATTTTCAGCACCCATGGAGAAAAAAATTCGGGTTCCGTCTTCAAGCTTTATAAAAGGGAAACGGGTAAGATCGAGCTCAAAATCGTCCTGCCCAGGCCTGGGCAGATAGTAGTTTCCTTTACTAAACAGTTCGGCATCTAATATCGAAGCGACTTCCGACAGTGAAGATCCTGAAGGCTCTTCACTGTTTTCTTCCACTGAAGGCGCCTGTGTCCTTTCATCAGACGCGCGTTGTCTGTCGGGACTGCCCGGGGTGTCATGAGTGGCTTCGTTGTCAAAGCTAGATTGTGACCATGACGGGCTTTGAATTTCCGGAATGGGTAAACGAAGCACCTGCCCCGCATAAATGAGATCCAGATCTTTAACTTGAGGATTCATCAACCGGAACAATTTTTCGCCGTTTTTATATGATTTTGTGCCGTAATCTCCGTATGTTTTAGAAATAAGGATGGATACGCAATCTCCGTTTTTGACGCTGTAGTCTGTTGAATTTATTGTTGTCGTTTCAGGCATGGTGACACTGGTTAAATATGGAATTGTAACGACATCTGAAGAATTTTCAGACAATGTGTCCCGATCGACTTTCTTCAGGGGAATAACGATATGCTGTCCGGGACGGATTCTGTCTATGTCGTGTATATGGGGATTTAATCGTTTAAATATTCGTAAAAACTCCGGAAAATCCCTGTGAGAAATTTCTCCTTTTTGTCTAAAAAGTTTAAAGATCCAGTCATCCTTTTTCACAACGTATGGATCACATAATATGTTCCACCCCCTGTCGTACCGGATGATGTAACTTTTGTAAAAAAAAGCACCATAAGCCAAAGGGAGGGTTATCAGACTGACCGTAATAATGAACACAAAATAAATGAATGCTAAACCTGTTCCTTTGGTCTTCATGTTTTAGGAACCTTTTTGAGACTCAAATGCTTTGCGATCTCTTTGGATGTCTGTTCCACAAACTGATCGAAATCTTCGCCATGCAATGGTTTGCCTGGAGCAGGGACTTTCGCAAGGTCCTCTGGGTGAACATAAACAGGCGCATTGACAAGTGCCGGATCTGGAGAAATTTTGAATTCCGCGGGAAAGCTTTTTTCAAAATATTTTTCCTGAAAACCCGAAAACTTCATCGCATGCGCTGTTGAGTCGACAACGGCAATATCGTTTTTTCCGACAATTTGCTGCCTTCGGGCCTTAACCAGTCCGGCAAGAGATTCGCCACCGTGGGTACATGCAATATGTCCGTTTCTGTTGGCCAGAAGCTCCCAGTCCATAATAGACTGTTCGGTGACCTCTACAAAAAAAACATTCTGTCTCCCCGATATGCTGTTATACAGATCCACCAGATGGATCACCCTCGGCATTGAAACAGGATTGCCGATCATGGCCGCTTGGGCAACGCTGGGTTTAACGACTACCGGCTTAAATTTCCGTTTTGCTGCATCCGGTTCAAGGTAATATCGATATACCGGGTTGGCATGTTCGGACTGAACGCCCAAAATTTTCGGCAAAGAAGTTATTATTCCGATTTCATAAAATTTCAAAAATCCGTTTATTACAGCGGTAATATTGCCGGCGTTACCAATGGGTACGACGACAACCCGATTTTCCATGTCGTATTCAAATGCCTGTGCAATTTCATATGAATAAGACTCCTGTCCGAGTATCCGCCATGCATTTTTGGAATTGAGTAGTGCGACATTATAGTTTTCGGACAGAGCTTCAACAACCTTCATACAATCATCAAAAACACCGGGTATCTCAAACACAGCAGCACCGCTTCCCAACGGCTGTGCAAGTTGCTGGGGTGTCACTTTCCTGTGGGGAAGAAGCACCGCCGATTTAACATCCGGTTGAAGATAGGACGCATACAAAGCGGCGGCGGCAGATGTGTCTCCAGTAGATGCACATATGGCCAGCACATCTGAAACATGACCTTTTCGAACCAGACAGTTGATATAGCTCAAGGCACTGGCCATGCCCCGATCCTTAAAGGAAGCACTGGGGTTTTGGCCGTCATTTTTAAAATAGAATCTAACACCGGCTTTTTCTTGTAAAAAGTTGTTTGCTTCAACAACAGGGGTATGACCTTCTCCCAGACAAATGACAGCATCCAGCGGAATCATCGGCCCGATGAATTCATGGTAAAGATAGATTCCCTTGAGTGCCGGGATTGTAAGCATCTTGCGATAATCAAAAATGTTTCGCCATACGCTTCCTGGAATTTTCTTTAAATCCTCAAAATTCAGATCATAAATCAGAAGCACCTGTCCGCAATCCGGGCAGGTATAAAGTAATTTCTCAATACCATATTCTTGGCCACACCCCAGGCATCGATACATCAATTCGCCATCATGCTTTGGAAGTATGAACGGCTTTATTTCTTTTGGAAAATCTTCGGGTTTCACGGTTCTATTTTCTCCAGCCCTCCCATGTAGGGTCTCAAGTTCTCGGGAATAAGCACAGACCCGTCAGCCTGCTGGTAATTTTCAAGCAAGGCCGCTACTGTCCGCCCTACTGCAAGCCCGGATCCGTTGAGTGTATGTACCAGTTCAGTTCCCTTTTTTCCTTTTCTTTTAAATCTTATTTTGGCACGTCTCGACTGAAAACTCTCAAAATTGCTGCAGGATGAAATCTCTCTGTAAACACCTTGTGCGGGCATCCAAACTTCAATATCATAGGTTTTTGCGGCGGAAAATCCAAGGTCACCGGTACATAGAGTGACAACCTGATATGGGAGGTCGAGATAATTTAAAATAGCTTCGGCATTGTTTAATAGGGTCTCGAGCTCATCATAAGATGTCTCGGGCGTGGTAAATTTAACCAGTTCAACCTTGTTGAACTGATGCTGTCTGATAAGGCCCCGTGTATCTTTTCCATGAGAGCCCGCTTCTGAACGAAAACACGGGGTAAACGCCGTATAGAGAATCGGCAGCATTTCTTCATTCAAAATTTCACCTTTGTGGATATTGGTCACAGGAACTTCGGCGGTGGGCACCATGAAATAATCCCATCCTTCCAGCTTAAAAAGGTCTTTCTCAAATTTAGGAAGCTGGCCGGTGTTTGTCATGCTGTCCCGGTTTACAATAAAAGGCGGCAGTATTTCTTTATAGCCATGCTTCGTCGTTTGAATGTCGAGCATAAAATTAATGAGGGCCCTTTCCAGCCGAGCACCAACCCCCAAATAGAGCGGAAACCGTGCACCGGTAATTTTGGATGCAGCCTCAAAATTTAAAATCTTGAGATTTTCCCCTAAAGTCCAGTGTGGCAGGGGTTCAAAATCAAAATCAGGCGGGGAGCCCACCGTTTTGACAACCGCGTTTTCAGAACTATCCTTTCCGATTGGAACCGACTTATGGGGAATATTCGGTATTCCGAAAAGAATCTGGTTTATTATCTCTTCATTTTCGGACAAATGATGATCCAGCGCCTTGATTTTGTCACCGACATCGCGCATTTGAATCACAAGATCATCTGTATCTTCTTTGTTTTTCTTCATGGCAGCGATCTGTTCAGAGACGACATTTCTACGGTGCCTGAGGTCCTCTATCTCGAGCAAAAGGGCTTTTCGATTGGTATCACACTGCTTAAACGTATCCAGATCAACCGTTTCACCTCTGTTTTGAAGTGATTTTTCAATGTGTTCCAGGTTTTGTCTTATAAATTTGATTTCCAGCATAACAGTTCCTATGTTTTTTAAAACTTGATTTTCCCGTATTGCCTCTAAATTTTAACGGCGAATAATTTACTTATGTTTTTTAATATTTTAACCGACGAATATATTATTCATGGATATTCT
>JBFESJ010000011.1:0-31653 GCA_041548585.1 Desulfobacterales bacterium | reverse complement strand
TGCTTGTTGGAGCGAAGCGGAAATCCCGCCTACCGGGGTCGGAACGCAGTGGAGATTTATCCGCCTCTAGAGGATTTATCCGCCTCTGGAGGATTTATCCGCCTCTGGAGGATTTATCCGCCTCTGGAGGATTTATCCGCCTCTGGAGGATCCCGATTCTCGGGGCAGCGCGGGATGAATTCAAATAAAGTATAAGAACCTTTTTAAAGCGAAAGTGCGGTAGCAAAGACCCTAAAACCGTACCTGCAAGCAAATATCCTACAATAGGACTTTGAGAAGGTACTGGGCCAAAACGCCTAAAAAAAATGCACCCCCCCCCAAAGCATCACAATTTCCATCAAAAAGAACCAAATATCCATTTCACCTCCATTTGTTAAATGAAGCAGTGGAAGTCTCTTTTGGGCTGGAAAACCGGAAGTCCCTCCCGGATCAGGCAATAAAAAGATCTTTGGTCGAAAAGTTCGGGTCGCTGGTCAGGTTGACCCCCAGACGTCGCAGACCGGCCTCGTCGCCCGGCGTAGGAATGTGGGTCATATGGACTTCACACCCTTCAAGTTGCCCGAGTTTTTCCATGGCCAGTTGGGCGGCCGGGTTGCCGGTAGCGCTGATGCTCAAGGCGATAAGGGCTTCCACCAGATCGAGACTGAGGGTCTTTTCATTGAGCACCTTGGTTTTCAGATTGCGCACCGATTCGATAATATGGGGCGGCAGCAGTTTGATCTTGGGTGGAATTTCGGTCAGGTGTTTGATGGCGTGCAACACAAGGCTGGACGCGGCGTGCAGTTTGGGTGTGTTGTAGCCGGTCAGAATGGTACCGTTCCTCAAGGCGATGGCCGCACCGCAAAAGATTCCCTCGCTGCCTCCGCCTTTTTCCTGGGCCTCGACCGCCGCCCGGCGTGCCGGTGCCACCACTTTTCGGTATTCCAAATCCAGATTGAAATCTTTGATCAAAAGCTCGACACGTTGGACCGTTTCCCTGTCCGTCAATCCCATGGCATATTCACAGCGATAGCGAAAATACCGACGGATCACTTCCTGTTTGGCGGCTTCCCGGGTGGCTTCATCAACGGTGATGGCAAAACCGGCGCGGTTGACGCCCATATCCGTGGGGGAGTTGTAAAAAGATTCCCCGCCCAGAATTTTTTTCAATATCCGTTTGACCACCGGAAAAACCTCCACGTCCCGGTTGTAGTTGACCGTGCTCTGATTGTAGGCTTCCAGATGAAAGGGATCGATCATATTAAAATCCCGTATGTCCGCGGTGGCGGCTTCGTAGGCCACATTCACCGGATGCTTGAGGGGCAGATTCCAGATCGGGAAAGTTTCGAATTTGGCATAACCCGCGTAAACGCCACGCCGATATTCATGGTATACCTGGGATAGGGACGTTGCCAGCTTGCCGCTGCCCGGCCCGGGTCCGGTGACGATGACCAGCGGCTTGTCCGTTTCAATATATTCATTGGCGCCGTAGCCCTCGTCGCTGACGATCAGATCGATGTCCGTGGGATAACCTTTGGTGTATTGATGGGTATACACCCGAATTTTGCGGCGTTCCAGTTTGTTTTTGAACTGCATCGCCGAGGGTTGATTCTCAAACCGGGTAATGACAACACCCAGCACATCGATGTCCCAGCTTCTAAGATCGTCGATGAGCTTGAGAGCATCGGAATCATAGGTGATGCCGAAATCGGCTCTGATTTTTTTCCTTTCGATATCGCCGGCATAAATACACAATAAAATGTCGGCTTTGTCTTTCAAGGCCTTAAGCAGCCGCATTTTCACATTGGGATCATAGCCCGGCAACACCCTGGCCGCATGGTAGTCGAATAAAAGCTTGCCCCCGAATTCCAGATAGAGTTTGTTGTCGAATTTTTCTACGCGTTTTAAGATCTCTGTTTTCTGTTCCTGGATGTATTTTTCGTTGTCAAACGCTGTTTGGGCTGCCATCGATCCTCCTCTGCTCAGTTTTCCCATCCGGATGTTAGATTGAATTTCACGGAACCGTCGTCATTTCGACATAAAAGTTATTTTAACTAATTTTTTATCTGAACATCAATCTAAAATTAAAAATTGAAGATTATAAATTTTTTGAAGTGGCAAAAAGGATGCTGTTTAATTAGATGAGGGGTCGGGAAGTTTTTCTAAATACTGGGATGTCTGCCACATTGGCAAGAATCTAAATGTCATTATTTTGTGGTCGGAAGTCCCGCGAGATTGACCTACTGCATTCCTTTGTGTTCTGTTAGGGCACCGGCAACGATTAAAACAACTCCGGTTGTAGCAAAAGGACAAAGATGACCATCAACCGTAAGTTTAACTTTGTTATCAGGGTCAACCTTCCCTTCAATTATTGAATTCACCAGATGTTCATCTTCAATACGCTCATATCTAATGGAAAAGATACTTTCTTTGTTATTGATAAGTATATGATAGAAAAATTTTGTGTCACTTTTTTCAATCTTTTTAAGGGTCATTTTTGATGGGCCGAATGCTCCCGTAACAATATTTTCATCATTGCTATGGTATTTAAAGTTAAATGAATAGAACTTTCCATTGATATCCATCTCCCCCTTTATGTCATTACCGCAATTATAGATCGCCCAAAGAGGGTTATTTCCTACTGCTCCAAAGACTTTATCATTCATAAAATATAAATTAACATTTTTACCTTTAATATGACGAGTTCCTTCTCCTAAAGCGACCCCGACAAATATATTATAAAATACAATCAAACAAAGGGCTGAAAATTTTATTTTATTCATTAACTTTCTCCTGCAATTGCTCTCTTTTTACAATCCCGCGCCCCAATTGGAAAGCGGTTGTCGTTATTAATAAAAACGCCGCTCTAAAATTTTCATGAAATATTCGGGTTAGCTGGGGGGCACAAAGTCCGGGGCAGGTTTCCCAACCGGGCCTAAATATCGAATAAACCAATAAATGGCCTTAAGTTCTTCATTATTCATTGCATTAAGAATGGGGTGTGGCATCGGGGGTCGACTCTGTAATGTCTTGGCCATTTCGACCCATTCCTCTTCTGAAAGCACATTGATCAAAAGCCGAAGATTTGACCCATAGGTCGTTCCCAACGGTCCGCGCCATCCGAATGTATCACCCGTCAACCATTGGTCTACAGGCACGTTCCCTTTCGATTGTAAATATCCGGCAGTGTGACAATCGTTGCAGCCTAATTTTTTTACCAGATGACGTCCCTCTTCTAACGCTTTCATTTTAAAGTAAAATCCGGGTTTGCTTTTCAATGGCTTGACTGTATCAGACTGTGCCAAGTTCCAAAAAAAGAGGCCGGATAAAACAACACTGGCAATAACAATATGGGTGAAATTGAATTTCATTGGCATTACTCCATTTTAACCTGGTGTGACTGTATTTATAAAATTTCCTCCATTTTATACGCGGGACGCGCCAAGTTTAGATTTCAGCACGGTATATCCAGCAATAAGGATTTTATTCGTCTTTATATGGTTTTAGAAGTTGCTTCTTTTTTTGGGTTTGTGCAACAACCTTTCGATAGGCAATGTAATATTTATAAATGTTGCTGACGTATTGAACCGTTTCCCTGCCGATTGATTTAGCAGCGGCGATCTCCACATTGTGAAACCAAACATTCGGGTCAAGTCCAATGGCGTCAGCTTTCTTTCGAAGTTCTCGCACCCTCGCCGGACCGGCGTTATAGGACGCAAAGGAAAAGAGCAGTTTGTTGACATTATCCATTGGTGCGTCTTTATAGTATCGGTCGATGATAAACCTCAGATATTTTGTGCCGGCATGTATGTTGTTTTCTAACTTTTCAATGTCGGCAATGTTGACGTTAGGATCTGCCGCTGTGGTCGGCAACAGCTGCATAACGCCGACCGCACCCAAATGACTGCGCCTGCTATGGTCAAGTCCGGACTCCTGATACGCCAGGGCCACAATCATTAAATAATTGAAGTCATATTTGCCGGCATATTTTCTGAAAAGTTGTACCATTGAGTTAAATTTTTTCAACTCCTGTTCAGACACGGAGTTTTTGACATATTTATTGTTTTTCAAGTACCGTTTAAACAGAATATTGCCCAGCATCGTCCCCTTTTTATGGGCTTTTACAAATTCATTGACCACGGCCTTGAGTTTTGGGCTGTTCTTGCGAAAGACCCAAGCGATCTCACCGCCGGTTCTCACAGTAATGTCCGGGTGAACTTTTATATTGTCAAAGATTTGCGCCCAAAATTTTGCCTTGTGACTGTCCATAACAATCATCGGGATGAGACCGGCGTTGACCATTTCAAGCAAATCTTCATCCTCAAACGTCTCATCGGCAAAAACCAATTTCATCTTAGATTTTCCGGTTTGTTTAAAGGACGTATTCAACTGAATCAGGCTTTCGTAATAGCTGCTGGACCGTCGAACGTGAATTTCCTTACCTGCCAAATCTTCGATACTGTTGATTGGCGGTGCTGCCGGTCCACTTACAAGCAGTTCCTTTACATCGCTCATTAAAGGATTAGAAAAGTCCACCTGCTTCCGGCGTTCAGTTGTGATGGTCAGGTTGGCGGCCGCGATATCCCCAAGGCCCTTAACCAGATACGGTATAAGTTCATCACGACTCACAGGGATGAATATAACCTTGACTTTCAACGTTTTGGTTTTTAACCTTTTGTTGACAAATTTTTCAAATTCTTTGAGTGCATCGTAAGTAATACCGTGCTGCCGCCAACGATCTAAAAAATAGAATGTTTTACTATAGACCACCAGGGCGCGAATCGTTCTTTCCTTGGCCATCACATCGAAATCACCGAGCCACTGTTTCTTGTGCGTTCGCGGACCCTGCAACCGGGTTTTCTTCTCCGTCGCCGATACTGTGGATGCAACAGAAAGCATTGCACATAGCAGGACCACGACAACTAAAAACAATTTGAAAAAATACGTCGCTCGTATCAAACCAATATTCGATCGGTTTTTTAGCAATTGCAGCACGGGTTCCTTCCTCAGCTCAGCCACTTCGGACAGGCATCGTATCCACGCATACTGAATCAATTGGGCAGGCGTCACGTTGTCCGATTTTTTTGATTAAAATTTGATGGTTAAATTTATGCGCTCAAAGTTTATCAAAATTTCGTACTAAATCAAACCTATTCTTTTTTGCAAGAGCTACAATCTTACATCAATTGATTCAATTTATTTGATTTAAATTCGTAAACTACTCAAGTTTCGCGACCATATTTTTATATAAACTTATGACATGGTTGTGTCTTCACCCGATGTTAGCAGTGAAAGATCATCGCCATATATTTTCAAAAGGGGCGCTATGAATCATAACATCGCACTTAAGCCATAAAGTTCTTTTTAGTTATACGTTAAAATATTCATCGATGAGTTCATCAGACGACAGGATTCTGATCAAAGGGTATATCGGACTATTTTTGTATATTTGAATTATTCCGGTGTGGTATTCCGGTGTGTGTGCTGCGCAACAATCTTTTAAAAGAATGGCGTTAAAGTCCGATGCAACTGCATCTAATACCGTGGTTAAAACACAAATATGGGTAGCAATTCCGGCGACGGCAACGGTATCGCAGCCCAAAGTTCTCAGGGTTTGGTCCAGATCCGTTTTGAAAAATGCACTGAACCTGCGTTTCTGTGAAACAATATCGTTTGTCTCCCTTTTTAATTCATCGATCACCGTTGCGCCATCCGTTCCCCTGATAGAATGCGGCTTCATTTTTCCTTGAAAAATAAAATCGCTTTGCAAAAATGAATCGCAGGAAAATATCACAGGAAAACCCCTATCTCTGAACATGGAAGAAAGACGGTTTATCGTCGGGACGAATTTCAGGGCTTCTTTGGTGATAAATGCATCTGGATGCTTGTCAAAAGTGTCCTTAAGCATATCTACGATGATCAGTGCTGGTTTCATGGCACCCATCCTTTACATTAAATTTTTACCCATCTGCACCTTCATATAGCAATAAAACCTCGTCTCTTTGAATGACAGGGGGATGATTGGATGTCCCCTAAATCATGAATTGACAGATTATCTTCGTATAATTATATTGCGGATGTTTCAACGAAAAATTAGATGGTGTCCATTCATGACACAATATTTAGCAGGAATTAAGTTTCCAATAAGGGAAAACTGTAGAAGCGATAACGCCGAATCAAAAATAAATCCGATCAAGAAAAATGAATGAAACAAAAAATTTATTCCCTAAAAACATTGATGAAGCTGTAGACAGACTCATCTCTGAATTATCGTTTAAAGATAAAACAAAAATTGCAAATATGTCGGAAGTCGGCCTGGTAAAACTCAACGTTTCATGGGGAATATATATTAGAAACGAATTTCGTCTTCGGGGTAATGATCGCCTGTTGGATTCTTGCAAATCTTATGCGGGCCTAAACAAAATCGGTCCTGATCAAGCTTCTTTTATAATCATAACAGCGCTTTGGGAGAAGCTTCAGAATTCTAACGTGTTGAGAATCGTTAAATAGCACCCGAATCGAACGAAATAGATCCACCCGAAATATAGATCATTTGCTCTTCGCCTTCAGAAAATAGAACATGCAAATTTCAAAAAATGATTTAGCGCATCTCCGATATGCAAAAAGTCTCCTTGAGAACCCGGGGATTGCTGCAAAAATTTCAAATCTTCTGGGGAAATCCATAGAAAAAGGTTTCGAACTTTTGCCGCAAAAATCATATGATACGATCCTAAAAATAACGAGAGAATCGCTGCAAAAAGCGTTGGCCTTTTCCATAAAAACAATGGATGACCGGTCAAAATACCCATCATCGGACATTGCGCATAAAATCATGGTCGCAGCAACCGGTGCCGGCGGAGGTGCTTTTGGGCTTTCAGCGTTAACTATCGAACTCCCCATATCCACCACCATCATACTTCGTTCTATCGCAGACATTGCAAGAAGCGAAGGTGAACAGATAAAAACCATAGAATCCAAGTTGGCGTGCCTGGAAGTTTTTGCTCTCGGAGGACGTTCCCTTGACGATGACGGCGTGGAAACCGGTTACTTTTTTGTCAGAGCTTCATTGGCAAAAGCTGTTTCAGACGCTGCCGAATATATTGTCCAAAAAGGATTGGGTCAAAAAAGTGCACCGGTAATCGTTAAATTTATTTCTGCTGTGGCATCCCGATTCGGAGTGGTTGTTACCGAAAAAATCGCGGCACAGGCAATCCCTTTGATCGGGGCAGCCGGTGGTGCTTTGGTTAACACCATTTTTATTGACCATTTTCAGAATATGGCTCGGGGGCATTTCATTGTTCGAAGACTCGAGAGAATCTATGGATATGAGTTGGTTAAAGAGTCGTACGACAAATTGCTCTGATCCAATTACAGACAGGTTTTCTCCGTCGATCCGTGTGCCCATGGAACGTTGACCGCATACTCTCTGCCTTGTCCGTCACCGATTTCCCCAACAAAATCTCTTCCAGGAGTTATGCCATGTGCAGCAAATGAAACAGCACACGGTTATCGTCGCAAGAGATCTCATACAGCCCTCTCCGGCATGGGCGTCCGTGTCAAAAACCAAACCCCTCTCGATAATGAAATACCGATTCTTTACAAGCTTTTCAGGTTATGTAATAATTAATTAATTTTCGTACCCTTTCATTCAAAGGAAATTCGTTGAAAATGATCCATCTCCATATATTTTATTAAACGTGTGCGATCATGACATACACCCATGAAGAGCTTCTCGGCCACACCAGGCTCCCTATTTCCCTTTCTGAAATCATACTCTTTATCATCATTATCTATCTTCTTGTGGGGAATGGTGGAAAGTGGCGATTGTGTCTGGGAGGCGTGCTGCTGGTCTATTGGTTTGTGTTGGTGGGGGGTAAATTTTGGCCGGCACCTGAGTTTGAAGTTCCTAAATCTCCGCTGACAACCAAAGCCTTGGTTCGGGAAGATGAAAGCAAGGCCAATTTCGTTTGGAGCCCTGAATACCGTGTCGGCTTCTGGTGGCATTTTTTCCCGGTCAAAAAATATCTGTTGATTCACAACCGAGCCTTAGAAGACAATATATTAACCCAGGACGATCTCATAGATCCTGTCCCCCTTGACGACCCGGATCTTGCACGGGTTCATAGCCGCGGTTATCTCTGGCGTCTTCATCTTCTGGCGTTTACCCCCATGGGGCTTGTCAACGGTGAAAATCCGATCAGTTGGTATATTTTTAAAAAATTAAAGATCGCCTGCGGAGGCACGTATCTGGCGTGTAACATCGCTCTCGAGCAAGGAATAGGGATGAACCTCGGTGGAGGCTTTCATCACGCCTTTGCCGGTCACGAGGAAGGTTTTTGCCATTTGAACGATATGGCAGTAGCGATTCGAAAGCTTCAGACGGAACGTTTCATCGATCGGGCAATGGTTATCGACTGCGATGTGCACCAGGGAAACGGGACCGCCGCCATTTTTCAAGGCGATGAAACGGTCTATACCTTCAGTATTCACCAGGAAGATCTGTATCCCCATGAGAAGGCATACAGCAGCTGTGACATCGGTCTTCACGGCAGCCTCCGTGTAGATGACAAGCGCTATCTGGAGCACCTCAAAGTGCTGCCGGAGCTTATCGACGGGCATCGTCCCGACCTTGTTATTTACCTGGCCGGAGCGGATCCGTTTAAAAAGGACCGTCTGGGCGGCTTTTTACTGACCAAGCAAGGCCTGATGGATCGTGATGCCTACGTGCTAAAGCTGTGTGTCGATCGTTCGGTTCCCGTTGCCATTGTTCTGGGAGGAGGATATGCCCCAAATATCGATGATACGGTGGATATCCATCTGAATACGATCCGGGTAGTTGATCGCTTACTAAAGAAGTGAAGCTTACTGTAACACGTGTACCTGGCATGACAAATTTCAGAAATTAACCCCCAAAAGGGGATAAAAGGGAGGACGAATCAGCCATAATTAAAAAACAGCCCTGTTCTCCCATAGCATGAAAGGAATGGCAAAATGGAAACAAGCGCACAAGACTATCCGGCAAAATATAAAAGCATTACGATCAGAACTACGGATAGATCGACCATATATGGGAAGATAAATGTCGGTAATAAAGAGAGAGTATCGGACATTTTTACCAGCAGCGAAAGCCCTTTTGTTGTGATGGTTGATGCCTCATATAAAGAAAATATCGGTAAAACAATGTTTATAAACAAAAGGCATATCGTATGGGCTGAACCCGATGAGGGATGACCTTTCGCAATCTTTAACCTTCGATTTACAAATTCATTATTTAATCAGGGTTAGATGCCGGGAAGAAATATCAGGGTACCCCTTGGAAGCCGATTAAAGTCGTCTATTTTATCACCGGACAGAAGTTTTTTGGGTGGCAGGTAGTAGATTGTTTTTCGATCTTTGTATTTGCGGCCGGCGATTTGGTAGGCGGACCGATCTTTATAAAGCTTGTAGGGACCGCTGTAGCCGACAATGAGCCTTGTTTTTACCGGGAGATCATCCCAGTCGGATATCATCGAACCGACTTTTATTCGGCCTGAAGGCATAAAATAGATCGTGGTTTTGCTGTTATACGCCTGACCGGCAAAAGACCATGCCGTGAGCCTGTCCGATATGGTTTTTATGGGATCATCGCTTTTTATCAAAGAAATGCTGTTTTCCTGATTCAATAGCACGACGGTTTTCGCAGGTATTCGGTCCCAGCCGATTTTATCTGAAACTTGATCACCGGTGTATATATGACCGCCTGGAAATTTGTAGACCGTTGCCCGGCTATCGTAATCTTCCCCCGCGATGGACCAGGCGGTGTTAATCTTGGTAATGATGTTCGCGTCATCGGTTTTTTCAAAATATTCCCGCCGACCATAATAAACCTTGGATAGCTGAAGGTCTGCCAAAAGTCGACCGGATCGCACATCAGGATCATAGGTCCAGGTCGGTCCAACTTCGGCTTTGGCGCGAATAAAATTTCTTGCACAACGTTTGCGTCCGCGTTGATTTTTTCTAAACCACCGGTTTGGTTTCCCATAGGCGACCTGGCTGTGGGTCAACACAGCCCGATCATCCAGGTCGTATACCCGTTGTAAAATGTCAATCAATATGCCCACGGCTCGATACTGGCTTTCAGTGATGGGTGCGTAATGATACCCGACCAATTCAATTCCAACGGAGATTTTGCTGATATCCGTCTCCCCGTTCCACATGCTGAGACCGGCATGATCGGCCGCGTATTTCTTGTCCAGAATGCGATACGTGCGTCCGTTTCGAGCAATCACATAATGGATATGACCGCCATCGGTTCTCCGACCATTGCGCAAACGTTTTCCTTTTAAAACAACTTTTAACGTCATTTTAAGTCCGAGTTCTGAGGTATGGACAATAATGTATTTTGTCTTTTTACGTTTGACCTTTTTGTAACTTGGATTCAACCGTGAACGGAAATCTACAATGGAACGCTGAAAACTTCGGCGATCTGCTTGGGTGTATGCGGCTGAAAAGTGTGGTAGATTTATTAGAAAAACGAGAAATAAAGATGCAATTATTATAAATCGTTTATTGTAAAACCTTGCCCAATCAATCATAAATTCCATTCTATCCAATAAGTTTACAATCAAATTATTTTTTGAAAAATAAGCAGTATTTAAAACGCGTTGGTCAAAGAAAAGCTGGAGAGACGCTTCAAAGAAAACATGCTCAATTTAAATTTCGAATTTTATAAAATATATTCTTTTTGTAGGAGTAACTTAAAATGGGCCGTTGATTATAATATATATTAAGCCATCCCCCGTAAGATTTCATTGAATATAAATAGGTATTTATTTCATCAAAATCAGGAATTTTACATTCTAAAATAATTTTATCTTCTTGTACAACCTGAATTGTATTGTTTTTTACAAAAAAATAACGGTCTTTTAATTTTGCTGGTAGTGGATTGGATGGTTTAAGATTTAAAGCCTTCTCATTAAACCGATAAAACAATCCGTCAGGTTTATATACAATTTGTAAGTTACCGACCGCCCAAACCGGCATGCTTTTATCTTCAAAGAATGTTAAATCGGGAGTTCCAACAACTTTATCTAAAATTCTATTAAATGTTTTTAAAGCAACTTTTGGGTTTACACTTTCAAAATCATAACAAAAAGATTCCCAATCCTCAGAAACAAAATAGTCGACGATCCTAACCAATTGATAAAGATTTGTATCCCCATGTATAAATATAAAACGTCCCCTTTTATTTCGGCTAATTTCTACAGAAGGGTGTCCGCCAAAAAGAATGCATCCTGTCTGGATCTCGAATTTTCTATTATCTAAATCACCCTTTCGCAACTTTTCAACAATATATTCATTTAATAAGGTGCTTAATCCTTCGTAATAGAGATGTTCAACGGGGTCATAAGACGTAAGATTAAAGCAAAAACTATAATTTAAATTACTATGGATAAAATTATGATATAATCGTTGGGTTGCTCCGGCATTGATTGAAAAAAACAAAATGATAATGGCGGAATATAAATATTTCATTTGCTCATGTTCTCAACGACACTATTTTGGAATCGAATCCTTAAACCAAAACTCAAAATACTTGCCAAAGTGTTCCGTTTAAATAAGCCATATTTCACCCCGGAACACAAGTGCTCGTCTGTGTTTTCCTTCAATATAGCTATTGTCAGAATAACATTCCGTTTCAGCCGCCGGATAATTTCGTTTAGGTCGGCAAGAACTCGCAAACAAAAGTGCGTAAAATAGAACAGGGTCATGACTTTTTAGAATATCGTGTAGTCGTTTGATTTTATTTTCTAATTTGAAAAACTTCGAAAATGTTCTCTTTAACGCGCTCTAATTTGCTCAGACAGCTTCCCGACCGAAACGAAATCATCCGGCGGCTTACGGCAAATTGTAACCGTTATTAATTCAATCTGAACATATTTTTGGCAACTGCTATAACCCCTAATTTTGGAGAGTTCTTACAGATTACATATATCGCATAAATTCAGGAAGATGAGTATAAGGGAATCCACTGATCTGAAATCAGAAGCGGAGCCTGTCACGGTTACGACAAGCTTTGGAATGGAAGTTTATCCCGAGGATTCAGGGGCCAAAAAAGAGGTGTTGATTTCAGCCGGGGAAAAAACGAATAACTGCAATCAAACATAAATATCAATAAATTTGGCGTACTTGGGGTTTATCAATTTTCTTCCGTTAGGTCCATATTTACCATCTGGTTCATCCGGCACACATATGGAAAATACGACTTCATTTCGATATCCCTTGGGATACAGGTCTAGACATACGGCATCCCGATGAATGCGTTTTGGCGCAGGAATTAAACTTTGAGTCGATACCAAAGCTTTTGTAGTAATTAAATTCACAGGCAGATGTTATATCCGGATATTTAAAATAATAAAAAAATCAGGGCCATTTCTAACCCCGCCCATTACAGATATATTTATTATGTCATTATGTCGTTGTTTTAAAGTAAAAAAGCCGAATTGTCCTTTATCCTCAAGGCAACCCGGCTATCTAAATTTAGACCCGTGGCTTTCCGTCTCCCGATCGCTCGGGAGTTGGCTTTATCTCTTGGATGCTACACTTGAGTTACCTTTTTGCAAAATTTATGCCCAATAAGGGATTTTAATCTTTTCTTTATATTTCAATTGGTTAATTAATTTTTCAAATAGAATCGTCTTAAAAATTGTGAGGTGGATGCCACAATATTTATTGTATTTTTTACACATTGTGGAATTTGGGTAACAGAAAAATTTGAAAAAATCGCAGAATAGGTTTATAACCCTCTCATCCGCAAAACAAATTTCGTCAAGGACTTCCCCGATTTTCTGTCAGCTATGCCAGCTTTTCACTAAAAATCTGTTGTAAAAATTTGGGGTTGGCTTTGCCTTTTGACAGCTTCATGCCCTGTCCCACCAGAAATCCAATCGATTTCTGGTTTCCGTTTTTATAGTTTTCAACGGCGGAAGCGTTTTCTGAGATGACTTGATCGACAATGACCGTGAGGGCCCCCATATCCGAAATCTGCCGGAAGCCGAATTGGTCGACAATCTCTTCCGGTGTATGATCTGTTTCGAAAAGTTTGGTGAGTACGGATTTGGCTGAACCGGAATTGATCTCATTTTTTTCCAGCAGACGGATCATGCCGGCAAACCGCCGGGCCGTCACCGGTGACGTGGAGAACTCATGCCCATGGCCTTTAATTGCCGGAAGCAATTGGGCGGCAATCCAGTTCGCCACTGTTCGTGGTGAACCCCCGAATCCGACAACCGCTTCAAAATACTCGGACAACTCTCGTTCCGAACTCATCTGTACGGCTTCATCAACCATTAAACCGTACTGTTGAACAAAACGTTTTACTTTTTGGTTCGGCATTTCAGGCAATTTTGCTGCCATCTCTTGCAGCCAATCATCCGTGACCAAAATATGGCTTACGGTTGGATCCGGGATACAGGGCCCTTCAAACTTTGCCCGCATGGCGGTTGTAATGTGTTTTTCGGGATCCCACAACCGGGTGTGCAGCACAATGGGGTCATTCTTCATGAGAGATTCTGTCTGGCGCTTAATCTCATAGGCAATGGCATTTCCGACATGTTGGATGGAATTCATATTCTTGACTTCGACCTTTGTGTTCAGTTGATCGGTGCCTTCCGGCCGAAGGGAAATGTTGGCATCGCACCGCATGGTTCCCTGTTCCAGGCTGCATTCCGCACAGCCCGTATACCGAAGCTGCGTCCTTAAAACCTTTAAAAACTCCATGGCATCATGGGGGCTGCGCATGTCCGGTTCGGTGACGATTTCTATCAAAGGCGTGCCGGCTCTGTTAAAGTCAACCAGACTGATGGGGGTGCGGCCTTCTGTCTCATGAACGAGCTTGGCCACGTCCTCTTCCATGTGAACATGGTGCAAACGCAGATTTTTGGGCGTTCCCTTTTCATCCATGATTTCGATCCAACCGCCCCTGGCCAGGGGCATATGATGCTGGGAAAGCTGGAACCCCTTGGGAAGATCCGGATAATAATACACTTTTTGATCAAAAGCGCTTTGCGGCTGAATCTCGCAATTGAGGGCCAGACTGGCCAGGGTTGCCTTTTCAAGGGTATCCAGGCTGAACCGGGGGACAGCCCCCGGAAGCCACAGACAAATCGGGCAGATATTCGTATTTGGATCATCCCCGGGTCTGTTGGGGCAGTCGCAAAACATTTTGGTCGCGGCGTTGAGTTGAACGTGGATCTCTAAACCGATGACGGCTTCGTAGGCCATTTTTATATTCCTTTCTGGGCCAAATCTGTTATTCGGGCTGCCATGGACAGCAGTTGTGAATCTTTGAAACGCGGCGCGATCAGTTGCAGTCCTAAATCCATATCCGGGTATTTTACCATGCCGGGCAGGGTTATGGCCGGGTGTCCGGTAATATTGGCAAGCAGCGTCCATGCAAACACATCATAGACCGCATTGACGGTTGCCGCGTTAAAAGGATCAAAGGCCGCACGCCGTGCGGGAAGCATGAGCAAATCGAATCGTTCCAGTGCCCCTTCGGTTTCCGTGATAAGACGCGTTCGAATCCGGGCGGCATCGACAATCGCATCATAATTTTCATACTGGAAATACGCCCCCTGAAAAAGATAGGTTTTAACCAGCAAACCAAAGGATTCCGCACGTGAATTAAGATACATTTCATTCCAGTTTTTCGCCGTGGCCGCACGGTGTCCGTAGCGAACGCCGTCATATTTGCCGGCGCTGGATGACGCTTCAACCGCTCCGATCACATTGTGGACCATCCGGGCAAGATCAAAATCTTTTAAACGTGTCTCTTCAATGTGAAGACCGCCGTTTTCGAGCGTGGATATCATGGCCTCAAACGCACGGGATTCCTCTTTTTCCAAGCGGTCAAGACAATCCGTGATCACACCGACCGTGACAATGGGTTCATGTGTCTCAAACACCGGGTTGAAATCCGGCAGTTCAAGATCGGCGCCAAATTCCGGCATCGATAAATCCCGGGGATCATTTCCCGCCGCAACCGAAATCACTTTGGCAATATCCGAAAGGTTTTTTGCCAAAATTCCGCAGCACTCCATGGACGGGACCAGGCCGATGAGGCCGAAGCGGGATACCATTCCATAGCTGGGTTTAAATCCAAAAGCCCCGGCAAGGCACGCGGCCATGCGAGCCTCTCCCATGGTATCTGTCATCAAAACACAGTCGACTTCGCCCTGACTTAACGCCGTCGCTCCGCTATCGCCGGACAGACCAAAACCGAATTCGCTCATACAAACGCTGCCTTTAATGGCAGCACCGGCGGCCTTGAGGCGTTCGACCGCGGTGGCATCATAAATGGCGGTAAAGCCGGCAAGCGCTCTGGACCCCGCTTCGGTCGGCCATCCAAGGACAGACATATTGGGCTGGACGGCCAACGATATTTCGCTGAGCAAACCTTCGTCCGAAGCCGGAGAAGCGGATGAATCCTTATAAACAAACAGTTTTTCCTGCATGTGACTCCTTTATTCGATGATCGTTGCCACCTTGAAAAAATCACCCTTTACGGCCGGCGCATTTTTAAAAAGTTCATCGGTTTCGACGTTAATAGGGACCTCAAAAGATACGCCGTCCCTGAAGCGGTTTTCAATGGCATACACGGAGAACGTCGGTTTCGTATCCCCGGCGTGAGCATGAATATGCTCAACCATTTGCACGGCGTCTGCAACAGCACTCTCGATTGCCGCACGCTCGCCGTCAAGAATACCGATACGCGAGACCCAGGAAAGGTTATCGATCCGATCTTTTTGGTGCGAAGCCCCGGGAAGCGCTTCTTTCCCAAGAATATCCAGAAGTCCCAATTCAGCCAGTTGCTCAAAGGCAACTACGGCAGGCGCCTGGGTCAACGGACAAAAAGCGCTGCGATTCTTTGGAAAAGCGGTGACTTCACGGATGGAAGTCGTTTTCAGAATCATGGATACCACGCGGTCCATACCAAGGGCCACTCCCCCGTGAGGAGGCGTGCCGTATTCAAAGGCATTTAAAAAGAACCCGAATTTTTCTTTTACCTCTTGATCGGAAAGCCCAAGGGCCTGAAAAATTTTCTGCTGAAGATCCTTTTGATGAATACGGATACTTCCACCCCCGAGTTCTTCGCCGTTGATCACAATATCATACGCACGGGACATCAGCGCCATCAGATCATCGGAATCTTCGGGATCAAAATCGTTTCGATCCGGAGCGGTAAATGGGTGGTGATTTGGGGAAATGCCCTCATCCGTTACCTCGAAAAGCGGGAAGTCGGTCACCCAGACCGGATGGTAGGTGTCCCGGGGAATCAGGCCGAGACGATGGGCAACGTGCAGTCGGAGCTGTCCCAGCGCCGTATTGACCAGATTCCGGGATGGATCGGCGATCATCAGAATTACATCATCGTTTTGGGCACCAAAACGCTTCATCACCCCGCGCGCTTCCGCTTCACTGAAAAACTGGACAATGTTCGAGTCCAGCTTTCCACCGGTCACCCGCATCCACGTCATGCCTTTGGCGCCGAAGCCCGGAACGATGTCTTTGGCGTATTCATTTTGAAGAACGTTTTTGCTCAATTGTCCGGAGGCCCCCTTGACGTTAAATCCCTTTATCATTCCACCGCGATGCAGGATCTGCTTGAATATCGAATAGTTGGTATGGGTAAAAATGTCGGTGGCCTCCACAAATCTCAACCCGAAACGCAGGTCCGGCCTGTCGGTCCCCGTCGTTTCCATGGCCTCATGCCATGTTATCCTGGGAAATGGTCTTGGAAGCGTTATGCCCCCGACGGCAAACATACGGACGAGCAGCGCTTCAACAATTTCAAAAATGAACGTCTCATCAATAAAAGCGGCCTCGAGGTCCAGCTGTGTAAACTCGGGTTGCCGGTTGGGGCGCAGATCTTCATCGCGAAAACAACGGGTAATCTGGTAATACCGATCAAATCCGCTGATCATCAGAAGTTGTTTGAACAGCTGTGGAGACTGCGGCAAAGCATAAAAATGTTTTGGATGATGACGGCTCGGCACCAGATAGTCCCGCGCCCCTTCGGGGGTGCTTTTGGTCAGCATCGGCGTTTCCACCTCGACAAAGCCCTGGGTATCGAGATACTCCCGCACACATTTGTTGATCCTGTGCCGCTTGACAAAAAGATCCTGCATGGTTGGCCGCCGAAGATCCAGGTATCTGTGTTGAAGCCGAAGGTCTTCCGATACCGCTTCGGTACCCGGAGTAGCGGTTCCTGCCACCATGGCCTTTTCAGAAATGGCAAATGGCAATGCCCGGGATGTGCTGAGGATCGTTAAATCCCCGGCCACAACCTCTAGGTTTCCGGTTTCGATTGCTGGATTTTCCGTGCCCGGGGCCCGTTCAATCACGCGGCCTGAAACCGTGATGCAAAATTCGCTTCGAAGTGTGGCAGCATGTTTGCAAATCGCACCGGAGGTAAATTCCGGGCTAAAAACGACCTGAACAATGCCGCTTTGATCCCGAAGATGAATAAAAAGTACGTCGCCATGGTCGCGCAATGCATCTACCCAGCCAAATAGATGGACCTCGTGTCCCACATCGGACAACGCAACCTGACCGCAGAATGACCGACCGCGAAAATTCATAATGCCTGCTTTCTTTTCATATCGTTAAAAACGTTAGTATGTTTAATGAAAATAAAAATATGTTAGTTTCAATAATAAAAAATATGTTTCATAATCCAATTCTACTCGATCCTCAAGTTTTTTATTGAATTGCAAACACTCTCTAAGGTTTTTCATGAAAATGCCGAGATGAAGGGGTCATACTTTGACATTGTTAAAATTTCGGCTTATAAGCAAAAAATGCCGGCCGAAATAATGGAGTGCTGGAGTAGAGACATCACAAGGAGAAAACATCATGAGTGACCCGGCGAACAAAATCATATGCTCCATGGTTCAAGTGAGCAAGTATTACGATAAAAAACCAATTCTTAAGGACATTTCGTTGTCGTATTTTTACGGCGCAAAAATCGGCGTATTGGGACTCAACGGCTCGGGGAAAAGCTCTCTTTTACGCATCATGGCGGGAGTAGACACGGAATTTAACGGGCAGCTTATTCTAGCTCCGGGACACACCGTAGGATATCTGGAGCAGGAGCCTGTCCTTGACAACGCCAAAACCGTCAAAGAAACCGTTGAAGAGGCGGTACAGACAACCGTTGAATTGATGAATGAATTCAACCGCATCAACGAAACGTTCGCCGAGCCCATGACCGATGAAGAGATGGCGCGCCTGATCGAACGACAGGGAGAGATCCAGGAAAAACTGGATGCAGCGGATGCGTGGGATCTGGACGCCCGCCTGGAGATGGCCATGGATGCACTGCGCTGCCCGCCGGGGGATATGTTGGTAAACGTGCTGTCCGGCGGTGAAAAACGCCGGGTGGCGCTTTGCCGGCTGTTGCTCCGCAAGCCGGATATTTTGCTTTTGGATGAGCCTACCAACCATCTGGATGCCGAAACCGTGGCCTGGCTGGAGCATCATCTTCATCAGTACCCGGGAACCGTCATCGCAGTTACCCATGACCGGTATTTTCTCGATAATGTTGCCGGCTGGATTCTGGAGCTCGATCGGGGTCACGGCATTCCCTGGAAGGGCAACTACTCCTCCTGGCTCGAACAAAAAAAGGAGCGTCTCAGACAAGAGGAAAAGGCCGAAAGCCACCGCCAAAAAACGCTTCAGCGGGAGCTGGAATGGATCAGAATGACCCCCAAGGCCCGGCAGGTCAAATCCAAAGCCCGAATCAGTGCGTATGAAAAACTGCTGACCCGTGAAAGCGCTTCTCGAGCCGGAGATCTTGAAATCTACATACCGCCTGGGCCGCGTCTGGGGAATCTGGTGGTTGAAGCCGAAAATGTATCCAAGGGTTACGGCGACCGGCTCCTGGTCGAAAACATGTCATTCTTTTTGCCACCGGGCGGCATTGTCGGCGTGGTGGGACCCAACGGTGCCGGAAAGACCACGCTGTTCAAGATGATAACAGACCAGGAAACACCGGATACGGGCAGTATTCGTATCGGCCAAACCGTTCAAATGGCTTATGTGGACCAGAACCGGGAAAGTCTTGATCCGCAAAAAACCATTTGGGAAGTGATTTCAAACAAAGAAGATATGATCGAACTCGGCAACCTGTCGGTCAAATCCCGGGCCTACGTGGCCCGATTCAATTTTAGCGGTGCCGACCAGCAAAAAAAGGTCGGCATGCTCTCGGGCGGCGAACGCAACCGCGTGCACCTGGCCTGCATGCTCAAGCAGGGTGCCAACGTCATTCTCCTTGACGAGCCCACGAATGATCTTGACGTGAACACCCTGCGGGCCCTGGAAGAGGCCCTGGAAAATTTCGCAGGATGCGCGGTGGTGATCAGCCACGACCGCTGGTTTTTAGACCGTATCGCCACACATATTCTGGCGTTTGAAGGAGACAGCCAAGTGGTATGGTTTATGGGAAATTATTCTGAATATGATGCGGACCGCAAAAAACGGCTGGGCGCCGAGGCCGCCCGCCCTCACAGGATCAAGTATCGCCAGCTCACCCGGGATTGACCGGTTTGCGACCTGCCGCGAGTCCATGGAGTAAAGGGAAATAACTTTAGTTTCGCACCTTTTTATTCAACGAAAGCCGTATCTGATTTCCTTTGGGAGGGTTTTATTCAAATGAATTTCGTTGAAATTGCATCATCGCCATATATTTTCATAAAAGGCGCTATGAACCCTGACAGTGCGGGGTGATCCAATATTTCAGGATTTGCGAACAAATTGATATCGAATCAAAAACGGTACAATCAATCCTGAATATTGGATCACTTCGATACATGGACCGATTTAACGAATAAAAACAAAGGTTCAAAAACTCGAGGAGATAGCTCAATGGAACGACATCCTATGGCCGGAAAGCGGGCTCCAAAGTCTATGCTGGTCAACATTCCCAGACTGGTTGCCTCTTACTATACCCTGGAACCCTCCGGCCCGGTATCGTTTGGAACCTCCGGACACAGGGGCTGTGCCGTTAAGGGTACGTTTAATGAGATGCATATCGCTTCAACCGCACAGGCCATTTGCGAATATCGAACATTAAAGGGAATCACGGGTCCCCTATATCTGGGTTTTGACACCCATGCCCTTTCCGAGGCCGCATTTAGAACATCTTTAGAAGTTTTTTCTGCCAACGACGTTAACGTGATTATCCATGACAAAGACGAATACACCCCGACACCGGTCATTTCCTTTCTAATACTCGAATACAACAAAGGAAGAACAAAAGGATTTGCAGACGGGGTGGTGATCACACCCTCTCACAATCCACCCCAGGATGGCGGCTTCAAATACAATCCCCCCCAGGGCGGTCCTGCCGATGTGGATGTGACCGGCTGGGTCCAGGACCGGGCAAATCAGCTCATGAATTCCGATGCCTCTGGTATCCGGAGGATGTCCTATGAGAAAGCGCGCAAGGCCGATACAACCCGCATCCAGGATTTCATTACGCCGTTCGTTGACGCACTTTCCCAGGTCATCGATATGGAGATCATTCAAAAAAAGGGCGTCCGGATCGGTGTGGACCCAATGGGGGGTTCCGGTGTCCATTTTTGGTCACCCATTGCTGAAACGTACAACCTGAATATGGAGATTGTGAACACAGATGTCGATCCGACATTCGGATTCATGACGTTGGACTCGGATGGCGAAATCCGAATGGATTGCTCCTCTCCTTTTGCCATGGCAAACTTGATCGCCCTTGCAGATAAATTCGATATCGCGTGGGGAAATGATTCCGATTACGACAGACATGGTATTGTATGCCCCGGCGGCCTCATGAACCCGAATCATTACCTGTCGGTCGCCATATGGTACCTGTTGCAGAACAGACCCAAATGGGGAAAAGATCTGGCAATTGGCAAGACATTGGTCAGCAGCAGTATGATCGACAAGGTTGTGGCCGGATTACAAAGAGCGCTTTACGAAGTCCCGGTCGGGTTTAAGTGGTTTGTTGACGGGATGCTCAATGGAACCGTTGCCTTTGGCGGTGAAGAAAGTGCCGGGGCATCCTTTTTGCGAAAAGACGGCACGGTTTGGACGACCGACAAAGACGGATTTTGTATGTCGCTTTTGGCTGCAGAGATTTTGGCAAAAACAGGAAAAGCACCGGATGAAATCTATGCCGACACATTGATCCCCGGATATGGAGAACCGTATTACAAAAGAGTCGACGGCCCGATTTCCGATGAACAGAAAAAGGTTTTAAAAGGCCTGACACCCGCCGCCATCAAAACGCCCACATTGGCAGGTTTGCCCATTACGGCAGTGATGACCACCGCTCCGGGAAACAACGCCGCCATCGGCGGGGTCAAGGTCGTGATCGAAGATGGTTCCTGGTTTGCCATCCGGCCGTCAGGCACAGAACCCAAAATGAAGCTTTATATCGAAAGCTTTGGCGGCGAAGAACGCTGGCAGCAGATCCACGATGAGGCATTGCCGTTAATATTTGAGAGAGACTAGCAAAAACCCAAGAAAGTTTACAAGCCATCTCAAAAATATAGATTACGCTCAAGGACAAGGCGCGAGCCGATGAAAAAGCGCAGCATACATGGGTGTATGTGAGCATTTTGAAGAGGCTCGCAACACTGTAATTGGGCGTTAGATGTGTTTTTGAGATGGCTTGTAGTATCCTTTCACCGCAGACATGCTAGTCTATGCCCAATAGTTTGCTATACGTTTGTAACAGCTTTATTACAAATGACACGATTTTTTCATTGGTTTCAAGGAACTGGATTCCGGTTCGAAACTTTCCAAAATCGTCAGCATTGCAATAAATGACCTTGCCTTTAATACTCACAAATTCATCTTCGATATCGATGGTCAACAGCAAGGTATCTTGCCATTCTAACGCATCATGAGTTTCTATGAGGATTCCGCCCTGGCTGATATTAATAGACTTTCCTC
This sequence comes from Desulfobacterales bacterium, assembly GCA_041548585.1. GTDB lineage: Bacteria > Desulfobacterota > Desulfobacteria > Desulfobacterales > UBA11574 > UBA11574. Next base: position 9,699 of record JBFESJ010000011.1, on the reverse strand, counting down.
TACCCTCCTTTGTTTGATTGCCGCTATCATCTAAACAACGATAAGATATGAGTTTATTTGTTTTGACTCTCGGATGTTTTCTTCTTTCCATATACGCCAAGCCTCATCTCCTTCCTATTGCAGATTTGTAACATTCACAACGTTATTTACATTACCCCCAAAGGACTTCCTGACATTCCCAAAATAGAAACGATAATTCCAGCGAATCATCTGCAAATCGTTCTGATAGGAGATGTCTGGTAAAAGCATATGCTGGAATCGATTTACGTTCAAGAAATAATTATCTTGGAATTATCGATAACAATGACATAAGGTTTTATGACAAACGGATGTCAAACCAATTACTTTATAAAATAAATTGAGATTTCGGGTGCCAATCCTCTACCAGAAAGACCATTGATGGGTTGAGAGAACATACACGCCCAGCAAGAAATTTGTTATTGCATGGGAAAGGATGGGGTCAAATAGGTTTTTACTTCGATAGAGAACACCTGAATATACCATTCCTGCAAAAATTCCTACGAGCCAGCGTTGATGTTCAATTCCAAAAAGAATAGAAATGAAGATGAAAGATAACCATGAAAACTGCCCGAGCGGTACGGATTTAAAATCAGATTTTATGGCAAATCTCAGGGCAAACGATCTCCAGAATAACTCTTCCATTAAGGGTACCACCAAAGTGGCACCGATCAACCTGAATGCAATAAGAAAATATACACCATAACCGCTTGCATGGTCATAAGGATTAAACGCTGAATGTCCGATCTGAGGATACATCCCTTCGGGAAGCACCCATATAAAGAAGACAAAAACTCCGGATATGACAGGCAGCCAGCCAAACGAGAATCTTATTTCCTGCTTGTAAACATTCCAAAAGTAAATCAGGCTTGAAGCAACCAAAACGGTTTTTATCGGATATATAAGGCTTTGGGAAATATTGAAGATAGGACCCGCGTAGATGCAGACTGCAAAAAGGGCAAAGGGAAAAACATAGGGGATCCAGGGTTTTTTTTGGTATGAAATGGCTCCGTTTATCATAATAAGAATAAAATCGTGTAACGATTTTATGAAACGCGGCTTTGCCCCTCAGTTTGGCGAAAGGCTAAAATTCCTATCCCCGCAGCCCTGGAAACGGGATTTTCGATACGCTCCAACAAGCAGCGGGGAATTCAAATTTAAATTAATATCACTTAACGTACATCCCAACCATTCAAATATGAAGGCTTCCCTAAATGCCGTTATTAACTTCGGTGCATGTCAAAATTATGTATAAATAAATACGGTCGACCGAAGAATAAGATGCACGTACACCAGAGAAGCCATTTATTAAGTGCCACCTCAAACTCCCTTTTTAAGTATAACCTTTGACGGCTTTAGCCATCACCTGGTTTTTTATTTTGGTGTTGAAGTTGAGTGGCACTTACCATCGTTAATGCTAATTTCAACGTATGTTTCGAGCGTTATTTATAGTATAGCAGAAATCGTGCCAAATTCCTCAGATAAGCTTATCTGATATATTTCCAAACAGTTATACTACCCGACAATATTCACACTGCCGAATATTATGAATAATATTTGCCAACTCCTATGAAATTCACTTCATAATCTTAAAAATTTCTCACACTTTGCAACAATGCTAATTGTCGAAAAATAAGGGCGGGAGTTAAAAACAACGGCTATGCCAGTAAATTATTCGACGGAAATATTTGAATAATGGAGTGTTGGAGTAATGGGAATACCAATTTTATCAACCCATTACTCCACGTTTTTCTCCCACCGCTCCACCACTCCATTATTACGGCTGGCATATACAGCGAGTGCACAGGATTAAGGTATCGAAATGTCGTATGGTCGAGGGCGTCTCCTACTTTCACAAAGATATATCTTACCCAAACCCCATTGCAAACGCACCCTCGATGATATTCTCTGTTTGGTTTCTGGCGTAAGGTGCACTTGGCCCGATCACATACAGCACTTCGATGCGGTATAACTGAATCCAATCATTAAGGAGTGAAGCCGCTTTAATGTCATCGACTTGATCAAGATCAATACCCAGCATTTGACGGCCGTATCTCAAGGTGGCCTTTCTGGCAGACTCCAAATCTCCGGTCAGTCTGCCATAAGATATGATCAGGGTTCCGTTTGCGTCGATGACATTCTGTTTAATACATTCAGCATAATTTCCGGATGACATCTCCTGAAGCTTGAATCGGTCGGGCAATGTTCCGGCTTCCGTCGTCCGGCCTTTTGGGATCCATCCTCCATGGGGAATTCTCAGTTTGATTGCAATGTCGAGCGCTGCCTGATCTGCGTCGGTTTGTCCGCCTGAAATAATTTTTTTAAGCATTGTTCTTCCCCTATTCCGTTAATTTTAACAACCGGTTTCAAAGGAATGCGTTCCCGCCACTATTTTTTTATTTTTTTGTATTGTTTGGGGGGATGTTATTGACCCCAATTCAATTGTCACAAAATTAATTCTTGACAGTGCTTTGAATTATATATTAAGCTTAACTATATACTTGATTTAATTGAGTTTAAATTACTTTTGGCGATATTTTTTAGTACGACTAACAGGTCAGGCAAAACAGATCGTGCTTCTCGGAACATTTTTAGAAATGGGTTCATACGCATCTGCTGATAAAAACAATAATATATTCAAGGAGGTGTGAAATGAAAAACATAAACATTACATTGACCGACACAAATTATACCGAACAGGCAAACACAGATTTGGAACTCGATCTCGGAGAATTCGAGTTGTTAAAAAAAATGATCCAAAAGATCGAAGACAGGCTCTATGAACAAAGAGCCACTTACATTGGTATTAAAGGTCTTTTAAAGAATCCCGTGAAGTTGACGGTCACTGAGTTTGAAGATTCTCATTAAAACGGGTTGGTTATGTGTCACAACTCCTGATAAGAAGTAAATTTGAGAATATATTCATGTATGCTAATAACTTTGGGCATCTTTCAAATATCTCTATATCAATTTACTTCCGAATGTTTGGAATCAATCAATCTTTTCAACATACCTCAAAATAGCGAAAAACAATGAAGCACTATGGCTGATTTGCGCATATGCCTCTTGTTTTGTCAACAAGCGCTTTTCATCTTGAATCTGATGTCCTTTTGCGAGTGATAGGTTCGCAATTTTTGCGATCTCTTCTGCCAACTCTTCTTCAGAATTTATTGTTATCGGATAGATCTTAATCTTATCGATGTTATCCAAAACCTCATCATTGATGATACCATCTATCGTTTTATGATGTTTACGATTATACAAACTGTATAATACATTGTGAAGGGGCTGAGAAAGATCACCAACATAATGGGCACAAAAAGCAAGATGGTATTCACCATATTTACCTTTTTGCTTATTTCCCAAATAATCCCGAACCGAAGCCATAATCGCACCATAGAGATGGCCCGTAATATCGTTTTTTTTATTATATTTTTTTATCTGCCTGAGCACCATCTCAGATGTTACCGTTGTTCCCCTGGTATTATTCACATAATGATTTTGTTCTTCTATTTTGCCGGCCTTCAACTTGGCCATATCGGCACCGGTGACATTGTACCATTTTTTATATCCGGTTGCCTTTGCGATGGCGATGTGGGTTTCGTCATGCCAAGGGTATGCGTTGATTGCGAAACTAACGACAAGAAACATTATTAGGCCGGCTGTGATCGGATATTTTGCTTTTTTTATTTTTTTCATAAATATTGCTTTCATTTAATAACTTTCAATTTATGGGTCTTTCGTAATTTTTCCCACATTTTATCAATAATGGCAAAGGATGCACCGTCCACAGTTAATTTTTTATTTTTGGACACAAACCTGCAAGATTCCATGAGTTCATCATTGCCGGACCAAAGACGGAATGCATTTCTGATATATGCACCCAAATTTGAATTGAGATCAACAAGTTCATCATATGTCATATTGGCGATGAGGACTTTATCCTTGAGTGCCAATTCCAATATTAATCTATCAACAGCTTCATGAATGGTTTTTGGAAGAACAGGAAGTTTCTCGAGATAGTGTTTCTTCGAATAATCGGTAATCGCCCCACCCGAAGGAACATTCATTAGATCCAATATGAGTGCTCTCTCAATCATAAGTAGGGTGTGCTTTCCGATGTGGGGATTTACGGCTGCGCTCTGGCCGATCACATAAAGAACATCGATGTGTCTCAATTGAATCCAGTCATTCACCAAAGATGCAGCTTGAAAAGCAATGGTTTGATTGAGGTCGATACCCAGGAGCTGATGTTTATGCTTTAACGTTTCTCTTTCAGCCTGATAAAGATCTCCGGCCAGTTTCCCGTAGAATATGATGAGCGTTCCCTTTGATTCTTTTACATTTTGTTTGATGCACTCGATATAATCATCGGTTGCCATTTCTTGAAGATTATATTTTTCAGGTAACGTTCCGGATTCCGTCGACCTACCCTTTGGTATCCATCCCCCATGGGAAATTCCAAGTTTGATTGCAGCATCAAGAGCAGCCTGATCTGCGTCGGTTTGTCCCCCTGAAATAATTTTCTTAAGCATTTTTCTTTCTCTAATGGCGTCTGCCAAAAATCCTCATTTCCCATGTTTCCCCTGCTGGTTGGCGATCTTCCAAACGCCGCCCCGGAGACAGTATACTCAATCGCCTCGTTTTCGACAATGACTTTTTATACCTCTGAATATTTTTCCAATACTGTTATGGAATTTAAGGCGAAGAACCCACAAACATATGTTTGGATTTAAAGCGGTCTACTTCGACTTGCTAAACGGACTTTAATACCATGAGGATGGGTCGATGCTTTTGTCAGAATATCTTTCACTATACTTTCCGTTAGTTTTCCGGATCTCTGGTTTTTTTTAATACGATCAGAACATGCAAACCAGGCTTTATTTTTACTCGGTGGGTAACATTCATGGCCTTAACTCGATGATTTAGGATGTGTTGCAATTTCCCTCTTTATCCGGGTTCCTTTTCTTTCTGATCTTCAACCGCATTTATCCATGCATCGACGCCCGACATGTCCACCCGGGTTTCCTCGGTGATCCCTCCAAAAACCTCATTCCCATGCCGCACCCATGCGTCGTTAACAAGCTCAAACAAGCGCTTTAATTTCAAATTTCGATACACCTCTTCACTCCCCGTCCGGGCAGGTCGGAATTTGAACTCCGTCGTCCCTTCCGATTCACGGGCGTACAGGGTGAACATGGCGATGGGCTGATAGCCTTCGCTTCCCATTATAGCGGAGCTGTTGACGACCTCTTTTATGAATTGAAATAGGTAGTCGGCCCTTTTTTTGTCTTCCCTTAACATGGCCAAAAATAACCTTACCAGATCTTCATCGGTCATGTTCTTGATTTTCTGTTCTAATTCTTTGTCGGTCATGTGAGACCGTTTTTTCAAATACGCATCAACGGACGCGTTATCGTTTTTTTTCTTCATTGTGTCCTCCTGTTCGGACATTGCACCTCAATTGAGGTTACACATTCCAAGTGACGGCTTCTTTGGACAATACCGTTGTGACGGCTGCCTTGTTTCGATTGGCATGTTTCACCTTCTCTGACCGGATCCACACATGAAACGGAAGAAAAGGCAATCCTTATCGGTGTATCCGGTCGAGCCTATCTTGACCATCCTGTCAAAGTTTCCCGACAGAATGGGACATTGACAACTCTAATGGTTCGACTGCAAAATCTGACGTCTGCAGTTTCAGTAGGGGGCTTGAACGTCCAGGTGCGGAATTACATGAAGATAAAGTTTTGGAAAAGTAGGGTTGAAAAGCATCTTTTCGATTGCCCTCTACCCATGTAGAGACAATTTTATTAAAATAATAAAACACATAAAATATTTTTCACATTTTGTTTGCGATCAATTAGGATAAAACTATTTTTTATAATGTTTTCATTATGTTATATTTTATGCCCGGTTTAATCCTTTCATCGGTACGAATTAGGGTTACACAACGTCATCGATAACGTTAAATTCTGTTTATACGAAAAATATAATATCTTTTTCAAAATATTCAATAGGAGGCGGGATAACCCGGAAGGTAGGTTCAGTGAATGGAGCCGTCAAAATGTGATTTGGGAAAAAGCCCGGCAAGTCCTGACCCCAACCGACGTCAGGACGACCGGGTTAGATATTCAGTGCGGCTGCGGTAGCGCTTCTCAGCGCCGAACCAAGATTGCCCGGTGACGCTGCATCGCCTACCGCCATAACCTGTTTGACTTTACCCCTAAGCCGGTGTAACAGGCTGTCTTCCGGCTCGGCATTAATAGCAAAAATCACCGTATCGGCTGTCAGCGTAAACGGATGGCCGTCCTTTTTTCTCAGGTGAACGCGATTGTCTTCGATCGATGTTATCTCGGTTTCGGTATAAATGACGACCCCTTTTTCAGAAAGCCGCGACAAGAGACGTTCCTTTGGAATTTTTTTCATTCTATGAAGCACCTTCGGCAATATTTCCACTACCGCCACCTGTGTTTCAGGGCCGGCCAGCCAATCGGCGGTTTCACAGCCAATATCGCCGCCGCCGACAATTACGATCTTTTGGCCGATCACGGACCTGTCTTCATAGACTTTGCGAACGTCTGTGACCCTTTTGGAATCGGCGCCTGGAATCGAAAGCATCCCCGGCCGGGAACCGGTTGCCACAATGACCACATCCGGATCCAGCGCCAATATTTCCGATACTTCCGACGGATGTCCGCAGCGGACGTTGACCCCGCTTTTATCAAGACAATGGTTCAGATAGCGTACCAGATCGGAGTTGTCTTGTTTGAAAGGTGCGATGCAGGACAGTCTGGCCTGCCCTCCGAGCTGCCCCTGTTCCCACAACTCCACATCGTGTCCTCTCCGGCTGGCAATGATGGCCGCCTGAATCCCGCTGGGTCCGCCGCCGACGACCAGCACCTTCTTTCTATCTTGAGCCGGAAAGACCTTCCAGGCATACTCATTGCCGGCAAATGGATTCACGCCACAGCATCTTCCGATGCCCGGAACACCTTTTTCAGCACAATCCTGGAGGCAGTAATTACAGCGCCGGATGTCCTCGACCAGACCGGCGGAGGCTTTTTGCGGAAGCTCAGGATCAGCGACCAAAGCTCGGGCCATACCGATAAAGTCGGCCTTTGTCTGAGCGATGGCCGCATCGGCTATTTCAGGGCCGTTTATTTTACCGATAGCAACGACCGGTATGGTAACGAAGGCTTTGATCCGGGCCGCCAAACCGATCAAGGGCCCTGGAGGACTCTCGTTGGGAGGTATGGTGATGAATTTGGTTGATTTGTTGCCGGCATTGGCCACGATAGCGTCAGCGCCGGCCGCTTCCAGAAGGCCGGCAATTTCCCCGGCGTCTTCAAGCCCCAGCCCACCCGGCACAAACTCATCGCACACCAGTTTTACCATTACCGGAAAATCCCTGCCCGCTGTCTTCTTTATCTCTTGAATCAATCGCACCAAAAAACGGGCTCGATTTTCCAAGGGCCCGCCCAGTTCGTCGTTTCGCTTGTTCAGCAGAGGAGAAAGCAGCTGGGCAATCAGATCACCGTAGCTCGCCTGAATTTCCACGCCGTCATAACCGATCTCCTTTGCCCTCCGGGCACCGTCGGCCATGATAGACACTATCTCATCCGCCTCGTCGAGCGACATGGAATTCGCCAGTGAAACAATCCAGACGTCCCCTTTTTTCTTGGCACCGGGGACTGCTTCCCTGAAAGTTCTCTCCCTGGGATAGTTCAGGTGCATAAAGGCCTTGGCGCCTTCTTTGTGTATGACGCCGATAAGTTCCGACAATCCCCCGGCATATTCTTCGAGATCAAAGCGAAGTTCGTTAGGGCCCTTATAGGCTCTGGGATAATCCAGGCACGGACACTCCAAAATGATCAGGGCAACGCCGCCTTGAGCCCTGGCCCGGTAGAATTCCAGCATCTTGGGATTTACCCTGCTGTCTGTGGCGTATTTTGTGGGAAAAAGGGGCATAATGCTTCGGTTTTTGAGATGGCACTCGCCGATATTGCCAGGTGAAAAAAGATTTGGAAAGCGCATGGTTTCCTCCCCGTCTTTTTGAAAAGAAAAAGAAGCAGCGTAATGTGTTAATTACGTCCCTCATTTCCCCTTGATATGTACCGAACCATTGCTGCTATGTAAAGTTCGTTTACAATAATTTTTAGTATTATTTCCTGTCCAAAACCTTCCGCACTCTAAATGCAAAATCATGCTTATGGAGCGGTTTTTCAATGTAATCAGCAGCACCTATCGCCTTTGCTTTTTTTTCATCTATCTTTTCGCTGAATCCGGTGCAGAGAATAATAGGAATGTCTGGTCGAATGTTCAGGATTTCTATTACCAGTTTGTCACCCGTCATCAAGGGCATGGTCATATCCGTAATAATCAAATCGAACTGGTTGGGATTTGAACGAAATAGCTCTAAAGCCTCTATCGAACTCATTTTGGTATCTACTTCGTAACCAAGTCGTTCAAGCATCTGCCGTGCCATATTCACAATAGACGGTTCATCATCGATAAAAAGTATTTTTTCATTTCCTGTAGGAAGTTTCTCAGTAGGCTCAGATTCTATAACTGCATCTTTTTCAACCGCAGGGAAAAAGATACTGAAGGTCGTTCCCTTCCCTGGTTTGCTCTCCAGTGTAATCATCCCATTGTGTTCTTTGACGATGCCGTGAACCACGGCCAATCCCATTCCTGTACCCTTTCCGACTTCTTTGGTTGTAAAATAGGGGTCAAAGACTCGATCAATTTCTTCTTTTGAAACGCCATGCCCTGTGTCACTTACCGTCAGATTGACATATCGTCCCGGGTTCAAATCAGGATATTGAGCTGTTGCAGTCTCACCGAATTCCACATTCTTTAGAATGACTTCAATAATACCTCCGTCCGTCATGGCATGACCCGCATTGGTGCACAGATTTATAAGAACCTGATTGATTTGCGTGGGATCTGCCAGAATGGTATCAACATCTGTTGGAATATTCTTTCGAATTTCAATGTTTGTGGGAATCGAAGACCGAAGCAGCTTGAGGGATTCTTTGACAATGGGGACGATATTCGTCGGTTTTTTCTCGAGCCTTGTTTTACGTGCAAAACTTAAAAGTTGATGGACAACATCTTTTGCGCGGAGACTCGCGATTCGAATCTCTTTTAAATTAAGCTTGGCCGTATTCCATTCCTGCACATCATCCAAAGCCAATTCCGTATTGCCGATAATGATCTCAAGAATGTTGTTGAAATCATGGGCAATTCCACCGGCTAATGTGCCAATAGACTCCATTTTATGGGCCTGTTGGAGTTGGGCCTCCATATTCCTTCTTTCTTCCTCAGCCTGTTTATTTTTAGTGATGTCTATGGAAACTCCCAACACAGCATCATCTTTTGTCATCGATAGTGTGAAAGGAATTTTGGTTGTATGAACAATTCTAATGTTGCCTTTCGAATCCGTAAGTTTTTCTTCTGGAATGTCCTTGGGTCGGCCGCTGTCGATGACTTGCAAATCGTCTCTTAAAAAGTGTTCAACCTCATCCTTATTTGGATTAAAATCGGCATCCGTCTTGCCGATAAGTTCCTCTACCGATGTTCCATAAGCTTCGGCAACAGCCTGATTGACAAGGATATAACGACCCTTTCGGTCCTTTGCAAAGATGAAATGAGGCACAAGGTCAATAACTTGTCGCA
>JBFESJ010000010.1:0-32001 GCA_041548585.1 Desulfobacterales bacterium | reverse complement strand
TTTAGAACGTCGTGAGACAGTTCGGTCCCTATCTTTCGTGGGCGCAGGATATTTGAGAGGATCTTTCCCTAGTACGAGAGGACCGGGATGGACGAACCTCTGGTGGACCAGTTGTCGCGCCAGCGGCATAGCTGGGTAGCTATGTTCGGAATGGATAACCGCTGAAAGCATCTAAGCGGGAAGCCAACCTCAAGATAAGATATCCCCTTCCCGTGGAGACACGGGAACTGAAGACCCCTTGCAGACGACAAGGTTGATAGGCCAGGTGTGTAAGTGCGGCAACGCATTTAGCTTACTGGTACTAATCGGTCGTGAGGCTTGGCCACAAAATAATTCACACAATCGTTTGAACATTTTTATGTGCTTGTATCCAAATTGTTACACCACTGAATAGAAAACATTTTTTCGGTGGCAATAGCAAAGAGGAAACACCCGTTCCCATCCCGAACACGGAAGTTAAGCTCTTTTGCGCCGATGGTACTGCTTGGGAAGCTAAGTGGGAGAGTAGGACGCCGCCGAAAAATTTTTATATAACCCGGAATCATCATCTGATGGTTCCGGGTTTTTTTATGGGTTGAACTGTGTTAGTGTAATTTTCACAAACTTGAGATTCGAACCCTTTAATTCAATGAAAACATTAGGTTATGTTGTTATGAAAACACATGACGATAATCCTTCACTGCTAAAATTAGATAAAACCATCACCATATGAAGCGTTTACATAAAAATATGGGTGAGAAACTTGAGTATTAACAAAATATTGCCGATATTGATTTAATAACGGCCTAAAATATTATATTTCTATTTATAAGGTTCAATGTGTATACCCAAAGTTTAAAAACGAACATTGCTGTTCAACTGGTGGTGCTTTTTTTGATGGCAATGATTTTAACCCAATTTGTAATGATCATACTTATGCAGAAGGCTCTTATCAGATCCGAAATTTCAAGGGGATATGCTTTTTTATCAGCGCTAGAAGTAAACAATAAAATTTATTCTAAATCGAAAAACGTTATCATGCCTTGGGATTTTCAGGATGATTTTGCCAAAGTGCTTGCAGACTCGAGATTTTCTTGCATTCTGGTTATGGATGAAAACCAGAACATTGTTTATTCAGGTGGCAAAGGCTGTAAATTACACGGCGAACTCGAAACAATGGCCCGAGAGACAATTCAGTCCGGAAAAAAAATAACCCGATTTTTTGGTTCAACTTTGGGGGGGGTGTGGCGGCAAGGTCAGGATATGATTGTATCCGCGCCCTTAATTCGGGAAGGAAGGGTTGTGGGAGGCGGCAGTATTACGCTGCCGCTTACAGGGATGTATGAGGTTTTGGGACAAACACAATATATATTATTGATATATATACTCGTAAATACAGTTGTTTTTGCATTTATCGGTTTTTATCTAATGTCGAGAGTTATTGTAAAACCGTTACAGAGACTGGTCAAAAGGGCCGAAGAATATCAAGATGATGATGAGATGTTTTTTCTGTCTGAGAATCAAGACAGCGAGTTCAACAAGCTTTCCAAGGCCTTGAATAGAATGCTTGGGCATATTGCCGGGGATAAAGAAAAACTCCAGGCTGCGGTTGTGTCCCTTGAGAAGGCAAATTTAGATTTAAAACAGGCTCAAAAAGATATCATTAGAGCTGAAAAATTGGCATCTGTCGGCAGATTATCTGCGGGAATCGCCCATGAAATCGGAAATCCCATCGGCATTATCATCGGTTATATAGAACTGCTTAAAACGGATGACATTTCAAATGAAGATAAAAAAGAATTTCTTCTTCGGACTGAAACTGAAATAAAAAGAATCGATACGACTATCCGTCAACTTCTTGATCTCTCAAAACCTTCGAGCGAGGATGTGACAGCTGTTTCGGTACACGAAATTATCGAAGATACGATTGGTGCATCTCGGTTTCATCCTCTAATGTCCGATATAGATTTGAACCTAAAATTATTCGCCAGAAATGATCGGGTTATGGCGGATCCAAATCAATTGAGGCAGGTTTTTTTGAATCTGATTATAAATGCCGCAGATGCAATTTTGTCGACTGAGAATCTTTCAAGGGGAAAAATATCGATTACCACAGAGGTCCGAAAAAACGTTCGAAATGGTTCCACGGAAGGTAGGGATGTTTTGAGAATAGACTATATCGACAATGGTCCTGGAATTCCCCCAAAGGATCTTGAAAATATTTTTGATCCTTTTTTTACGACCAAAGGGCCAGGGAAGGGAACCGGTCTTGGCCTTTCAGTCTGTTTTATGATTGTTGAGGGAATGGGAGGTAAAATCGGAGCAACCAGTCAAGAAGGCAAAGGCACAACCATAACGGTAGACTTGCCCCTTCGTCACGGTGAGGGTTTGAACAATGGATAAAAAAAGATCAGAGAAAACGTTGCTGCCTCAAAAACGTTTACTCGTTATAGATGATGAAGAGAATATGCGCCATATGCTGTCTTCCATGCTTAAAAAATCCGATTACCGCGTCTATACGGCATCCAGTGGTTCCGAGGCTTTGGAAATGGTTGATCAAACATTATACGATTTTATTCTCTGTGATCTCAAGATGCCGGATATGAGTGGAATGGAGTTTTTTGAAACTGCACGGGATAAATTGTGGGCCAGCACTGTTATCATGATGTCAGCATATGGCAGTATCGATACAGCGGTTGAAGCCATGAAAAAAGGTGCATATGACTTTATATCCAAGCCGTTTAAATTGGATGAGGTCCTTCTTACCCTTAGAAAAGCGGAAGAGCGCGAAAGTTTGAAAAGAGAGAATCTTTGGTTAAAAGAACGCATTCGAAAAATTCAAGATGATTATCACTTTGGGAATATGGTTGCCAAAAGCAAGGCCATGGAGGCTGTATTCAAGACCGCCGAGAAAGTGGCTCAGTATGATACCACAGTATTGATTTGTGGCGCCAGTGGAACCGGAAAGGAATTAATCGCAAAGGGTATCCATTTTGCAGGACATAGGGCGAAAAAGACCCTGGTACCCGTAAACTGTGGCGGCATCCCTGAAAATTTACTAGAAAGTGAGCTTTTTGGATATAAAAAGGGCGCTTTTACGGGTGCGGACGGTGACAAAATAGGTCTTTTTGAAGAAGCGAACGGCGGAACAATTTTTTTAGATGAAATTGGAGAGCTACCCTTGTCTTTGCAGGTGAAACTCCTGCGGGTATTACAGGAAAATGAAATCAGAGTCGTGGGGGATTCAAAAACAAAAAAAATCGATGTTCGGGTCATTGCTGCAACGTCTAAAAATCTTGAGGACGAAGTAAAAAATGGAACATTTCGCGAAGATCTTTTCTTCCGGCTGAATGTGTTGCCAATCCAATTGCCTCCGCTCCAGGATCGTCCGGAAGATATACCGATTCTAACTCAACATTTTATGGACCGTTTCAATATGAGTCTACAAAAAAGCATAAAAGGGATAACCCCCGCAGCCATGTCCCTTCTGCTCAAACACTCCTGGCCGGGGAACGTCAGGGAGCTTGAGAATGTTATCGAGAGGGCTGTCGTGCTTGCCGAAGACACGATTCTATTGCCGGAAAACTTTCCACCTAATTTGGGTGAGGGATCGGGAACAGAAAAGATGGAAGATTTGTTCGACGGGTACTCTCTAAAGGCTGCCCAGAAAATACTGGAAAAAAGACTCATTACAAAGGCGCTAAAGGCAACAAACGGAAACCGGACGAAAGCCGCCAGGATTCTTGAAATCAGTCATCCTTCTCTGTTGAGTAAGATTAAGTCATATAACATTAACCTTTAAGTGTCCGCCCATAAATGGTCTTTTTCCCCTGGGCTTCGTTCTCCGCGGGTTTCCGGCTGCGGAGTACCAATTGTACGCCTCACCGAAAACCCTTGTGCGGCCTTGCCCAGCGAAAAAAATCCTCATTTATGAATCACACTTAATATTGTTTTTCTTATTTTGAATCGATGAGAACTTAATTCTTGTTCTATATAGGTTTCTGGGCAGACACTAAATAACATTTTTTTAAGTTTTGCCTCTGAATATGACTAATATGCTTTTTCCCTTCACTTAACCAAAATTTATGGGTATAAATTTTCAACAAGCCCTCAAAGAAATTCTTATTTGAGCGGAAGCTTGTTAAAATATAGAGAAATGGTTGAGCTATCGGGCAGTTTTTTTCTAAATCCTTGAGTATTAGCGGAATGGATGATTTTTTTTTAAAGCGGGTCCTGTTTGAGTGGCTTAGAGATCGTTAGAAAGAACAGACGCATGCCGAAATCGCATCTTTAAAATAAATTACAAATTATACAGTTAACTCATTGATTTTACAAATATTGATTTCTGTTCTTTCTTTACGATCCCTTGCCACGAGTTCACGCGGTTTAAACAAAGATTATCCATGGAGCGTCTATTTAGAAAAACTCTCCGACCACTCAAATAATTGAGACAGGAGAAGAAAGTTGAAAGACCTTGGTGCGATTCAACACATCCTCAAAGATATTTATGCTGCAAAGGCCGGAAATTTGGCTTTTGAGAAGATTGCCGCCTTAATCGAAAGATTTCCGGTCAAAAAAGAGTCGAAGAAAGACTATTTTTCCGAGAAGGATGTGTTTTTGATAACGTATGGCGACACCTTAATAAAAGAGGGAGAGCTTCCCTTAAAAACACTATATAAGTTTGCCGTCAGCCAGTTTAAAGATGTGTTTTCGACAATACACATCCTGCCATTTTTTCCGTTTTCTTCGGATGATGGATTTTCGGTTGTCGACTTTTTCAAGGTAAATCAAAAACTTGGCGATTGGAGGGATATTCGTCGATTGGGTGGTAAGTTTCAGTTGATGTTCGATCTAGTGCTAAATCACGTTTCGGCGAAAAGTACGTGGTTTCAAAATTATTTAGATGAGAAGCCACACTACAAGGACTTGGCCATTGAGGTCGATCCTTCTTCTGATCTGTCTATGGTGACAAGACCTCGATCCTCACCGCTTTTAACCCGGTTCGAAAAAACTTCCCATGAGGCCGTGTACGTTTGGACCACATTCGGTGCGGATCAGATCGATCTGAATTACAGGAGCTTGGATGTTCTTGAAAAGATGGTAGAAGCCCTTCTTTTTTATGTGGAGCAAGGGGCAACCTCTATCCGTCTTGATGCTATTGCGTATCTTTGGAAGGAAATCGGCACACCCTGCATTCACCTGAGGAAAACACATCAACTCGTTCAACTTTTTCGCAAAATATTGGACATTGTTGCGCCGAGCGTTCTACTGATAAGCGAGACCAATGTACCGCATCATGAAAATATGGGGTATTTTGGTGATGGCCGGAATGAAGCACAAATGATTTATAATTTCACGTTGCCACCATTGCTTTTTTATTCTCTTGTTCAGGAGGATTCAACGGCGCTGTCCGAGTGGGCCAAATGTTTGCGTATAAATTCAAATAGTAATACGTTTTTCAATTTCACGGCTTCCCATGATGGAATCGGGGTACGCCCTCTGGAAGGGATTTTGGCCCGGGCGGAAGTGGATCGGCTCATTGATATTGTGAAGGAGAATGGCGGGAGCGTTTCTTATAAAAGAAACCCGGACGGTTCCGATAGTCCGTATGAGCTGAATATAACTTATGTGGATGCCCTGTTAAACCCTGGGAGCAAAAAAGATATTTGGCATATACCAAAGTTCCTGGCTTCCCAGGCAATTCAGTTCGTCTTGCCAGGGGTACCTGCTTCATATATTCACAGTGTGCTCGGTTCACGGAACTGGGAGATGGGCGTTCGGCAGACCCAAAGCGCTAGAACCATCAATCGCGAAAAACTACAGGTTGATGACGTATTGTCACAACTAAAAGATCCTGAAACATTTCGCTCCAGGATCTTCTATAACTATATTAAAATGATCAAAACCAGGAAAAACCAGTCTGCTTTTCATCCAAAGGCGGATTTTGAAATACCGGAAATCGATCCTAAAGTCTTTGTCATCGCAAGGTATGCTAAAGATCAAATAATATATGCCATAACCAATATTTCATCCAAACGGATTGTGCTTTCGTTATCGGGTGTTAATGCTCCTGTTTGGATGAAAGACCTAATTACCGGCGAGGGTTTCCGTACGGATCCATTAAAATTGAATCCCTATCAGTATGTATGGCTCAGTCCAACGGGTGGGTAAAAGGATTTATATGGAATTCATCCATCGGGAGCTCATAGCCCGTTGATTTTGTCCCTTAATTTTCCTGAACACTTGAATGTGACAACCTTGCGTTCTTTGAGCATCAAGTCTGCGCCGGTAGCAGGGTTTCGACCTCTCCGCTGTTTTTTTTGCTTTACACAAAATTTGCCAAATCCTGAAATCAGGACATCTTCTCCTTTTCCCAGCGTACTTTTAATAATTTCCAGTAAAGTTTCTATGACTTCCACAGATTTTTTCTTGGTAAAACCCAGTTCGTGAACACGAGTAACAATATCATTTTTTGTTAATGCCATTGCACCTCCTAAACTAATAATTCCTTTTTAAATCTCTATAAAATATCGTTATATTAATTAACATCAATCCTTATTTTGTCGTGAGTTATTGCTATTGGTGGGTTCAAGGTTCTCAATTTTTTTAATAATTTTATTGATATTTGACATAATTTTATCGATTTCGGCTTTCAGCTTTTCATCATCTGAATCGTTCATTCAATTTTCTCCTCATGCGTGGTCCACTTTATATCGGTATGCTATAATAGATATATTTGTCAAGATGGTTAAAGCAAAAAAGTTAAAATTACTATAAATTTTTAACTATCGATAATGAATTTAACATCCACATTTTACAAAACTATCTTTGTTGGAGCAATTCTTCAGCGATATTGAAATGGTTCCCAATATCGTTTCGTAAATCGAGCCGATTCCCTTTGGAATTTTCGCGGGGTATGACTTTTATTTTACCATTTTCAAAAGCTGTCAATACCTTCTTGCGAAGCTGTTCGGCCAACTTTGCTCTGCTTTCTCCGGGTTTAACGGTTGCATTCACATTACAATATACAACCCGGCTGCCATCGGACTTGAAAGTTTCCTCTTCTTTTGAATATGTCATGGCAGATGGAATGACCTGAATCTTTTTTTTCTTGAGGTAACCGAAATCGATATTGACGGGTTCTCCTTTGGTACAGGACCAGGGATATCCTTTCTGGCCTTTGGGACCGCCAGGTCCTGTAACCAGAGCCGTGCAGATGGATATTTGCTCTGATCGAACTTCCGGGGCCACTTCGTTCAAATTACCTTCAACTGTGGCTTTAATTAACGCTCCCAGATTCCTTATCCTACGAATAATCGGCTGCCATTCGGGTTCCGGGGGCCGAATATTTATTTCGCAAACTCGAATTCTTGTTGGCACCATATTGCCGTCAAAAGACAAAAAGCAGCCGGGGTATATCAGACATGGGCGTAACATATTTTTTTCTCTCAAGGCTTTTATCAGCGGTTTTACAATATCTTTGGCTGCCATTTCTATCATATCGGGGGTTTCCATGGGATGGGGTGATATGCTGCCCATTCCGCCGGTAATTGGATTGTCTTTAGTGGCAGGTCCCGGAAACCGCTCCGGGTAATCCATGGAGGTGGGAAGAATTTGAAAATTTCCGTTTTTATCGATGAAAATATTAAACGATATTTCCACCCCTGACATCCTCGACTCGATGAGAAGCGGCCATTTTGATTTTTTCCCGAATAATCGTTTATAATTTTTCCCATAATCTTTGATCAGAGTGTCATAGACCTCTTTGACTTCCCAGGCGTTCAAAATAATACGGGCGCCTTTGCCGCCGGCGCTGTAAGGATACTTCAGCACGGCACCCCCGTATCCGTCGATTAATGACAGACACGTTTTTAAAACTTTCTCGTAATCTCGGGCATCGACTTCATGCCATTGGTCTGCAACAGGAATGCCATATTGGCGGCAAAGATGTTTACAGGCGATCTTATCACCTTCAATAAATGCACTTTCTCGATTAAAGCCAACGATCCGATCGAGAAAGCCTTCGTTTTCAAGTTTATCGACCAGACCGCCGAGCAATAAATCTTCCGGCATCGGCATCACGCAGTCGATGGATCCGTTCTTTAGAGCGTCGATAATTGCGGCAGCATAACCTTCTTTGGAGTTATCAGCCGTCGGGATAAAGTCCACCGGCCAATTCATGGTCCTTGCAAATGGCTCCATGGCCGGCATTCCCCGAATAACCACTCCCTTAAAATCATTCTGATAATGTTCACTTTTGGCTGTAGAGGTAATCAAAGCACTGAGAAGGGTCCTTCCGTCGGTTCCTGCAAATCCTATTTTATAACTCACGATAACTCCTTTTATTTTGATTGAAAAGTGTTTTGCCGGTGCATAAACGCCGGTTGCACAATGACACGAATTGGGTTATAGCGATTTGAAGAATTACCTAATTTTAAAGGCAAGAAATAAAAAGGATTTCCAGAATAAAATACGAAACCCCCTCAAAAGGTGGAGCCGACGGGCGGATTCGAACCGCCTACCTGCTGATTACGAATCAGCTGCTCTACCAACTGAGCTACGCCGGCACAATAAAAAGACAACTACTTTGTTTATGAATCAAAATCAAGAAAAAATATCACTAAAGTACCTGTTTAATACTGTTTCTGACACAGATGACGATGTTATTTGCACAGGGTTATCCGGATCAGAAAAAGCATATTTTGTGAACCGTTTGTATATGCAGTACAAGGTACCTGTTGTTGTGATAACCCCTTCAACAAGGGAAGCGGAAGCATTTTTAGAAGACCTGGAATTTTTTTTAGAAAAATCCTGTCCGCCCCTGATTTTTTTCCCACCGTATAATATTTCACCATTTAAGAATCTTTCATATCACAACGAAACAGCAGCCAAGCGGATCCGGTCGCTTTATCAGCTAGTTGTCGGTGATGTGCCACCAATGGTGGTTACGACCATATCGGCCCTGATTCAAAAAATGATACCCAAACAGGAAATATGCGAATATGCAGAACT
This sequence comes from Desulfobacterales bacterium, assembly GCA_041548585.1. Taxonomy (GTDB): domain Bacteria; phylum Desulfobacterota; class Desulfobacteria; order Desulfobacterales; family UBA11574; genus UBA11574. Next base: position 23,010 of record JBFESJ010000010.1, on the reverse strand, counting down.
TGTCATTGTTGGAGAAGATATCGATCGGGATCAATTGGTCGAAAAGCTTATATCCGGTGGCTATGAACGATCAGCGATTGTTGAAGAACCCGGAGATTTCTGTATAAGGGGAGGCATTCTGGATATTTTTTCGCCACTCTATCCAGATCCGCTCAGGATCGAACTCTTTGGCGATACTGTTGAATCCTTAAGATTCTTTTCAGCGGTATCCCAACGAACGATCAAAAACATTCGGGAAGCCGTCATTCTGCCAGCCAGAGAGATAGTCCTGAAATCAGAACACCTAAATCAGGTGATAAATCGAATAAGAAAGCAATCATCGCGCCTGAATATCCCCGTAACCAGAGCCAGAACCTTGATCCATCGAATCAGAAAAGATGGCGCGTTCCCCGGGATTGAAAGCCTGATTTCCCTAATTTATCCTGATCTGGATTCTTTTTTCAACTATGTGCCGAAAAACGCCATTTTTATTCTAATGGAGCCGGCAGAGCTGGAAAAGGCTGCAGACCAAACCCTGCTGCAGGCATTAAAAAGCTTTAGTGCCGCGCAAAAGGAATCACGGCTTTGTGTTGAACCCGAACGTCTTTATCTATCATGGCAGGAGGCTGAGGCCGTGTTTAAGCATAAAAAGACGCTTGCCGTGAAAAAGCTCCACGTGTCAAAAGAAACCGTATCTGAGAAACAGCCGTACGGGCAGTTTAGCGCTTTGGTGAAAGACAATATCGACATCAGCCTGGAACTCAGACGTCGCCGAGAGAAGGACCTTTTTTTACCACTGGCAAACTGGATCAACAATCAAAGGCAGTCCGGGTTTGATACTCTCATCGTTTCCAGTACCCGGACACAGAGCAAGAGACTGTTCTCGCTATTGGCCCCTTACGGTATTCAGCCCGTGCGTATTGAGGGATTCGCAGACATAAAAAACGGCACAGGGCAGGCATTCGTATGCCAGGGGCGGATTTCTTCGGGGTTTGTGTGGCCGGCTGAATCTTTGGCGATCATTACAGAGGATGAAATATTTGGGTCAAAGTACCGGCGTAAATTAAAACCGGAGCCTAAAGTTCAAACCCAACTCCTTGAATTCGAAGATTTAAAAAAAGGGGATCTTGTTGTTCACGTCGATCATGGCATCGGACAATATGAAGGTCTGGTTGAACTGAAATTCAACGGATCGAGAAATGATTTTCTCCTTATTGTCTATAAAGATAATGATAAACTTTACCTACCTGTAGATCGTATGGGTATGGTTCAGAAATACATGGGCGTGGATGCAATCGAACCGGTTCTCGACAAGATGGGCGGTAAATCATGGGAACGGGTAAAGGAAAGGGTAAAAAAATCAGCGGAAAAGATTGCCGGAGAGCTTTTAAAACTCTATGCCGGTCGTAAGATTAGCCAAGGACATGCTTTCAGGGATGTGGACAGTGATTTTAAGAATTTTGAAATGGGCTTTCCTTTTGAAGAGACAGCGGACCAGCTTTGCGCCATCGAAGATGTGCTCAATGATATGAAAGCACCGATTCCAATGGACAGACTGGTATGTGGTGACGTTGGATACGGAAAAACAGAAGTTGCTCTGCGCGCCTCGCTGATGGCCGTTAATGAGGGTAAACAGGTTGCCGTACTTGTACCAACGACGGTGCTTTCAGAGCAGCATTTTGCAACGTTTTCAGAACGTTTTCAAAATTATCCCATTAACATTGCATGCCTGAGCAGATTCCGTTCCTTAAAGGAACAAAGCAAAATTATAAATGATCTTAAAACCGGAAAGATAGATATTGTCATTGGAACACACCGGTTGATCCAGAAAGATGTGATGTTTAAAGATCTGGGGCTTTTGGTCCTTGACGAAGAGCAGCGCTTCGGGGTCAAACATAAGGAGAGGTTGAAAAAGATACGGAGCACGGTGGACGTTCTTGCATTAACCGCCACGCCAATACCCAGGACACTTCACATGTCGCTGATGGGAGTGCGGGATATCAGTATCATTTCAACACCACCTGAGCATCGCAAGTCTATTATCACCTATATTTCTGAATTTGATGACGCCGTCATTTCCGACGCCATACAAAAAGAGCTCAGCAGAAGGGGGCAGATCTTTTTTGTTCATAATAATATCCATAGCATAAACGCAATGTCAAAACATCTGAAGGAACTGGTACCTGATGTCAGGCTCGATGTGGCTCACGGCCGTCTGGATGAAGATGCGTTGGAGTATGTCATGATGCGTTTTATGAATAGAGAAATTGACTTGCTATTGTGCACCACCATCATAGAGTCAGGTCTTGATATCCCTTCCGCCAACACCATATTGATCAATCGGGCAGACCGGTTCGGACTTGCTCAGATTTACCAATTGCGCGGTCGTGTCGGGCGTCTGGATGAACAGGCCTATGCATATCTTTTTATACCCAAGGAAAGTACGTTGGGCAAAGATGCTAAAAAGCGCCTGAAGGTTTTAATGGAACATAGTGATCTTGGATCGGGCTTTCAAATTGCCATGAGCGACTTAAAGATCAGGGGTGGCGGAACAATTTTAGGGGCTTCTCAATCCGGCCATATTGCTGCGGTGGGCTATGACATGTTTCTCAAACTGATGGAGAACTCCATGGCAGAGTTGAAAGGGGAAAAGATTCAAGAAAGTCTTGAACCGGAAATTAACATTAATATGCCGGCTTTAATACCCGAATCCTATATATCGGATATTGATCAGCGCCTTTCAGCATATCGTCGACTTGCAAAAATGACAGAACTCAACGAGATTGCTGATTTCAAGGCCGAGTTGATCGATAGATTTGGTGCGATATCGATTGAAACGGAAAATCTTCTTTTAAAAATCATGCTCAGGGTATTGGCCATAAAGGCTGGTGTCAAACGGGTTGATCTAAAAGGGCGGCAGCTTTCACTTTTGTTTTCACAAGTACATCAGAAAAATCCTTCCGGCATCATCGACATGGTTCTTCTCGAACGGGATCGGTTTGAAATCACACCAGACCATCTTATCAACGTCAAACTGAAAAAAGGGAATACAACCTCTCTTATGTTTCAGACCAAAAACACCTTGAAAGAAATCATACAACGTGTTAATGTTTAAAGATTTAAACGATTTAAAAGCCAATCTGGATTTGATGGGGGATATACCGGTTTCTAATGATAAGATGTTCTATTAAAGTAACAGTTTTAATTGGTTTTCTATGGTGTGGGTTTACTTTAGCCGGTTGTTCTGATGTTAAACAAAAGCAAAGAGATGAATATTTCATCAAAGTTGGGGACCGGATAATAACGGTTGGCGATTTCAACAGAGCCTTTGAAATCGCCAAGGCCGCATACCCGCACAATAGAATACAGCAACCTGATGCGATCAGAGAAGCCCGATTGCGGCTTATTCATCAAATGACTGAAGAAATGATTCTTCTGGAAAGGGCTGAAGAACTCGGCATTACGATTACCGATTCGGAGATCGAAAAGGCTTTTGAAGATATAAAAGGGGATTACCCCGACAATGTATTCCAGAACATGCTGCTTGAGTATGCGGTTCCTTACCATTCTTGGAAAATGGGATTAAAGACACGTTTGCTAATGGAGAAGGTGGTTACAAAAGAGCTGGGCGATCAGGTTGAAGTAACGCCTGATGACATATCGAGATATTATGAGGAACATTTCAAAGATGATAACACCACATCTGATGTGAAAGCGGTGTCAAAAGATATAAATAACATTATCATAAAAATTTTACGCAGAGAGAAGATGGAAAAAGCGTATGCGCCGTGGATAAAAAAACTTAAAAAGAAGTACACTGTTGAAATAAACAAAGTACAGTTGGAAAAAACGGCGGGTTAACAAAATAATTCATGGTTTGTTGAAATGAAAAATAGGCGTTTTAAAGCAATACGAACAAAATTTATATATAGCATAATATATACGTTATTTTTTTGTGCGTTCGGTTCTCCTATTGTAATTTCCAAGAGTGCAGAAATTGTTGATCGTATTGTCGCTGTGGTTAATGATGATGTCATTACACTTTCCGAACTCAACAGGGAGGTTAAACCTTACAGTGAAAAAATCCGAATTTCCGGATATCCCTCCGAGAAAGAGCAAAAGATGCTTTTCAAAGTCAGAGAGAGTATGCTCCAACGTCTTGTTAATCGGAAAATTGAAGATCAGGAGATAAAGCGTTCAAAGATTGAAATCAGCGAAGCGGAAATCGATCAAACCATTGAGCGGATCAAAGAGGCAAATTATTATACGGATGAAGATCTTAGGGCAGCATTGGCCAGAGATGGATTTACCATGAAGGAGTATCGAAAACAGATCGGGGACCAGATACTCAGAACAAGGCTTGTCAATCTTAAAGTCAAATCAAAAATCGTGATTACCCAAAAAGACATTGAATCCTATTATGAAAAGCATATCGAAAAATATCGTGGGAAAAAACAATATCACCTTCGTAATATCATTATGAAAGTCCCGGCATTTGCGGATACGAATAAAAAACTTGAGATTAAATCGAAAATGGATGACATCTTAGAAAAATTAAAGGCCGGACAATCCTTTGAAACCCTGGCGATGAAATATTCAGAATCACCGGCGGCTTCTAAAGGAGGAGACTTGGGCCTTTTCGAATCTGATTCCCTTTCGCCGCAAATTCAAAAGGCCGTCGAAGGAATAACGACTGGAGAATTTACGCCTGTGATCGATACAGATCAGGGCTATCAGATTTTTTTCATAGAAGAGATATTGAATGCCTTGGCGAAACCTTTAGAGGAGATAGCGCCTGAGATTGAAAAAATCCTCTATAATGAAAGCGTTGATAAAAAATATCAGACATGGATTGAAGATTTGCGAAAACAGTCCGTTATTAAAATCATCCAGTAGTTTTTCAGGTCAGTGGACACGATTTGTGGTGTGAAATATGCATAATGAATCCAATAAAATACTCGTTGAAAGTATTAAAAGACTTCTTAGAAGGGATGCAACCAGCCACCTTCTTAAAATTGTGAAAAAGACCCATGCTGCGGATCTGGCTCTGGTATTCGGTTCTTTATCAATTCATAATCAGCGAAGGCTCTTTGACCTCATCGATGATATCGGTATAAAGGGCGAAGTTTTCAGCAATCTCGACGAGGACACATTTTTGAATCTCGTGGATGAAATGAATTTGGAGGATATCGTCGAAATCCTTGATCTCATGCCAAAGGATGACGTCGCCGACCTATTGGGACGGTTGCCTGTTGAGAAATCCGATGACATCCTTGAGAAAATGAAAAAAGAAGGTTCCGAAGAGGTCGAAGGTCTGCTTCACTATGAGGATGATACAGCGGGCGGTATCATGGTCCCTGAGTTTATTGCGTTGGGAGAAGATACAACCGCCGGTGAGGCCATTCAGTCGCTTCAAAAAGAGCATCTGGATGTAGAAATGCCGTTTTATCTTTATGTGGTTGATGCCAATGGCAAATTAATCGGCGTCAGTTCTTTGAGACAGCTGGTCGTGGTTCCGCCCAATACACCCCTTAAGAATTTCATGACTACGGATGTTTTTGCGGTAAAGACGGATATGGACCAGGAAGAGGTGGCAAAAATCGTTGCCCGTTATGATATCCTTGCCGTACCGGTCGTAGATGACACAAACAAGTTGGTCGGTATTGTTACCGTGGATGATGTTATCGATATCATCAGAGAAGAGGCTACAGAAGATATCTTGAAAATGGCCGGTGTCGGCGGCGAAGAATTTGTCGAAACGCAGTCGGTTCTCAGAAGCACACAGATCCGCTTGCCGTGGTTGTCTGCAAGCTGTATCGGCGGCATCATTGCATTTTTTATTATTGGCCATTTTGAAGGGAGCTTAAAGAAGGTCGCCTATTTAGCAGCCTTTATTCCCGTCATAATGGGTATGGGTGGAAATATCGGCACCCAGACCTCCACCATTGTTGTACGGGGTCTTGCCACAGGACGTCTTAACATCAGAGATACCTGGGCGGTCGTTTTTAAAGAACTCGCCATTGGGTTTATCCTGGGCGCAGTCTATGGTACCATGATCGCCACGGTGGCACAGCTTCGATATAGCACGGCGATGGTCGCTGTGTCCGTGGGCCTTGCCGTGATATCTTCCATGGCCATTGCTGCGCTGGTAGGCTCCATGGTCCCCATGGGATTTGCACGAATAAATGTCGATCCTGCTGTAGCTACCGGCCCTTTTGTGACAACAGCGATCGATATCGTCAGTGTTTATTTTTATTTCCAGATCGCCACAACCCTCCTGGGTATTTGAAAAGATGTTAAGCTTTTCAACGCCTGCAATCGTTTTACGCCGCATCGATTGTGGGGACCATGATTTTATCATTACACTTTTTACACTGAGCAAGGGCAAAATTTCAGTCATTGCAAAATCTGCCAAAAAAAGCATAAAACGATTTTCAGGAACACTGGAACTCTTTTCAATATTAGATGTGGTATACAGTATCGGTCGGAGAAAAGGCCTTCCTGTTTTGCAGGAAGCAGTATTAAAGCATCCGTTTTTCAATATCAGAACCAGTACACTCAAAACGGCCTATGCCAGCTACTGGGCTGAACTCATCAATGAATGGATGGAGATCGGTCAGAGACAGGCCCAGCTTTACCAGCTCTTTCAGTACGTTTTGAAAGAACTCGATTTATGTCGAATATCCGAAGCAGCACTATCTATCCTGTTTCAGATGAAATTTATAACGATAGCCGGTTTTGCACCGAATTTAAGACGATGCAGCATATGCCGGATTGAAATGGAGAAGATAAAGGAAACCAGAATTGGATTTAACCTGGCAAAGGGAGGAATCATCTGTGGCGGATGTGATTCCAAAGCCTTTCAGAAAAAGTTTCTCTCAAAGGGAACCATTAAACAACTTTTGTGGATCGAAAAAGGGGATTTAACCCAGGCGGCGCGGATCAGATTTGATTCTAATGCGTTAAGGGAAGGTCTGGAGTTCTTGGAGGCTTTTGTGCCCTATCATTTGGGGAAAAATCCTCGGAGTTTAAAATTTTTAGGGCAGATAAGGAAGTGGTAGATAACGGATACATGATTCAGGATGCAGGATACAGGATAAATAATGCAGAAGATTATTGAATCCCATCAAATTGAAGCTTCGGCCCCATGCAGGATTGACATGGGGGGCACGCTGGATATCAGCACCTTTTATTATCCGCTCAGACATCTCTTTCCATGTACCGTTAATATTGCGATAAATTTAAGAACAATGGTGCGACTTCTTCCATATGATAAAGGGAAAATAAAGGTTTCTTCAAGGGGATTTAGGGGTGCTGAATATGTATTGGATAAAGCACCTTTTGATCACCCACTTGGGCTCATGTTTGCCATAGCCGCATATTTCAGAGCTGAAGGTGTTCATATTCATATTGACTCATCATCTCCTCCGCGAAGCGCGCTTGGAGGGTCTTCCGCAGCTGCAGTGGCACTTGTTTCGGCATTTTCAAAAGTTAAAGAAAAAAAAGGTCAGACTCCCCTTTCCCGAAAAAAAATCGCTTTGCTGGCGCAGACGATTGAAGCGAGCGTAGCAGGCGTTCCATGTGGCTTCCAGGATCAATTGGCGGCAGTTTATGGCGGTGCGAATGTGTGGCACTGGCCTGGAGATTTTCAACTTCCTTTTTTCAGGAAAAAAACCATCGTCCCAAAGCAGTACTTGCGTAAATTTGAACAGCACTTGTTGCTTGCGTATTGCGGGGTACCCCATGAATCGAAAAATGTTAACAAAAAATGGATACAGCAGTTTCTTTCGGGAAAGTACCATGGACTTTGGGCTGAAATTATAGTATGTACACAAAAATTTGCCGATGCGCTCATGGAGCGAAATATCAATACCGCCTGCGAACAGATGAACAGGGAAACTGCTATCAGAAGGAAGATGACACCTGAAGTACTGGATGAGATGGGCAAAGCACTTGTTAAATCCGCCATGGAAAAAAATTGCGGGTCGAGATTTACAGGGGCAGGTGGTGGAGGCTGTATATGGGCACTGGGTCGTGTAGCGGATATTGACAAACTAAAAAACACATGGGAAAGTATTCTTTCAACAAGAAAGGGTGCCTGGCTGCTGAATTCGAAGATTGATTCAGAGGGGCTTTTGTAAGCACCTTTGAATCATTTGAGTATCAAAGCGTATTATGGCTCGCTGGTTACAAGTCGCAGAAAACGTCCAGCATAACCAACCAATCACTAAAAGACTGATAAGGAAGGAAAAATGAATTTTCAGGATGTAATCATGTCGCTAGAAAAATTCTGGGCACAAAAAGGATGCGTGGTGGCACAACCTTATGACATTGAAGTTGGTGCTGGAACATTTCATCCGGCAACGCTATTGAGGGCACTGGGCCCTGAACCATGGAATGTTGCTTATGTTCAGCCCTCAAGACGCCCCACAGACGGTCGTTACGGTGAAAACCCGAACCGGTTGCAGCACTACTACCAGTATCAGGTTATTTTAAAGCCTTCCCCTTATGATGTGCAACAACAGTACCTGCAGAGCCTGAAAGTTCTGGGTATAGATCCCCTTGAGCACGATATCAGGTTTGTGGAAGATGACTGGGAATCTCCCACATTGGGAGCGGCAGGTCTTGGGTGGGAAGTATGGCTGGATGGCATGGAAATCACTCAGTTCACCTATTTTCAATTGTGCGGCAGTGTCGAATTGTTCCCGATCTCTGTGGAACTTACATACGGGTTGGAACGTATTGCTATGTATCTTCAGGGTGTCGACAACGTGTATGATCTGAAATGGAATGATGATGTTACCTATGGTCATGTCCATCATCAGCAGGAAGTCGAACAGTCGACCTACAATTTTGAGAAGTCGAATGTGGAAATGCTGCTGGAGTTTTTTAATCAATACGAGGCCGAGTCCGAACGGATGATCAAGGAAAAATTGGTTCTTCCGGCATATGAATATTGCCTGAAATGTTCACATACATTCAACCTTTTGGACGCTCGAGGGGCCATCAGTGTCATGGAAAGGACCAGCTATATCGGACGCATAAGAAACCTTGCCAGAGCTTGTGCAGAAGGATATCTGGAACAAAGAGAGAACATGGGATATCCGCTGTTGAAGATTGAAAATTGAAGATTGATGATTGACAATTGAAAATTGGTGGCATCACCCTGTACGGTTAAATCAACGTATTTGCTTTTGTTTAGCCGGGGGCCGCTACAATATTTCAAGAAATACTCGAAAAACATTCTATATTGATGCATTCAAAAGACAGAGGTGGATATGGAAACTTTATTGCTTGAGATAGGGACAGAAGAGATTCCGGCAGGCTATATTGAGCCCGCATTAGCGTCAATGTCGCAGACGCTTTTGAAAAAAATGACAGATTTACGGATTGATCATGGGAGTGCAAAGGTATTTGGGACACCCAGACGCTTGGCAGTTGAAGTAAAGAAAGTTGCGGCCAAACAGACACCGCTGACTTCAGAGATTCTTGGGCCTCCTGAGAAAATCGGCTTTGATCAAGAGGGCCGACCGACCATGGCGGCAACGAAGTTTGCCGAGAAAGTGGGTGTTTCAATCAATGCCCTCACGGTAAAGGAAACCGAAAAAGGCCGCTATGTCTGTGCTCGGGTTATTGAGAAAGGACAGGCCTCACAAACCCTTCTTAGGCGCATCCTTCCGGAAGTCATTCTTGCGACCCCGTTTCCCAAAACCATGAAATGGGCGGAGTTAAACATCTATTTTGCAAGGCCGATCCATTCGATCGTCGCGCTTTTCGGAGACAAAGCCCTTGGCTTTTCACTGGAAGATATCAAAAGCGGAAGGTATACGTACGGGCATTATTTCATGCATCCCCGGAAAATAAAAATATCCAGTTCCAAAGACTATATTAAGACCTTGCGTTCTGCAAATGTATTGGTTGATCTAGAAGCCCGCAGAAAAAGTGTTGAAAAAGAGATTCATAAGGCTGCAAAAAGCGTGGGCGGGGAGATACTTCCTGATGATGAGTTGGTGGATATTGTGAAAAACCTGGTCGAGTATCCCTTCGCAACGGCCGGTAGCTTTGATAAGGAGTTTTTAGAAGTGCCCGGTGAAGTACTGATTACCGCCATGCGAGAACATCAGAAATATTTTGCCGTTGTGGATAAAAAGGGAAATCTCATGCCCTGTTTTGTGGCCGTCAATAATACCCGAACAAAGGATATGAAATTGGTAGCCACCGGCCATGAATGGGTGCTTAGAGCCCGTCTCGCGGATGCGCAGTTCTTTTACAAAAGCGATCTGGAGGAATCTTCGAAGCAAAGGGTTGAAAAACTAAAGGGCGTTCTTTTCCAGGCAGAACTCGGGTCTATGTATGAAAAGGTAATGCGACTTCAAAAAATGGCAGGATTTTTGGCAGACAATGTCGAAAAGGGTTCTGATCTGAAAAAACACGCTGCAAGGGCCGCATGGTTGTGTAAGGCGGATCTGGTCAGCCAAGTCGTTGGGGAGTTTCCCAAACTACAGGGGATCATGGGCAGGGTGTACGCGACGGTTGAAAAAGAACCTAAATCCGTGGCTGCGGCAGCTGAAGAACATTACCGACCCATTTATTCAGGAGGGACACTGCCGGAAACCATGACCGGTGCTATTCTGGCCATTGCCGATAAGATCGATAACATTTGCGGATTCTTTTCAGTGGGACTCACACCTACCGGCGCTTCCGATCCATATGCAGTCCGGCGACAGGGCATCGGTATTATTCAAATTATGATCGATAAAGGCCTTTCCTTTTCCTTAAGGGGTATGATTGAAAAGAGCATAAAGCTTTACGGAATAAAGGGCGCCAAGAAAGTTAAAAATATTGCAGATCCGGTAAACACCTTTTTGAATAACCGCTTGACCCATTTGCTGGCAGAGGAAGGATTTTCAAAAGACGTCATTGCAGCTGTGACCAGTGTTTCCGTTGATAATGTCCCGGATTTGTGGAATAGGGCCCGGGCGCTTCAAGATCTTAAGACCGCGCCCGATTTTGAGCCACTGGCAATTGCTTTCAAGCGCGTTGTCAATATCATAAAAAAGGCCAAGAAATTTAAAGCAAAACCGGTAAAGGAAAGTCTGTTTGAACATGATTCTGAAGCGGCGCTTTATTCAGCGTATAAAACTGTTAAGGACAAGGTTTCGACCAACCTGGACAAAGGAAATTTGGAAAAAGCACTTCACGAGATTGCTTCTCTAAAAGATGCGGTTGACGCATTTTTTGACGGCGTTCTGGTGATGGCAAAAGAAAAGAAAATGCGTGACAACCGGCTGAGCTTGCTGGCAAACATTGCAGATCTATTTGAAACCATCGCAGACTTTTCAAAAATATCGACATGACATGATTCTTAAATAGGAAAGAGAAAAGAGGAAGTAGGAAAGAGGATAAGGAAAACCACGGATAAACACGAATAGACACAAATTAAAATAATAATATTTATGTTCATTTGCGTCCATTTGCGGTGATCTATCTTCTAATTTCTATTTCCTCTTTTCTAAAACCTTTGGGGTATTGTCGAAATGAAAGCAATGGTGTTGAATGAGATTTGCAGCCTCAAGGAAAACAGAAGCCCCCTTCAGCTGACGACCCTGCCGGTCCCAACTCCCAAAGAAAAAGAAATATTGGTAAAAATATCCGCCTGCGGTGTTTGCCACACCGAGCTAGATGAGATTGAGGGGAGGACACCCCCGTCTCGATTTCCCATGGTCCCGGGGCACCAGGTTGTGGGAAGGGTCGAAGAGACTGGACCCCATGTCAGCAGACATAAAACAGGAGACAGGGTAGGGGTTGCCTGGATTTATTCGGCATGCGGCCATTGCGATTTTTGCAGACAAGGTGAAGAGAATTTGTGCGAAGCATTCCGAGCTACCGGCCGGGATGCCAATGGTGGATATGCGGAGTATATGACGGTGCCCGAAGACTTTGCGTTTAAAATTCCGAATGTTTTTACAGATTCTCAGGCAGCGCCGCTTTTATGTGCCGGGGCCATCGGTTACCGGTCTTTGAGACTTGCCAACATTAAAGATGGTCAGAACCTGGGCCTGACCGGTTTCGGGGCATCGGCCCATCTTGTCCTTAAAATGGTCAAGTATCAACATTCCGATGTAAAGGTTTTTGTTTTTGCCAGAAGTGAGAAGGAAAGGGATTTTGCCCAAGAGCTCGGAGCGGTCTGGGCCGGCGATATCGGAGATCAATCGCCGGAAAAACTGGATGGTATCATCGATACAACACCGGCCTGGAAACCGGTTGTCGAGGCATTGAACAATTTGAGACCCGGCGGAAGGCTGGTGATCAATGCCATTCGAAAAGAAGAAAGAGACAAAGATTATCTTTTAAAACTGAATTATCCTGAACATCTCTGGATGGAAAAAGAGATAAAGAGCGTGGCCAATGTCGCCAGGAACGATGTCAGCGAGTTCATCAACCTGGCCGCCGAAATCCCCATCATACCGGAAATCCAGGAATATCCCCTTGAATCTGCAAATGAGGCGCTGCTGGAACTTAAAGAGAGAAAAATACGGGGGGCAAAAGTCTTAACCTTAAGTTGATCGTTTCAAACCCTTCTAAATGAGTCTTTGTTTTCACCGCGCACTTGTCCTGCACAAAGCGGGGTTTACCTCGCTCATTCGAAAAATTGCTACCCCCTTTCCGGCCAACGGAAAAACCCTACTTGAAAGAACTCGATAATTGTCAGGTTTACATCCTCATGCTTGATAGGGAATATGGCCTGACTGAGAAAGAATTGAGGCTTTCTGGTCAATTCCATTTAATGGAATTATACAGTTATAAAATCGGAAAATATCAACTGACAAAAACAACGGAATCAGGTGTGACAGGACATATAAATTAAATAGTTGCTTCCCATTTGGATTTCCAGCCCCAAGTGAATTCAAAGGATGGGGTTAATTTTCGGTCATATTGTTTACCCTTCGGGAAAGCCGGAGGACTCCAGATCCGGCGTTGCCAAGGGTTCGCAGTAGATTTATACTACGGCTTCACCCTTGGCGCCTTGGCTCTGAAGCCCTCCGACTTTTGCAACGTTAGGGTTAACATTGTAAAAAACACTTATTCATCCGTCCCCAAACACATAAAAATCTTCTATAATACCTGTAACGACTCCAATAAAAAACATGATCGCTCTCTTTTGCACAGAAAACTGTGCACTTCAATATGTTTAAAAAATGAAATTCAAGTAATATCAATAGATTGACTTTTGGCATGCCTGGAGGGGACAATGGGGAACGTCTATGATTTTATGCTTTTCATTCCATCAGGGACTCTGATTATCCTTCTGAAGCCTGCTTTTAGGAGAAATCTCTTAAGCGGGAAGAAAGGTTTTCCCTTTAGACGGATTGAATTTCCAGAATGACTTCAGGAGCTTAATATCGCCGGTAGTTGCTTTAAGTCCTATTCATTTTCCTGAAGGTTCTTCTGCTGCAACTTAGCTGTCCTCAACGCCTTTTTGATGTCTGTATTTTGAGGGTCAATGACAAGGAGATCCTCCCACAGTTCAATCGCCTCGCTGAGGTTGCCTTTTCGGTATTCCTGAAATCCCCGTTTGAAAATAGCCTTCTTGCAGTAACTCAGTTTTTCATTCAGATCGATGGTGTTGAATGAGAGCTTCTTTTCAAATCCCTTGAAGTGCGCGTAGTTTTTCAGCAGAATATCGTAGTTCCTGCCAGCGGATGCAAAGTCTTTCTTATCAAACGCCTTGTCGGCGGCTGATGCTATATTCTCGATGCTCTTCACATACTCTCTCGCCAGAGATAGATCATGCGGGTGCTTTTGGTACTCGACATTGTATACGTCAATGGCCTTCTGGTACTCACCTGTCTCTATATGTTTTTGGGCCGGTTTGGCAGCTTGGGCGGGTTTTTGACTGGATGTTTGTGAACTATCCTTGACAGGAGCCGACGTCTGAACAGAAAATTTTGGTGAAATCCAGCTTTTCATCTCCGCACAGGACATGACGATGGGTAATAGAATACTAATAAATACAAGCAGTTTTAACCTGCGAAGATTGGTCATCCGGCGAACCCCACAACAGAGAGCGGCGCATCCTGAACGTGGCTCTTTTCCATCAGTTCAAGAAAGATCGCGGCCAGTTCCGGACGGAACTGTGTTCCTGACATACTTGCAATCCTGCGCAACGCTTCCTCTTTAAAGAGGGCCTTCCTATAAGGCCGATTTGAAGTCATGGCATCAAATGCATCTGCTATGCTTATTATGGCTGCAAACAATGGAATATTATCGCCAACGAGCCCATCAGGATAGCCCTTGCCGTTGTGCCACTCATGGTGGTGACGGGTGGAAGGGATATACTTGGATAACGATGGCGCCCAGCTAAGGATGGATGCTCCGTACTCCACGTGTTGCTTCATCTCCGTATATTCAGCCTCATTGAGTTTACCTTGCTTGAGCAAAATAGAGTCAGGTGTCTTTATCTTACCTACATCGTGAAATAAACATGCGACCTCCAGATCTCTCAGATCCGCTTCGGGAAGGCCTATCTGCTTTCCAATGAGCAGAGATAGCTGAGCAACCCGGGCGGAATGACCATGAGTATAGGAGTCTCTCGCGTCGATGGCTGCAGCCACCACCTTAACCATAGAAACATAGGCATCTTCAAGGTCACGAGCATACTTGGTGAGTTTTCCCCGCTGATCGGCTATCAATGCTGACATTTCATTAAAGTTACGTGTCAGTTTCCCCAGCTCGTCCTGAGAGTAGATCCTGAGCGGTTTTTTTGAAGTTCCATACTTCAATTCTTCCACACCCGCTGAGAGTTCCTTTATGGGCTTTATCAGGAAAGATGCCAACAGCGAACTCGTGAATACTCCGAGAACGACAATGATTCCGAAGACTATCAATATCATGCTGCTGACTTTTCGCTGTGCTTCCAGTAGGATGGACTTGTTCATGCCAATAACCACGCTACCCAATGACTTCTTCATAAAGACTATGGGACACAATATTTCGAAAATACTGTCTGATGAATTTGTCAATTCTTTTACAGTGGTCCCGTCAGCATCCTCTCTGAAAAGCTGACCCTGGGCAACTGGTTTGGTCTCCCCGATCATTTCTGTGGCACTATGGACAACCGTCTTCATATTCGGATCGACGATGGCGACATAGAGCATGTCGCTATTTGATGACTTCGCCTTAAAGACAAGATTGTCCAGGCCCAAGAGATCCTTCGACAAAAGGTTGTATCCGGCCGAAGCAGCAATACTCTTACCCACTGATTCCCCTCTTTTGATAATCTCATTCAGTATATAATTGTTCATTATCTGGACCGTTACGATACTGAGAGCAAAAGAGGTACTTGTCATGAGAATAACCACAAAGAAAGCAATCTTGAATCGAAGACTTGCAGACCGATATCGCTGTGTCATCAAGTGCAACGCGGCCTGAAAGAACTTCAGGAGTGCTTGAAGATAGGAAGTTATTTTAAGTGTAAATAAGCGAAGGTTCGCTATCATAATGTTATCTCACCATCTCTGGCAGTATTCAATTTAGTCTTACTAGGTGTTTATCGGCTAAACTTGGGGAGAACTTTAAACAAAAAGTCGTTCAATTAATTTGCCTAAATGGTGATAGAATACAGAGGGGTTTGATTATTCTTAGGATCCGATGGCTCACGTCGTGGGGAACAACGGGGACGTCTATGATTTTATGCTTTTTATTGAAGATTGTATGTAATACGAGTGAATTATGCCACGGAAAGCGAGAATAGATACACCAGGTTCACTGCATTATGTGATCGTCAGGGGAATCGAACGCGGGAAAATTTTTCGATCCGATTATGATCGTAAGAATTTTTTAAATCGGCTCTGAAAATTGATTCCTGTTTTGTCTCACAATTTATTCAATTTCTCTAATCATCCGTTCGCCTGTTTCTCAGTCTGAGATAGATAAATATATAAAGCAGCACCGCAGACCATCATCAAACCGCATAGCAGCTGGCCCATGGAAAATGACATGAAGACAAAACCAATGTGGGAGTCCGGCTGGCGATAAAATTCTATGAAAAACCGGACAAGGCCATAGCCGATGATATAAAAGGAGAGCATCGCGCCTTTGGGTGTTTTTAATTTTCTTAAATTCCACAAAACAATAAACAAAAAAATTCCCTCAAAAAACGCTTCGTAAAGCTGTGAAGGGTGTCTGAGGTTCCGTCCAGACGCCATCGGAAAATACATGCCTATGGATGCCGATGTTACTCTTCCATACAATTCACCGTTTATAAAATTCCCGATCCGCCCGAATGTATATCCTAAGGGAACGGCTGGTGCGAACAAATCGGTGATATCCCAAAAATTGAAACCGGTTTTACGGGTAAAAATCCAGATTGAAACAAGCACACCGATCAATCCGCCGTGAAAAGACATTCCTGAAATACCGGTAAAGGTTATGCCGTTTGAAAAGTTAAATGGGAGAAATATTTCAAGCGGGTTTCTGAGATAATAGGGGAGATTGTAAACCAGCACGTAGCCAACACGTGCGCCGACCATTAAACCGATGATCATAAACATCATCAGATTTTGAATCTGTTCAACGGACACACGGAATCGTTTTTCACGTTTTATACGATAGATCACCAGCATGTAACTGATGGCAAACGCAACGAGGTACATCAATCCGTAATAATGAAGTCTGAACCCTCTGAGATCAAAGATAACAGGGTTCATTTTTTCAGGCAAATGCTGCCACCAGATCAAAAATTCGTTCATCTATTTTTTTATCTTTATGACCAGAAATCCTCGATTCATTCGTCGGACAAACAGGTTGATAGTTTCACCTTCGGGGATCGCGTTGATCGTTTTATCAAAATCATCGGCGGATGTAATGTTCCGATGGTTGATTTCCTTGATAATGTCCCGGACCTGTAATCCGGATTCCGCAGCCCGACTTCCCGGATCTACACCGACCACAATAACGCCTTTGGTGTCTTTGAGGTTTAAGCGACTCGCAGTTTCAGGTGTAATTTGAGCAACACGAATTCCGAGCTGGGCCTGGTCTACTTGAGGCGTGCTCCTACTGGATATTTTGGCCTCTTCTCTTTTTGCGATTTTAACTTCAAATGATCGGGTTTTGCCGGCACGAATGACGTTGATTTTAATTGTATCGCCGACGTCGATATCTGCAATCATACCGGTGAGCTGCCGGGCATTATCGACGGCCTCTCCATTAACCTTGAAGATAATGTCTTTGGGCTTGATTCCTGCTAAATCGGCAGGGTCACCTGGAAATACTTCTGTAACCAAAACGCCTTTTTTTTCCTTTATGCCATAATACTCAGCGACTTCCTCGCTGATGTCTTGAATGCCCACGCCAAGCCAGCCACGTGTAACTTCACCGGAGCTTTTAAGCTGAGCAATGACATTTTTTGCAAGATTTACCGGAATCGCGAAGCCGATTCCCTGTCCACCGGCAACAATGGCCGTGTTTATTCCAATAACTTCTCCCTTCATGTTGAGCAGCGGACCGCCGCTGTTTCCTGGATTGATGGAAGCATCGGTCTGTATAAAGTCATCATATGGCCCTGACCCGATGACGCGGCCCTTGGCACTGACAATTCCTGCTGTAACGGTTTGCTCCAGGCCAAAGGGATTTCCGATAGCCACCACCCACTGACCGACTTTAAGCGAATCAGAATCTCCAAATCCCAAAACAGGGAGATTATGATTCGACTCGATTTTGATCAGCGCCAGATCTGTATTTTTGTCACGTCCGATAATCTGGGCTTCGAACTCTTTTTCGTCATTTAATATCACAACAATTTTCTCTGCATTATCTATAACATGATTGTTGGTTACGATATAGCCGTCCTTGTCGATAATAAATCCAGAACCAAGGCTCCGTTGTTTAAAATCCCGTTTCTGGTCCTCATCAAAAAAACGGTCAAAAAAGTCCCGCATGGGATCGTCATCGCCAAAGGGGCCTTTTTTAAAGTGGCGAAATACACGACCGCCGCCCTTAATGGTTTTGACTGTTCTGATGTTGACCACGGCTGGACTGGCCGATTCAGCGAGGTTAGAGAAACTTTCAAGAGGTGAAAAGACTTCGCTGGACTTTGCCGCAGCACCGGCAGCCGGATGAAACCCCGAAAGCGCCAGGATTGCAACTGCCAAGAACATCACCAGGATGAAGGTGTTTTTTATTTGAACATATGGTCTGTTTGCTATAAATTTCATTTATGAACTCCTTTATTATTTTTGTGATCAGATCGCGCTGTAAATAAAATAAGTTTATCACGAAATCAGTAAAATACCAAGCGATGAAAATCTAATATTACCCGGTGTTTTTGATTATCTTAAAATTTTGTCATAAAAAGATACGTTAAAGGTTAAAGTATGTTATGGCCGGCCCGGGCGCGTATCAAAATGTTTGGCCAAATAAATTTTAGGTTACAAAAAAGCAAGTTGCGTGCCATATTGAGCCATTAAAAAAATCTGTTTCCAACTATTTAAAAAAATATAATAAACTGCGATCCGTCATCCGCGTGTTGTTGAACGCCAGGGGCAATGTCTGCCTTGCTTAAACCATTGGTGGATAAGAAGTATCCAGCTTGAATACAATGAACAAAATGGGTGGATAGAAAATACCCATTCAACCTTGTTTTCAACGATCTATTGGCGCTTATTATCGAGAACGGTCCAGCCTGATTTTTACTGAATTTGCATGGGCGCCAAGTCCTTCGATTTCAGCAAGTCGAATGACATCCCCGGCTTCACGTTCAAAAGCAGCCTTAGAATATCGGATCAGGCTGGTCTTTTTTACAAAAGTCTCCACTGAAAGGGCTGAAGAGAATCTTGCTGTTCCTGCTGTGGGTAGCACATGATTCGGTCCGGCCATGTAATCACCAACCGGTTCCGGGGTATAGTCCCCCAAAAACACGGCCCCGGCATTTTGTATTTGTCCTAGATAGGAAAAAGGATCTTTGACCTGAATCTCAAGGTGCTCGGGCGCAATTTGGTTTGAGAGTTCAATTGCCGTGCCAATATCAGAAACAACCATGATGGCGCCGAACTTGGAAAGGGCTTTTTCGGCAATCTCTTTGCGTGAAAGATTTTGAAGCTGCTCATTTACGGTAAAGGCGACCGACTTGGCGGTGGCCCTGGAATCCGTAACCAGGATTGCAGATGCCAGGATATCATGTTCTGCCTGTGAAAGGAGATCCGCTGCAATGAATTCAGGGGTTGCCGTATTGTCTGCAATGATCAGAATTTCGCTTGGCCCTGCAATCATATCAATGCCTACGGTTCCGGCTACGATCTTTTTGGCAATTGTAACATAAATATTTCCAGGACCTACGATAACATCCACTTTTGGTATTGTCTCGGTGCCGTAAGCCAGGGCTGCAATGGCCCAGGCACTTCCGACCTTATAGACAGCGTCCACCCCGACCTTTTTCGCAGCAACCAGAAGATGGGGATTAATATCGCCGCTTCTGGTTGGTGGCGTTACCATGGCGATGTGATTTACGCCTGCAACTTTTGCAGGAATGGCGCCCATCAGGACCGAGGAAACCAGCGGCGTTTCACCCCCCATTCCTCCAGGGACATAAATCCCGGCTGCATCGACAGGGTTTACCAACTGGCCTAAAATTATACCGGGTCTTTTGGTGTTAATCCATGATTTGCAAAGCTGCTCTTTATGGAAGGCCTCGATTTGATCAATGGCTCGATTTAACGTTCGTATAAAGGATCGGTCAACACGTTTTATGGCATCATCAAATTCTTGGTGTGTCACCCCAATTGACGCTGTGGTCAGTGCCGGAGAATCATACCGGTTCGTATATTCGATAAGCGCCTGGTCTCCGTTTTTTTGCACGTCCTCAATAATACGCGTGACCGCAAGCATGTCTTTCTTTTTAAAGCCCATACCGCGGGTTACAATTGATGCAATCTTTTTTTCTGCCAATTTTGATGGGTAATTGTAGATCTTCATGGCAACAACTTTCACTTTATAGGTTTATCACGAGTGTTCGAAAATTATATTCAGTGCTTTCAATAGCTAAGAGAGCCTTCTTTGTCAACACCGGGGAACATTTTTGAAAAAAGACATGACGGCGGCCGTTTAATGGTACTTCTTAATGGTGGGTCGCGAGCCTCTTCAAAATGCTCACATACTCCCATGTATGCTGCGCCTTCTCATCGGCTCGCGCTCCCGAATGTCGGGATTTCCCAAAGCTCAACTTGCTATTACGCAATTTGCATTTTTGAGATGGTTTTTAGTATTTTGTGAATTCATAAAAATAGCGATTGACATATTTTATGCTATCTGTACAAATAAGATTTTTTTTAAAGAAGAAGATCGTTAAAACATTTATTGAATGGAGGAAAACAATGAAGGAAAACAGAATCTATAACTTTAACGCGGGTCCTGCTGCGCTTCCCCTTGAAGTTCTTGAAGAGATCAAAGATTCGTTTTTAAATTTCGGCGGTTCCGGGATGTCGATTACTGAGATCAGCCATCGGTCAAAATCGTTTGACGATGTTATCAACGACGCCATTGTCAGGACCAAACGGTTGTTGAAACTGGATGACAGGTTTCACGTACTGTTTATCCAGGGTGGTGCCAGTTTGCAATTTTGCATGATCCCCATGAATCTTCTTGGTGAAGGTGATTCCGCGGACTATGTGAACACGGGGACCTGGTCCACAAAGGCCATTAAAGAAGCCGAAATTCTGGGCAAAACAATAGACGTAGTGGCATCTTCTGAAGATAAAAACTTTTCCTACATTCCAAAAAATATATCGTTTAACACCGGTTCGGTGTATGCGCATATTACATCCAACAACACCATCAAAGGGACCCAGTGGGGATCTTATCCGGACACAGGCGGTATCCCGCTGATTGCCGATATGTCGTCCGATATTATGTCGAGGCCTTTTGATGTCAATAAATTCGGCCTGATCTATGCCGGCGCTCAAAAAAATATCGGTCCTGCCGGCGTATGTATGGTTATCATCCGGGATGATATGCTAAAAAGAGTGCCGGATTCACTGCCGTCCATGCTGAAATATAGCACGTACACTTCCAAAAATTCGATGTTCAATACGCCGCCTTGCTTTGCAATTTATGTGGTTCAACTGGTTATGAAGTGGCTGGAAGAGACCGTCGGCGGCTTGGAAAAGATGGCACAAATCAATCAGACCAAGGCCCGGATACTCTATGAAGCCATAGACTCCAGTGGTTTTTACAAAGGGACGGCTGAAACAGACAGCCGGTCACAGATGAACGTAACCTTTCGTCTTCCGGATGAAGAACTTGAAAAACAATTTGTTGCGCAAGCCCTTGAAAATGGATTGGGGGGTCTAAAAGGTCATCGGTCTGTAGGGGGGTGTCGTGCGTCGATTTATAATGCGTCACCACTGGCGGCAATCGAAGCCCTTGTGGATTTTATGAAGAATTTTGAACAGAAAAATGGATGATTTTAAATATTCGGCGCTTTGTAGATAAATTGGTTAAGTTTTACACTCAATATTAAAAATATGTTTTAGTCTTTTTTTAAACATCACCGCTTCAGGTATAATTAAATTTTTGCTGAAAGAACTCGTGAATAAGTGCTCGTAATGAAAGAACCTGCCAGGGTTTTTTATAAAGCTTGTTTCTTTAAAAGGGGGGTTTAATTCATAAAGTTAAATCGCCTATGGTTCTTTCAAAACGATCCCTAATTCACTCAGACAGCTTCCAGTCAAAAAATTAATCATACCTGAAGCTCCTATTGAATCGATTTGTTTCAGGGGTAAAAGATACGCATCATCATTCATTATGAGTAATTTGGTCTATTCGCAAAGCTCGAACAGTGCGGCGGCGCCCATTCCTCCGCCGATGCACATCGATTCGATACCGTATTTCACGCCGCGCTCTTTCATATTGGCAAGAAGAGTTGCGCACAGCTTGGCGCCCGTGCATCCCAGTGGATGGCCCAATGCAATGGCACCACCGTGAATATTTACCTTGTCCATGTCAATGCCGAGTTCCCGGACACAATACACCGCCTGAGATGCAAAGGCTTCGTTGATCTCAAAAAGGCCGATATTTTCAAGATCCATGCCGGCAATATCCAAAAGTTTTGGAATGGCGTATCGGGGTCCTACCCCCATTTCTTCGGCTTTGCAGCCCACGGTTGTATAATATTTTAGTTTGGCGATGGGTTTAAGTCCAAGGGCATCCACCTTTTGGGCGCTCATGATAATGCTTGCGGCCGCACCGTCGGTTGTCTGAGAAGAATTTCCCGCAGTCACCGTTCCACCTGAGGCAAACACCGGGTTCAGATTGGCCAGCCCTTCCATGGTCGTGGAGGGCCGGATGCCGTCATCATCATCGACCATAAAGGTCTCTTTCCTGTAAACACCCTTTTCATCTTGAACAAACTTGTGTGCCGGTGTGGGAACGATTTCAGTGAAACGCTTTTTACTCATGGCCTCTGTGGCCTTCATTTGAGAGTTACAAGCGAATTCATCCTGTTCTTCTCTGGAAACGTTGTACCGGTCGGCAACGATTTCTGCCGTTATCCCCATGGAGACATAGAGATCCGCGTGATTTTTAGAATATTCAGGATGGGGTCTGGGGACATTTCCGCCCATGGGAACAAACGTCATCGATTCCAGGCCTCCCCCAATGGCAACTTCCGACCAGCCGGACATGACGCGCAATGAGGCCTGAACGATAGCTTCAAGGCCGGAGGCACAGAACCGGTTTACCGTGGCACCCGATACTTCCACAGGAAACCCTGCGATTTGGGATGCTATTCGTCCGATATTCAGCCCCTGTTCAGCTTCGGGAAATGCGCAGCCGATCATGATGTCATCCACATCTTTCATCTCAAGGTTCGGCGTTTTATCAACAGCTGATTTCAGGATAAAGGACAGCAGGTCTTCCGGCCGAGTATCTTTAAAAGCTCCTTTACTCTTTTTGCAGCCGGGGGTTCTTATTGATTGGACGATGTAGGCGTCTCTCATTATTATTCCCTCCTTTGAGACCTTTTTAAAAAGCCCTTTT
>JBFESJ010000009.1:0-32017 GCA_041548585.1 Desulfobacterales bacterium | reverse complement strand
GGCAGTTTGCTCGGCTCGATCCGGAAAAGGGTGTGCTGTATGAAATTTTGAAAGTCTCGAACGAATGGACAAACAAAGACTTCCGAAACGCAAATAAGCGCTTAAATGAACATCGTTTTGCTATCAAATCAAGTCAAGGAGACCTGATGACATTGCGGGAGCACCTCCAGACCCGTGCCACCTTTTTGTTGAGAATTTTAGAAAACCCGATTCTGGAGGAACACGGACATTTTCCTGACTTGCTCCGTGCCACATTTCATCTCCGGGACGAACTGTTATACCGGGCGGATCTATCTGAATTACCAGATGCTGATCGACAACACCTGGAGGTGGATATTGCCCGCACCTACAAACTGCTGGTATTTGAATGGCTGTCCTACATACGCTATTTAAAAGATAACTATGGGTATCTGCTCTCACTGGCTATGCGGGTCAATCCTTTTAATCCAAAGGCAAGTGCTATTGTTCATGGCCCGGAACATCGGTAATCTTTATTTTACAGGCCAGTACATGAAAACAAGACACAGAACCAAACAAGGATGTAGTTTTATGAGTATTCATATGATGTTAATGGTGGCAAGTGGCGTTCTTGTGGGAATCGGTGCGTCGTTTACCGGATTAGGCGGCGGTTTTCTGATGGTTCCAATACTCCTTTTCCTGGGATACCCCGCACAAAAGGCAGTGGGGACCTCATTTCTTGCGATCCTCGTCATCTCAATATCGGCCCTGATTGCCCACAATAAGTTCGCCAATGTCGATTATAAACTCGGCTTTTTACTCGGCATAGGGGGGATTATTGGTGCACAGGTTGGCGCCCGGTTGGTTGAGCACGTTTCCACCGCAAATTTCAAAAAAATCTTCGCGCTTGTTCTTGTCGGTCTCGCAACGTATCTCTTCATAAAAAAATAAGGTAACACTTCTCAACGGGTCTGTTGTCCAAATCACTTTTCGCTGGCTCTGAAACGTTTTTTGATATATCTAAGGCTCGCTCCAGACGATTCCAAAACTCGCCCTTCGGGCTCAACTACTTGGAATCGCTTTTCTTTCGCTTCACCAAGATTTATGAATAAAAAAACGTTTCGATGAGCCCTCAAAGAGATTTTTGTTCGGTGCAACAGCCCGTTGAGTTGCATTTATTTTACCTCTACGCTGCGGTGGGATTTTTAAAATTTTTGCAAATTCGTCTGATAATGTGATAAAAAGAAAAGTGATTTGGACAACAGGCCGTCAATATAGAAAGTTATAGATCGTGTCCTTTACCCTCAAGGAGTTAATATGAACGCCTTAAAAGCCGTTTTGCCGGTATTACTCATACCGCTTTTTGCCATTTCGTGTTCTGTTATTTCTCAACAGATTCGGGAAGAATCGATAGCACCTGTTGATTTTAAAATACTTATTCAGAAAACCGATAAATATCTGGGGACCACCGTAATTCTGGGAGGGTACATCCTGGAAACTCAAAATTTGGCTGACAAATCGGTGATCAAAGTCCTGCAAGTTCCCTTGGGATTAGGAGAAGCGCCCAAATCCAAGGATTATTCAAAAGGAAGATTTATCATCTCGCAAAAGGGCTTTTTAGACCCGGAAATCTACAGCAAGGACCGTAAGGTGACGGTGGCAGGCACAATCGCCGGCACTGTGGTCGAAAAAGTTAACAATTTTGCCCATTCTTATCTTGAGATTAAAAGTCGTGAAATATACCTTTGGCCCAAAGACGAGTATTATTATCCCGCACCTTACTATGACCCATGGTATTATCCCTATCCCTATTATTGGCATCCATATCGTTATTATCCCTATTAAGTGACATCTTGTCTATTCCATTGACTTTTCTGGAATAGATAAAATATTCCAATGCATTTAGCGGTACTTAAGTAGGTATTACAACAGAACAAACCGTTTTTATTCGGTTTATTGATTTAATGGTGCACAATATGTAGTAATTTCCTCTAATAAACTACAATATGTTCTAATTCGATGAAATTATATATAAATTATATATAATTTTGCTTGACATGATAAAATTAGAAACTTATGAAATAAAATGCTCTAAATGCCTTAAAAAATCCCGGATTCAGGAATATTGGGCTTATGTTTCGGCATGTTATTCGAGACAAAGTAAAGTTCGTCGTAAAGATAGTGCACAAAGGTGTAAACCATGGGAGAAAAGACTTCCAAGAACAACTCGGTTGATAGCGAAACCGAATCAATACACATTCTGGACAAATACCACAGCGTACAGTTCTCCCTAAATGATATGGGTCCGATTTACCTATTCAAATTAAGAAACATCAACTTAAACGAGCCATGTATTCTGGTAAAAGAAGACTCTTCGGTGCTTAAACAGCTCGAGGTGGGCGATATTTTGGACATGGAATATAATTCCCCGGGATTATCAGGGCCCCATAAACTATTGAAAACCCGGATCACCTCCAAAAATTCTCATGATCGTTTCACGGGTCATTCTCTCGTGGGTCTGTGCATCCTAAAAGAGCAGGATAGGCGCTTGTGATTTATCGAATATCAAAGGGCTAAAATTAAGACAACACGAAGATTCTTTTGGCATATTTTTTATGCAACGTTAGGGTAAACATATTATCGGGTCCTTTACTTTCCAGGGTCTTTGAGTCGCTGAAGCGCTTCTATAAAATTAATGATATTATGACGGTAATTATCAAGGACAACGGTGGCCGGCGTATAGGGATTGACCGGCGACAATTCTCTTATACCATACATATACCTGAGCGTAGATCCGGCAAGGAACGAAGGAGCGGTCTGGATAGAAGACAAAAACCTAGAATATCTAAGCAATAAATATTCTTTAGCAGTATTATCAATATGTTAGGGAGGTAGCTACCAATGATAGAAGTACTAAGAAAAGCCTTTGAAGCTAACCCCAAAAAATCGACAATCGTAATAAATGGTAAATGCTCAGACTGCGGCCTCAAGGTAACCATTGAGATAAAACCTACGTCAGGAGGATTTGGTTTTCAGGGCGGCGTCTTGGTTAAGTGTTCACCGGACAGGTATATCACCAAGTGCCCTGATTGTTACAAATTCAATCCCGAGATCCTAAACAACATAAATCCAGATGCGCCTCTATCCACTCGTTTTTTGACGTTAGGTTAAGGGCTTGCCCCTTCCAATTTTTCTGAGTTCCTCGGTGATGTCATACCTGATGCAATTTTTATTCACTTCCCAATATTTCTCGATCCGAATGATATCATAACGCTCAAAACAACCAAGCCATAGAGCGCCTCAAATGAATCCAAGATGAAATCGGAAGCTTCAACCACGGATCAATCGTGCCAGAGGCGGATCAATCGTTCCAGATGCAGATAAATCGGAACATTTTTTTGAAAACCGTTATAAGAAAAACCAACCGGTTCATATTCCGATTGAATTTCAACTTCATTATCTGCCGATCCCAAAACGTTGCTAAGCGGAATCTTGCGTGTAAAGGAAGGGGTAAGACTATTTTTTAGGTCTTTTTTCTAAGATAAAGCCGGCGATTTCGTAAAAATAAAAAAAATATATAACAAGGCTTGACTCACTGAACCAATTGGTATATGGAATTTTCCCGATAGCAGATAAACGGTAATTTTTTTGCCGTGACCTAACTTTATTGTGAAAGGAGGCTTTTAAAATGGCTTTTATCCCTACTGTTGATGAAGAAAAATGTGAAGGTTGTGAAGAGTGTGTGGATGTCTGTCCCGTTGAAGTGTTTGAGATGGAGAATGACAAATCTGTTCCTGTAAACGCTGATGAATGTCTGGGCTGTGAAAGTTGCGTTGAAGTCTGTGAACCCGGCGCAATTACCGTGGAAGAAACATAATCTGATTTTAAATTTCATGTTCCCTGGTCTTTTGCCCTGACCAGGGAACAATGTCCCCACAACATTGCCCACACACCCTTCTATCCAGCTTTGTTATCGATACCCTTTCATTTCACAAGCCTCGAGATACTCGATCCGTTCAAGCAATGGCGGATGAGAATAGTTGAAAACAACATATAGCGGGTGCGGTCTGAGGTTTGAAAGATTTTCTTTCGCCATTTTTTTCAGTGCTTTTAAAAGGGGTTTTGCGCTCTTTAAAATCCCGATGGAATAATAATCCGCTTCCCTTTCAAATCTTCTGGAAATCGCCATTCCAATGGGCGATAGAAAAAAGTTTACTGGCCCCCACAGGATTCCCACTAAAAAAAGGCCCACATAATACGGCGTGTTTGAAAAACCAAAACTTTCATACATCACACGGCACAGTATCAGTTTTGATGTCATAAAAAAAAGAAACAAGGATACAAAACTGATGATTACCAGTTGCTTTTTAATATGATTTTTTTTCAAATGTCCTATCTCATGTGCCAGAATCGATAGAACTTCATCCTGACTGTGAGATTGAATCAAAGAATCAAACAGCACGATCCGCTTGGCTTTTCCGAGTCCTGTAAAATATGCATTGGTATGTCGGGTTCTCCGGGTTGCGTCCATCTGATATATCCCTTCAATCTTGAGGCCTTCTTTTTTTGCGAGTTGCTTAATTTCGGCCTTAAGGTCGCTCTCTTCAAGCGGTACAAATTTGTTAAAAAGTGGCGCAATAATCGTCGGATAAATAAACGTCATTAGCAATTGAAAACACAGAAAAACAACCCATGCCCAAACCCACCAGTTCCTTCCGGCATATTTTAACAACAATAGTAGCGCGGATAGGAGCAAACCGCCCAAAACGATCATCACCAGCAAGGACTTTATCAGATCGGAAACCCAAATTTTTATGGTTTTTGTATTAAAGCCGTATTTGTCCTCGATGATGAAACTGTGAAAATAATCAAAAGGAAGGCCGACCAATACCTCTGCCAGACCGATACAGGCAAAAAAAACCAAACCCGCCATCAAAAAATTTGTGTTCGCCAAATGATCAGCGAGCCATGGAAGGACACCCGAAATGACAATAAAAAGAAAAAAACTTTTGAGAACAATGGTTTGGACAAGCTTAAATTGAACATTATCTCCCGTATATCTTATGATCTTTTTTAACTCCGCTTCATGAATCACTCCCTGAAAAGCGCCAGGAACCTTTTGTCCATATTTATTGAGATACCTGACGTTTATTTGCTCAATGGTCATTTTCAGAACAACACTGATAAGATAAATGTAAATATAGGCGATCAAATACGCGTTAAATGAGATCATTCAGCACTCCGGATATACAGTGTTTAAACGGACTCACATGGGTTGGGGAACCCCAAGGTTTAAAAAAGTCCATCTCTTTACACCATTTTAATCTTGTGTTAGCAGTGAGTCACGCATCATAATCCACTGGCATAAAACCTTTTCGGCTTTTACCAGATAAGGCTTTAGCCGAAGATAGGCCCAAAACCCGAGTCTTTTTTTTATCGTAGCATTACCTGACTTGGCAATCAAGATTCGATCGCATTCACAGTGCCGAGAATGATGATAACCCGTCCAACATACATCTTGCGCGGTACAACAAACTGTGATAATTTTAGTTTTATGAAACAATACGTTATTGATGAACTCAGACCTAAAGACTATGAATTAATGAAAGCTCACATGGAGGAGAACTTTCGTTCTTCTAATGTAGATGGCATTTATTGGATACAGATTGACCAGAATATCCTTACTGAAATTCAGGCGGAGCATACCGACTGTCAGCCATTTTATTTTGCCGTTGATCTGGAACCCAAGCTTATCACCGTTGAATTGTTGGTGCGCACCCAAAAAAGGATGCGATGTGCCTGCATGGGGTATGCAACCGAAACACAACGCAATTGGCTTATCGGACTTGTTGACTCGATATTTGATGAACTTAAAATTATAACATAGTCCGATTTTGAATTCCATAACAGCGGCTTCATCAGGGTGTTGGATTAAGCCGGAATTTAAAAAAGAAACATCTTTGATGGGACTACCATTTGAATGTGCTGTTTAAGCCGATCTGCGATTTATGAAAGCTTTATGGTATTGGAATGGTACGAACTTCGATCATAATTTTATGGACTATTCTGGTGACCGCTTTTATGTCCATAATGGCCATATTGGCCTCCTTTATCACCGAAGGCGGGGATACCCCGCACAAGGTTGGAAGAATCTGGGCGAAATGTATACTTGCCTTAAGCAATATCAAGGTCACCGTAAAAGGTCTTTCCAACTTGGATCCTGGCGGGCCTTACATTTATATGCCCAACCATATGAGCAATTTGGATATCCCTGTTCTTCAGGCATATCTTCCTGTTCAGTTCAGATGGCTTGCAAAGGCTGAGCTTTTTAAAATACCGATTTTCGGTTATGCCATGAAAAGAGCCGGTTATATCAGTATCGACCGTTCCGATCGGAAGTCTGCCATAGAAAGCCTGAATACGGTGGCAAAAATTATCAGAGACGGCGTGTCTGTCGTCATCTTTCCTGAAGGTACCCGTAGCAGCACTTACGATATCCAGCCATTTAAAAAGGGAGGATTTTTTTTGGCGGTTGATTCCGGCGCCCCAATTATCCCGGTAATCATTCATGGAACAGGGCGGATCATGCCAAAAAAACAGATTTCAATTAAACCCGGAAATGTTACACTTGAAATTTCAACGCCCATTGAATCCTCGAATTACACCAGGAAAACAAAAAACGATCTTATAAAAAAAGTCAGACATGTTATCTTGAAATCCCTTGAAAAAGCCAAAAAGAACGGATCACTATGCTAAAAATAATACCCTTGGGCGGGTTGGGAGAAATTGGACTTAACATGATGGTGTTTGAATATGGCGATTCAACGTTTATTGTTGACGCCGGGCTGATGTTTCCTGAAGACTATATGCTGGGCATCGATTATGTTATTCCTGATATGAATTACCTAAAACAAAAAAAATCCAATATTTCAGGGGTCGTTTTAACCCATGCCCACGAAGATCATATCGGAGCGCTGCCTTATCTTCTCAGACAGATGAATGTACCGATTTATGGAACGCCTTTTACGCTGGGTGTTGTTCGGAAAAAACTTGAAGATCACGGCCTCTTTTTACCGGTTTCATTGCATGAAATTTCTCCGAGATCAAAACTTGAACTCGGTGTTTTCGAGCTCGAGTTTATCCGTGTCTGCCACAGTGCTGTTGACGGGGTCGGTATTGCCATTAATACACCCCGAGGACTCGTTATCCATACCGGCGATTTTAAAATCAGCCACACTTCTGTTGACGGTATGATCACCGACGTAAACAAATTTGCACAGTATGGTGAAAAAGGCGTTCTTGCGCTCCTATCGGATTCAACAAATGTTGAAAAGGAAGGATATACCATCTCCGATCAGGAGGTCGGCGACACCTTGGGAAGAATTTCAGCCGGCAGAAAAGGGCGCATCATTATCGGTCTTTTTGCCTCCAGCATTACCAGAATTCAGCAGGTTATCGATATCGCCAGGGCCATCGGCAGGAACGTTGTTTTCACGGGCAGGAGTATAGAAACAAGTGTAAGTATTGCAAAAGAACTTGGATACATCCATATTCCCGAAGAGATGGAAATCGGCATTGATCAGATCCGTGAATTCCCTGATGAAGAGATCATGATTATAACAACCGGCAGTCAGGGAGAGCCCATGGCGGCCCTTGCTCGCATGGCGGCAGGAACACACAAGCAGATAAAGATCAAAAAAGAAGATACGGTCATTCTTTCTTCAAAATTTATACCCGGGAATGAAAGAGCCATTACTAAAATCATCAATGACCTATACAGAAGAGGGGCGGACGTTATTTATGAAAAGATTTCACAGATTCATGTCTCGGGCCATGCTTTTCAGGAAGAGTTAAAGTTGATGATCAACCTGACCAGACCCAAATATTTTATTCCCATTCACGGAGAATACCGGCATCTGGTGCTACATTCTCGATTGGCAAAGCAAGTGGGCATTGCATCAGAAAACATTCTCCTTGCTGAAAACGGACAGATCATAGAGTTTGATGAAAATGGCAGCAGAGTTCAAGACAGTGTTATGACCGGCCGGGTGCTTATCGACGGTAAGGGTATCGGAGATGTTGGAAGAAGTGTGCTCAAGGAAAGACGAGATCTCTCAGAAGATGGATTGGTTGTGGTGAACATGGCCTTTGATGAAGAGACCGGAATTGTTGTTTTTGGGCCTGAAATCGTTTCACGGGGTTTTGTGTTTGAAACCGAAACAGGCCATCTTTTGGAAGATGCCAAGTGTATTATTCTCGAGATCGTGGAAGAAATAGGCCCTGAAGTACCGGAGCGCGCCAGCAAGATCCGGTCAAAAATACCAAAAGCCCTGAGGAAATATTTTTCCTTTACCATCAAACGCCGACCGGTTATACTCCCGTTTATTCTGGAAGTGTAGACGTCATTTCAAAACCTTCCGGTGTGCGATTTTTGAGTCTTTTGCCGTAAAACGATTAGAGAAGTGGAAAATGATGCGTAGAGAAATCACTGGGATTTTACTTTTTTTTCTCGTTATTTTAACGCTGATCAGTCTTCTGTCATACAGTCCGGCCGATCCCTCGATCAATAATGCCCGGGCTGCCGGACACATCCATAATTTTTTTGGTTTATTTGGTGCCCATCTGGCGGGCATTCTCATCGGCTTGTTCGGGCTTGGGGCATTCTGGATTCCGATTTTGCTCCTTCTTACGAGCATTCACTTTTTTGGCGGTCATTCCGGCAAAGCGATCATTTTGACCATTATCGGTGGAATCATTCTGATGATCACCACAGGAAGCTTGTTGGCACTCAACCACAACCATATCATTATTTTTGGGAGTAAGTTTTCTTCCGGAGGCATTATTGGAATCCCACTAAAATCATTTCTCGTAAAATATTCAAATGTCATGGGTGGAGCCATTATTCTGGTCCTTTTGTGGATCATCGGTCTAATTCTTGCCACCGGTTTTTCCCTGATACGATTTGCTGAACGGCTTTGGCAAACCGTCCGCTTTTCTGCAGATCGATTTAAGACCCTATTTGTCAAATGGAAAGAACAACGGGAAAAATCAAAAAAGCATTCAAAAATCAAAAAAGACCCGAGAGCCAAGCAGGAGCGAAAAATAGAAATCAAATCTCCCAAACCTCGGCCGATAAAGGAAGCTCCCGCTCCACGGCAGGAAGTATTTGACTTTATGCATAGCGGAAAAGGATTTCAGCTCCCTTCCATCAATCTGTTGGAAAAATATAAGGAGGAACTTTCACCTGCGGATGATGAAAATCTAAATATGCAGTCGAAACTCCTGGAAAAGAAGCTTGACGATTTTAATGTCAGGGGAAAGGTGGTGGCAGTATCACCCGGTCCTGTTATCACAACCTTTGAATATGAACCTGCTCCGGGAATTAAAATAAACAAAATCGTCAACCTTTCCGACGATCTTGCGCTGGCACTTAGAGCCACAAGCATCCGAATTGTTGCGCCGATTCCCGGAAAAGCTGTTATCGGAATCGAGCTTCCCAATACCACCAGAGAGATTGTAAGATTCAGAGGGCTCGTTGCTTCAAGTGCCTTTGAAAAATCGAAATCCAAACTCACCATCTGTCTCGGCAGGGATATTGTCGGGAACCCTGTGGTGGCGGAACTCGACAAGATGCCGCATCTTCTCATTGCCGGAGCCACCGGAACCGGCAAAAGTGTGGCCCTGAACGCCATGATTTGTAGCCTATTGTATAAATCGACCCCAGATGAAGTAAAGCTCATTATGATTGATCCCAAAAGAATTGAACTTTCAAGTTATGACGGGATACCGCACCTTATTACACCGGTCGTGACCGATATAAATAAAGCAACCAATGCCCTTTTCTGGGCTGTACGCGAGATGGAAAGAAGGTATGAACTCCTGTCGGAAAAGAAATCCAGACATGTAAGACAGTATAACCAGAAAATCGAAAAGGAGAAGAATTTAAACGAAGGCCAGGCATTGGAAAAACTGCAATATATTGTCATTGTCATCGATGAACTTGCCGATCTTATGCTGGCAGCCTCAAGGAACGTGGAAGTCGCCCTGACGCGTCTTGCCCAGATGGCAAGAGCCGCGGGTATTCATTTGATACTGGCCACCCAACGGCCTTCTGTGGACGTGCTCACCGGAATTATAAAAGCCAATTTCCCAACACGCCTTACGTTTCAGGTATCTTCAAAAACCGATTCCAGGACCATCATCGATACGAATGGTGCAGAAAACCTTTTAGGAAACGGAGACATGCTTTTTCTGCCGCCGGGTACCGCTAAGCTTCAGCGCATCCATGGCGCTTTTATTTCCGAGGATGAACTTTCAAGAATCATCGGGTTTTTGAAACAGCAAAAAACACCTGAATACGACAAAACCATCCTAAAAGCGCCGCCAAAGGAAGAGAATGAATCTGATACAATAGAATATGACGAAAGATATGATGATGCCGTAGCCCTCATTACAAAAATGGGACAGGCTTCTATATCCATGATTCAACGCCATTTGCGTATCGGCTACAATAGGGCCGCCCGTATTATTGAAATGATGGAAAAAGAAGGAATTGTCGGTCCATCGGACGGTGCAAAACCCAGAGAAGTTCTGGTTAAAGGGTATGAAGAAATTCCTTAGCCCGAAAATTACATGAAAATTTTTGAGGGGCCTTTTTATAGCAAAATAATTTTTAGTTCCAGTCTAACCGAACGATGTTTATATGATCTGGATATGAAGCTGGATGAAAAACTGTTAAATACCGTTAAAGGCTTTCTGGACGTCCATGAAGGAAAGGCCTTATATGAAGTCGCACTGGAAGCCAGCCGATATGGCCCCTGCCTGGAAATCGGAAGTTACTGCGGTAAATCCACGGTCTATATAGGTTCGGCCTGCAAGAAAAATAAAGGCATACTTTTCTCCATCGATCACCACAGAGGTTCCGAGGAGCAGCAGCCCGGAGAAGAATATTTCGACCCCGAACTTTTCGACCCTGAAGCCTCCCGCGTGGATACATTTCAAGCGTTCAGAAAGACGGTTGAAGCGGCGGATTTACTGGATACGGTAGTCCCCATGGTGTGTAGATCTGAGGTCGCTGCACGCTTATGGGCAACGCCGCTTAGCCTGGTTTTTATTGACGGCGGCCATTCTTATGAAGCAGCATACACAGATTACAACGCATGGGCCGGACACATCATACCGAACGGTTATTTACTGATCCACGATATTTTTAAAGATCCTGAAAAGGGGGGCCAGGCACCCTATCATATTTACAAACTGGCCGTCGCATCGGGCCTTTTCAAAGTACTGCCCATGATCAAAACTTTAGGGGTGCTAAAACGTATGCCCTGCGGTGCTTTCCCTGAAACGCTTAAGATAAATTTTTGTTTTCACCCTTCCTCAGATAAAGAACAATGCTCTTTCCCAGAAAAGGATTAAGCAGGCGATCCAGAAAGCGGGTAATCCAAGGTTTTTTCATCATATCCCAGACCAGAAAACGGTGATACTGATTCACCAGCCAGCAATCTTCACGTTCCGGGCCAACAAGACACTTGAGCCACCAGTAAGGTGTATGAAGGCTATGGGCGAAATGAAGTCCCCATTTTATTAGACCCGAACTTTCCAAAAGATCTACCAGCGCTTTCTTTTTAAATATGCGAACGTGTCCGTTACGGGTATTGTGGTAATTGTCGGAAAGTACCCAGCAGATTCGCTCCGGCAAATATCGCGGTACACTGACAACAAGGTTCTGACCCGTCTTTAAGACCCTGACAGTTTCTGAGATTGCGGTCTTGTGGTCTTGAATGTGTTCCAGCACCTCTGAACAAATCACAAGATCAAAAAAATTATCCCTAAAAGGAAGCGCACAGATATCGGCAACAGAAACCCCAGATTCACCGTCGTCATGGTCTCCAAGTTTTTTATGCGTTTTCAGCCTGTCTTTTGCCTTAACAACATCATCAAAATTAATGTCTATGCCCACAGCAACCACTTTAGGCAATCTAAAAGCAGCACAGGTGTGTCGTCCTGTTCCGCACCCGATATCCAATATCCGACAGCCGGCCAAACGGCTCGGGGCAGACCTACAAAGCCGATTAAAGTCGACGGTAATCACGAATGGTCTCCCTGTAAGCCTTAACAGTCATTTCTGCCGCCCTTTTCCATGTAAAGTGATCTCGAACCCTTTTATAACCGTCACGCCCCATGTTTTTTGCCAGTTCAGGATCATCGATCAGTCTCAGGATAGCATTGGCCAGTGCTTTAGGATTTGCGGGTGGAACCAGTATTCCGGTATCCCCCACCACCTCGGGTAATGCCCCTCCTGTGGTGCTGATAACCGGAAGGCCGCATGCCATGGCCTCACCGGCCGGGAAACCAAACCCCTCATATACGGACGGAACAATTGCAAGGGACGCCTTTGCATATTGTTGAACAAAGGCATCATTTTCGATGCGACCCGTAAATGTCACACATTCCCTTATGCCCAGTTTTGTTATGAGTTTTTCGATATCACCGTTTTCTCTCAGCGTACCGACAACAACAAGTTTGATTTTGCGGGCAATGGAGATTTCAGCCACCGCCTCCAGCAGATAGTTGAGCCCTTTTAAAGGCGTCTCGGCACTACTGGTGACAATGATACGATTCTTTTCTCTTTTGACCTCGGGAATCGGGTAAAACAGATCTGTATCGATTCCATTGGGAATGACGTTGAATCGTTGTAGCGGTATATTAAAATCCCGACTGATGTCGTGCATCGAACATTTTGAAACCGTGATGATGTTCGATAAGGTTCTAGCCACTCTTTTTTGCATACCGATGAAAGAATACCACCTCAATTGTTGGAGTTTTTTCCAGAACGACGAAGCAGCTTTTACGGCCAGGTCCCGGTCTACCGTTATCGGGTGATGAATCGTAGCGATGGTTGGAAAAAATCTCTTAATGGACCTTACGCCATATGAAATGCTTTGATTGTCGTGAACAATGTCGTATTTAAATGGTCTTTTCTTTAAAAACCTATACGCCCTGATCCCAAATGTATACGGCTCCGGGAATCCCATGGTGGAAACGCCCAGCCACTCCAAAAGGTTGACGGGATCTGAGAGTTGTTTAAAAGAAGGCATCCTGAAAGGGTCGGCAGGGTTATAAAGATCTAACCCTGGAAGCTGAAAAAGATTTATTTTTTCATCGAGCCGGGGAGCGGGCAGCCCTGAGACCACATCAACGTGATGCCCCAAATCCTCGAGGGCTTTGCTCAAATGATTCACATAAACCCCCTGCCCGCCGCAGTGAGGATGGCTCCTGTAACTTAACAGGCAGATGCTCAATGGCGAAGAATTGTCCAGCGGTCTCATAAAACTCCTAAAATGTTGTTTCTGTTGGTTTTAGCGCTTTATCCATTGAAACTCAACATGAAAAATCAAGAAGCGAATTTTGGGTTGCGGTACCAAACAGGCTGTAGCCCAAATAGCCTTATGAAACGTATTTTTTTGGCGTTGCACTTTGCGGGTTCAATTGTTAATCTCAAAATACCAATGACATGAATGGTCAGGGCGATTTTATTTTAAAACGTTAGTTATCAGAGAAATGGATGATTTTTTTGAAAGGCGTGTACTTTGTGAGTGGCTAAGGGGCTGTCAGAAATAACAGACGAATGTCGAATCGATTTTAAATGTATGGATATGAATTTCCCGGAAAAAGTAACACTTATCGAAGTGGGACCCAGAGATGGCTTTCAGTTTGAAACCCGGATCATTCCTTTGGATCTCAAGATTGAAATTATCACCGGTTTAGTGAATGCAGGCCTAAAAGAGATTCAGGTTGCTTCCTTTGTTCACCCCCGACGTGTCCCGCAGATGGCAGATGCCGAAAAATTGCTGCGTCATCTTTCAAAAAAGAAAGGTGTCACTTACAGGGGCCTTGCCCTTAACCCGATGGGCGTGGAACGTGCCCATTCGACCGGTCTCACCCACATCGAAATTTCCATATCAGCCAGCGACACCCACAGCCGTAAAAATTCCGGTATGACGTTTGAACAGGCTTTTGAAAAGGGAAAAATGATGGTACGTCTTGCCCAGAATTACAACATGCATATTCGTGCCGGAATCCAATGTGCATTCGGATGTGTATTTGAAGGCGAAATACCTCAATCGCGTATTTTGGAAATGACGCAATACTTTTTGGATTGGGGCGTCGATATGATCGCCGTTTCAGATACGACAGGGACGGCAACCCCGGTTCACATAACAAGTCTTATGGAAAACCTTATACCCATGGCCGTTAACACGCCGATTGTATTGCACCTGCACGATACCCGCGGTCTGGGTCTGGTCAATGTAACCACTGCAATGGCATGCGGGATAACACATTTTGATACAGCCCTGGCAGGAATGGGGGGATGCCCTTTTATCCCCGGTGCTGCAGGAAACATTGCAACAGAAGATACCGCTTATCTCATGGAATCCCTGAAAATCGAAACCGGAATAGACATCGGAGCAGTTGCTCGGTGTTCATCCAGGCTGGAGAATTTCTTGGGGAAACCGTTCCCCGGAAAAATATACCGCATTATGCGATAGAACCATTGCTATAGGTCGATTATAAAATTTAAAACACGTATATCATCACTCAAGTTTCGCACCCGCTTAAAAAGTTATCTATCACAGGGATGGGTAATATTTTTTAAAAAGCGTGAACCATTTGAGCGGTGCCGAATCCCAACCCTTTTCATTGCACGGCCAGGTCTTCCAGTATCGTATCATATTGATCAATAAGATTTTCCCATGCAAACCGCCCCATGGCTTCGGAGAGACGGTGTTGTTTTTCTTTAAATTTTGAATAATTTAAAATACAAAAACACAATTTCTCAACCAGTTCCGTGTCATCTTTATAGAGAACATCCGTATGGAATACCTTCGGAATGATTTCAGGATACGAGAGCCGATCCGGCAAAAGCGGGATACAACCGTAACGGATGGCTTCAACCACTGAAATACCGAAATTTTCCTGGTTTGCCGTGCTGATGACGATCGTCCCCTGAATAAGCCAATTACGATATTTTTCCCTGGAGGGTTCATAGCCGTACCATACAATCCGATCTTGAAAACGCTCCCGGGCGGCGACAAACGCTTTCGGGACTATCTGGAAGTTTTCTCCCAAAAGCGCAAGGCGGAAATTCAGACCCCGTTCAAGAACCTTATCAAGCGCATTAAAAAAAACTTCCGGATTTTTATCAAACTCCCAGCGGTGATTCCAGATGATCAGCGGCGGCAAATCGGGTTTGGGAAAACGGTATGCCGGTAAGGCTTTTTCAGC
Organism: Desulfobacterales bacterium; assembly: GCA_041548585.1. Taxonomy (GTDB): domain Bacteria; phylum Desulfobacterota; class Desulfobacteria; order Desulfobacterales; family UBA11574; genus UBA11574. The sequence goes on along the minus strand of JBFESJ010000009.1, from coordinate 16,771 downwards.
AGAAAAATGACATCCCGGATAGAGGACATCGGCTTTACGCCGTATTTCATCGACGACCCATTTCGGTTGGTATTCGGGCATCATATTTAAAAAACCGGGCAGCGTTGAGAAAAAGGCGTCAAAATGGGTTTGAGAATTAAAGCGTATTCGATCCGCCACCAAAGCAGTGGTAATATCTGTGAATCCAAACTGAAAATCCCTGCTTTCACCGGGTGCCAAAGGATAGGTCAGTTGATTCTCGTGAAAATAGACCATTGACGGCGGACAAAAGGGGCCACATAGCGCTTTAAAATCCGACAGGCTCATAAGGTCGGTGGTAATCAATCCGTTGTAGTCTTCAAGGGAGGTGATCTTTTTTACAAAGTATAAGGCCGCTCCCCGCATCCGCCATTTCCAGAAACGGGCAGGCAGCGTAACGAGATCGATTCTGTGTTTAGAGTGTGCAACCAGTCCTTGGGCAAAATCCCGGTGCGATCCGCCAAAAAAAGGTTCTAAAAATAGAAATTTCATATCCATTAAGCCTTTTGAAACAAAACGCATCCAGATAGTTCACGCCGCAAGCGGAAATCACCTGAATGTTTGTCGACCTCGTTATTTCATAAAGCCAAGCCAATATGAAATTTGAGATGATTCTCGGGAGGTTAATTCTGTTCATGCCAAAGCCGGATTAAAAGGAAAATCGTAAAGAAAGGCAAACACCCTTTTTTTCCAAATTCGCCGAAAGGTTAACCTGAGCATTATTTTTTAATTTGTAAATAAACTGACTGTTTTTTTTTCGATTGAATTTGTGGGCACTTGTTATAGCACCGTATATGTTTCCGGTATAGAAACCGAACCCAACAAACGTAATGACGCCGCCTAATGCATTATGCCCTTCATCAAAAGATTCATAGGCGGCATATATCAGCCCCCCATTCAATAAAAAAGCGATCAGGGCGTCCTGATATCTTTCACAGTAAAAATACCCTGCCCCTGGAAGGATCGATAAAAATCCCGCCAGATTCGGGTTTTTTTGGGGAATTGATGCTTCCTTGTCAAGCTCAGCGGCGAGTCTTTCAAGTTTGTATTTATGTCTATTCTTGGCGCTAATTTTTGAAAAAGAGCGCTTTGCTTGGTCCCAGTCTGCCGTTTCGATATAAATCCACCCCATCCTGTAAAAGGCTTCATCCCTTATATCCTCATCATGGGTGATGGTAACAAGATTGTTAAGATTGATTATGGCGAGATCAAAGGACCTGAGGTTTATGTAGGCTTCACTGATTTTAAAATACGATTTTATAGAATACTCGGTTTCAAAATATTGAACTGTTATTTTTTTAAAGGCGCTGACGGCCTCGTTAAAATGTTTTCCAAGATAATAGGACATGCCGATTCGGAACATTGCCAGTTCTACCCTTTCATCTTCGGGGAAAAAATGGATAAATCGCTTATATTCACTTACAGCCGTCAAATAATCTTTGGTTGAAAAAAGGACTTGTGCATAATTGAACTGTTTATCCGGGCTGAGGATAACGAAAGGTTTGGAAACGGATTGGGAACTGGAACCGGCAAAAGATACGGAAGGGGTGATAAAAATAAAAAATATGCTAAAGCGCACGAAGAACAGATAAACAGAATAAGTGTTTCGGATCTGCATGTTGATTACTGCCGCCAGAAATCGTTATTACTTACAGGATCATAGCTGCGCTTCACTCTGTCTATCCAGACCGGATCCGATAATTTTGTCTCATCTCGACCGCAACGCATGAGACGGTCCGAACACATAATCCAGGCCAATAGGTGGCCATGTTTTTTGAACGCTTCGATACAGTATTGTGAACATGTCGGATGCATAGGACAGCGATTACCGTCAGCACTTGAAATATAATCTCTATAAAATTTGATGGGATAAAAAAGGGTATCTCCATGTTTTTCTTCGGCCTTATTCGAAACTTTTGGATTATCATCAAGTTTCATATCCTGTCCGGCAAAGGCACTAACCCATAATACGTCTAAAATGATTAAAAAAATGATGAAACCCCATGTCTTTTTCATTGCTTATTTCTGAGTAACCCTGAGTACCTCTTCTATTGTGGAAATGCCGTTTAACACCTTTTGAACACCGTCCTGACGCAGGGTGAGCATATTCCGACGCATCGCTTCATTCTTGATCTGGTTCGAATCATAGGTCTTAAGAAAAAGGCTTTTTAAACCGGAATCTAAAATCATCATTTCAAAAATACCTGTCCGTCCCTTGTAGCCTGTATGAAAACAGTTTTCACATCCTGTTGCCTTGTAAATGACCGCTTCTTTAAACTGATCATGGGTCATCCCTATGCTTCTAAGCGCCCCTTCATCGGGTGTGTAAGCCTCTTTGCAATCTTTGCACAGCACCCGGACCAGCCTCTGGGCAACAACAGCCAGGATGGATGATGAAATCAGAAAGGGTTCAACCCCGATGTCCACTAACCGTGTGATGGCGCTTGCAGAATCGTTGGTATGAAGTGTGGAAAAAACAAGATGCCCCGTCAGTGCTGACTGAACGGCAATTTCGGCGGTCTCCCGATCCCGTATTTCGCCGACCAGAATAACGTCAGGGTCCTGTCTGACAATCGATCTAAGACCGCTGGCAAAGGTAAGATTTATCTTTGGGTTGACTTGGATCTGGTTGATTCCTTGGATCTGGTATTCAATGGGGTCCTCGATGGTGATAATATTAATATCCGGTATATTGATGGATGACAGGATGGCGTAGAGGGTCGTGGTCTTACCACTGCCCGTGGGTCCGGTTACAAGGATAATACCATTGGGAGATCTGACAAGGTTTTCAACCTGATCCAATTTGTCGGAATCAAGCCCGAGATCCGAAAGGGATATTAAGGAGCCCGATTTGTCAAGAAGTCTGAGCACCACACGTTCTCCAAAGGCCGTCGGGATAGTGGAGACTCGCACATCAATCTCCTGATTCCCGATTTTTACATCCAAACGGCCGTCCTGAGGAAGACGTTTTTCCGCGATGTTCATTTTGGCCATGACTTTAATTCTAGAAATAAGCGCCAGTTGAACCCACTTCGGAGGAGACAGGAGGTCATACAGAATACCGTCAACACGATAGCGCACTTTGAAACTGTCCTGGTAAGGTTCGATGTGAATATCGCTTGCCCGTGCTTTCACGGATTGGGAAATAATATGGTTCGCAAGTTTTATGACCGGTGCATCGCTGATGTCATCCAACAAATCCGCCTTTTCTTCTATTTCACTGATAATGGCACTGCCGTTTTCTTCCATATCCTGGACAAGCTGTTCGGCAGAGTCCCTGCTGAGATCATAGGATATATTGATGGCAAATAGAATTGCGTCCTTTGTTGAAAGAACAAGTTTAACGTCGTTGTATCCAAGCATCCTGACCAGGTCGTCCATGGGCTGTATACAGGCAGGGTCATTTACGGCGATGACCGATCCATATTCGACAAAATCTTCCCTTGAATTCTGCCAATCCTTATCATTCAGATTTCTTTCAATCCCCGGAGCTTGAGTTTCGGTGATGAGGGGAACCATGATGTATTTTTTTAAAAATTGAATTGGGACCTGGCTGGTAAAATCGGTTGAACATTTTTCAAGGGACAGTTCAGGCCAAAAAGGAATATCATATTGAATGCCTAAAGCTTCAAGGAGCTGTCTTTCGGTAATCATCTTTTTTGTGACGAGTATTTCTCCGAAATCGCCCCCTTTTTCAGTTTTTATCCGTTGAGCCTCTTTTAGATCTTCTTCTGAAATGTTGAGGTTCTCTTTGAATATCCGGTAAAGGTCTTTTTGCATGCTGTTCTACGGCCTGTTTATTTCCAAATAATGGCAAATAAAAGCTTACTTTTTTGGTTTGGAATCATGTTCAGTTATTCTAGTATATCTAGACTTTCGTACATTTTGATTTTTCCCTCTTTGATCTGGTCAACCTGGTCTTTTTTACTGTCTAATATCGCTTTTGCTTCAGCAGGATTTTCAACGACGCGGGGTTTGATAAACACAAAAAGATTCGTTTTATCTCCTCCCCTTGACGTCGTCTTGAACAGGTGACCGAGCATAGGGATATCTCCCAGGCAGGGGACCGCATATATTGATTCCGAAGAGCTGTCATCAATAAGCCCGCCGATGACAACCGTATTTCCGTCTTTTACAATCACCGTTGTATCGATGGTTCGCGTAAATGTTGTTGGACGATCGGCGGAAGTAGTGGTTTGTTCATCGAGTTTGTTCGATTCCAGAGAAATATTGAGTCGAACCAAGCGATCATGGCTGATTTGAGGGGTAATCTTCAAGGTTATGCCTACATCCTTGTATTCATAGTAACTGTATTGATCAACTATGCTTTCGGTGGCAGCGGCCGATCGGGTCTGGAACGGAATATTCTTACCCACTGTAATATTTGCTTCCTCATTGTCTGTGGTCAGAATCTGAGGTGTAGAAAGAATATGAACATCTTTATCCTTTTGATAGGCATTTACGATTGCATAAAGGTTGGGGAAGGTGATGCCGCCAATGGTAATCGCTTCGCTGAATATTCCCAAAGAAAAACCCTCCGGAGACGGCAATGTAGTTAAAGGCGTTGCCACAATACTGCTCTCCGGCCTGAATCCACCGCCAAATGCCGCATCTTTATTGTCGACTTTGGTTGTGCCCCCGGCTTGCCATTGGACACCCAGATTAAACGCCTTGTTTACATTCACTTCCATGATAAGACTCTCAATATAGACCATGGACCTTGGAACATCCAGTTTTTTGATGATCTCGTCCAGAACTTGATAATCCTCCTTGCCTGCCATGATAATCATACTGTTGGTGGCTTTATCGGCGGTTATTTTAACCTCTTCCGAAACAAACGGGGCTTTTGCTTTTCCGGGTGTTTTGCTCTTTTTCGTCGGCAGTTCCTGTAAGACTTTGGCCAGGTCTTCAGCATTGGCGTTTTCAAGATAATAAACGTGGATTTTCTCCTTCCCTCGGGGTGTTTCCCTGTCCAGCATGTTTATCAGCCTTTTGATCCTTAAAGTTTCCACTTCGTTGGCCATTACGATAATCGCATTGGTCCGCTCATCGGCCACAAATTGGGCACCCAACAACTCGCCTTTCGCTTTAGATCTTCTGTCTGCCCGGAAAACAGAATCAAGAATCTTGACAAATTTTTCAGCATCAGCATACTCGAGTGGAATTACGGAAAGCTCCTGTCCCATGCCGCTCACATCAATGGCATTCAGGATTCGAAGTAACCGTTTTATATTTGAATATACATCTGTTATGATCAGCATGTTCGTCGGTGAATAGGCCAGGATCACACTGCTTTTGGAAACCAATGGCGCAAATAGCTTTTTGATTTCAGTAGAGCTTGCATATTTTAAAGGTATCAATTGCGTGACCACCCGATCTTCAGGAGAGGCAGCTTCTTCTTTAAGCCGTGTTTCAATGTTTTTTGATCGTGCATCAGGAGCCGGGACGATTTTGGTCACTTCTCCGGCTTTTATGGTGGTATATCCATGGACTTCCAGAACAGATTCAAAAACCTTGTAAGCTTCTTTCACAGAAATTCTGCTGGGAGAAATTATCGTTACTTTTCCTCTTACACGCTGATCAACAACAAAATTTCTTGACGTCAATTCACTGATAAATTTTATAAAAACATTAATATCCACATTGTTGAAATCTATTGAAATAAATCGTTCCAATTCCTGGGTTCCCTGTGCTATTTTTTTATCTTTTGGTGGTTTGGCGGTCTTTCCAGGAGCTTGAGCCTGAACATCAACGGGCAGATGCACAGTCAATATCAGAACAAAGAGGACAAATACGTATCTAAGAATTTTTGAATCGAGTTTGTGTGATTTCATTTGTGGACGATACTATCGTGTTTTTGATATCTAATTTTATTTTTACACGCTTAGGCTAAAACATTTTAGTTAAAAAAAAAACAAGCAAACAACCTGTTTTAAAAGTGTCCAATTTTCAGCAAGTTAAATCGCTTGCATACCAACATGTCTTCCAAGAAAACGATATACTAAAAACGCCAAGCACCCTACGGATTCGTCTTTTTCACGAATTCATCAAAACATGTGTATTTACGGATTTTAAACATCCCGCTTATAACATTTTTCATATTATCATACATTTATCACTTATTCAATACTATAATCTATGGTTTTCAGCCGGCCTCTTCGTTTAACCTGAAGCTGCACCTTGGAAGACGACTGCAGGTTTTGATAAAACTTAAAGGCATCGTCAACAGACTCAATATCTTTGCCATCCACCCCCATAATGATATCTCCGCTTTTTAATCCCATTTTATAAAAGATGGAGTTTGGTCTGATTCCTGTCAAACGGAGGCCGTCAGGTTTTCCATTTTTAAAATGTGGCTGTATTCTGATCTGTTTCATAAGCGTGTTTACGTCTTTAATGGCTGTATCTATCTGGGAACGTTTTACGGATATATTTTGAGAACTTGCTTCACGTAGTTTCCCGGAAGTTGTCTTTACTTCTTGACCTTCGCGAGGTTTCTCAATCCCGAGGACTTCATCTTTGCCGTTGACACGAAGAACAACCTTTTCTCTTAAAATAATTTTAAGCGTAGCATTTTGGATGGTGTCACCGATTCGATATAAATCCTGTTGTTTTACAGTCGTATCTTCAATGACGGCATAGGCTTCTTTTTCGTTTTTCTCGCTACCTGTAATCGTCCCCAAAAGCTTCAGCTTTAGATCTGTCGGTTTAAGGGTTTCAATATCGAGCTTTTCGGACCGACCGCCGGTCCCTGTTTTTGTTTTGAAAAGATTACGTTCATTGATGGCGCTGTAATAAGACAATGCGCGTTGGGTTTCATCTTCATGGGGGACGATATGTCTGGCATTTGCTTTTAAGGGATGACCTGAATCGACATTGGCTGTTGCGACTTTATAAAACGCCTTTACGATAAAAAAAACAGCGCCTGTAATTAGCAAAATATTCAAAAGTGTAAGATATCGTTTCATGATCAGAATGGTGATAAATTTATAAAAATCGAATTCATATTTTAACGGGACCATTAAAACCGAAATTCGTAAATTGCGGGTCAGTTAAAAAAGAAACGGGGTTCGTCCAGTGTACCATAAATTCTGATTCGAACCACTCTTTTTCGAACGATCTCTTTGGGCAATATATTCGCCGGAAGATCTCCTGCCAACTTTGAAATAAACGCTTGGTTTGGTTTAATGACTCCTGAAAGTCTTAAACCACTTTGTCCCGGAGGCTCCCTTAAATTGACAAAGCCGGAAATGCTGCCATCCAGTTGATCTCCCTTTATGGTGCATCGTTTAATTTTAAACCTTTGATTTTTCATTCTCAGATCGGCTTCAACCCTGTTGAAAAGTATGTTCCCCAGCTTCAAAACAGGCATTAAAAGTTCTAATTCACCGTCTGAAATGATAAATCTGGCCTCCAGATCCTCTCCAAATTTTTCACCGCTGCGGTATGTAAAGTTCCCTTCAAGTATTCCGGTTAAATTACGGCCGATAAACTGTTTAACGGCAGATATTTCTTTTATGTTAATATCGTAAAGTTTTCCTTCAACAATAACATGTTGGGCCGGCCTGTTTTTTTTGAACTCTCCTCTGCCTTCTAGAACACCATCAAAAGCGCTGCCTTTGAAAAAAAAAACGACCCTGGAACGAAAAAGTGACAAAAGCTTTGGTACGACTTTGAGCTTCTCAGCTTTAAATAAAGCGTTGTTCATGTGATAAAGGGTTACTTTATATAGCTTCAAACCTGGCGGGAAAGCCGGTCTTACATGATCAATGGTAATTTTTATATCGGAACTGACCGTGCTGAAATTAGACGTTACATAGTTTTTTACTGTATCTGACGGAAACAGATAATAAATGAAAAATACTGCAACTGCAAGGACATATACAGAATACAGCAGCCGTTTTCTGGTATTATTCATCGTTATTTTTCAACCGTTTCAACCTGCAAGACAGCATCGACAAATCCTTCTGGTTTGCCTGTCTTTGAAATTGAAAGTCTCTTGAGATAAACCATATTTTTTGATGTTTCGACCATGTGCAGGTAAGTGGTCAACTGCTGTAAGGTTAAACCCTGGAGTTTCATTTCAACCTGAGAGATTTTATATGCACTGTTTTTCTGAGCAGTTGTTGAAGGTTTCATATAGGTTACACGTTCTTTTATCCTTGCTTCACCCGTTAGCCGATCGAGGAAGGAAAAGAGCGTAAAACCTTTTTCTCTGTTCTCAAAACGCACTCTTGACAACTGTTTTCTTTTTTCAATTTCGCCGTATTCGGATTTAAGAGCGATCATGTTTTCAAGCGCGTCCGCTTTTACCTGAAGGGCTCTTTTCAGGCGTTTCCTCTTGTCAATAGATGGAAAAACAAAAAATTGAATTACAATAAATAAGAGGATAACACTTGATAGGGCATAGATTGAGTATTTCTCTCTTTTGGTCAGTTTTCTTGCCATAAATGCCATCTGTTGTTGATAACACCTTAAACTTACAAAGTTATCATTATGGAATAATGAATGTTAATCTAAAAACAAATCGGTTGTCATCTAATGTGGCTCTGCTCAAGATTAAAAAGAAAATACTTTTTATTTGTCTCGATTCTATCAGAGTCCTTACAAGTTCAGCTTTAGTTTGAAACGCACTCGTTTATCGAACTTATCGATGTTGGCAGCGCTGATAACTATTTTTTTAAAAAATTCAGACTGTTCCAGCTTACTCTTTATGGTGTTCACAGAATTGAATGTATCTGTATTCCCCGAAATAATGATACTTTCCGATCCCATTACAAGGCGTGTAAAGGTAACATCCATATCCTCGGGTATCTGCTTGCTAATGGTGTTTAGAATATCTATGGCCCGGACTTGTTTTTCGGTTTCTCCCGGCAACAGTGCTTTTGCCCTTGAATCCTGAATTTTTATCCGCATCTGCTGAATTGGATCGACAATCTTTTTGACCTCCGGGAATGTCGAAGTAAAGATACCTGTTATCTGATGATCGAGGCGGGCCAATCTTTTTTCCATAAAGTACGAATCAAGAAAGACATTAAAGAACCCTAATGCCAGGACCAGAATAAAAAAAACGCCGGTTTGAATCAGGCTTTTTTTATTTTCCTCCCAGAATTTTTTTGAAGCAAAAGGACCTTTCCGAAAATTGAAGCCTTTTGCCCCTTCAATCTCTGTAAGTGCCAGTGAAAGCGCATTGTCCATCAAATAAGGGGTGTAGGATTGGGGCACAAATTGTTCTTTTATTAACTGGGTGTATCGTAAAATGTGCGCCCGTTCGATTGGAAATCCTAAGGCCTGTTCCATATCCTGATCAAAACCCAGATCATCAATCCCGAACCCTGTAATAAATCCCCCGTCCGGCTTAAAATCAAATCCAATGATCTTTTCGAATGCAATAAGGGTTTTCCATATGTTGCTGCAAAGCGATCGTATCTTATATGAACGGACAGTTGAACCGATTGGGAAAGAACGTATCAGGCAAGTCCTGCCGGAGAAAATGATAAATATCGTGCCTTTACTTTTGTTAATATCGATAAGGAGCCAGTTTTTTTGGCTATCTAAAAAATTGGCAAGGCAGAGTGCTGTTTGATACCCTCCGACGGTAACAATCTCGGGTTCTATATTAAACGTGGCAAGCGTATCCAGATAAGAGTGGAGCTTCGATTTTTCCACTGAAGCGGTGATAAGGTTTTTAGTATTTAAATTGTCAGGTATTTCTAAAGAAACAAAATCGATGATGAGGTCTTCTACCGGAAACGGGAGGGTTGGCTCTAGTTCATATGGCAGTATCTTTTTAATTTTTTTTTGTCCCTTAAACGGAACTTGAATATTTCTGTAGGATATCTCATCAGCAGGAAAGGACGCCACACAGATAGAACCGGATGTATCCATTTTTTGCACAATGGTTTCAAGTGAAGCGGCCAAACCGTTTTCACCTGCTTTTCGGTCGGGTAACGGAACATGCATATGGGCTTCTATGACTGTTCCCTTAATGCCGCTGTCGACGAGAACCGCTGATACGGCATCATGCCGAATATCTAGTCCAAGGATCTTTCTGCTCATGGTTTTCTTTTAATTAAAAAAAGTGTAATTATAGTAAGTTATGGTCAATTTGTCAAGCGCTGTCTCTTCCTCTATTATTTTAATCGGAAAAATGCACAAAGAATGTATCTAATTTCTATCACTTTTAAAATAATTTTTACTCTATTTCCCATCGCAAGACGTTGCATTTCCATTTTCCAGTTTTTGTATTATTTTCTCTTTTTACCACCGCTGTTATCATTATCTTTATTTCCTTTAACGTTGCAACCGACTCGATTCGAAAAAAATCGCTGGAAGTCGTGATGAGATTTGGATCGATTTTATTGTCGCCCATACCCGGGACGTTCTTATACCAGGTAGGACTTGAAAGGTCATGGATATATCCGGACTCAGAAGTCTCCTTGCGGTAATCGTAAATGGCCTGTGCAAGGTCTTCATTCCCTGAAGGCAAAATTGCGACAAGGGTCGGTAGATCTGCGGTATTGATATTTACTTTCCCTTCATATGTAAAGGAATTATTCTGGGATTTGGTCATACCAAAGACTGTTAGATATCTAAAGAGTCCTTCTACCCCTCCTGCTCCCTGAAAAAGCTCCGGTGTAATCCCTTTAACAAGAACAAGCTCACCAATGTGGGTGAACGGACCGTTTTTGCAGTTGTATGGAGGGGCAAGATCCTGATAATAGTCTGATTCCGCGCCACTCAGACCTGTGATGGCATCATCATCCCCGGAATCGAGCCAATCTTTGATCGAGTTGATGATCATCATCGGTTCCATATCTTCAATCGCTTCGCTTTGATATATTAAAAGGCTTAAAAATCGCTCCCACATAATTCTTTGGGATTCATTAAAGCTCCGTCCATCTGGAAACTGAACCAGGCTGTTAATCTGAATTTTACCGAGTTCATCACTAATGGTTACCGTAATGCTTCCGTCTTCAAAAGGGATATCACTTAGAATTTCACCAATTTTTTCAGAATCGGCCCAGTCCTCCTGAAGTGAATCGGAATTTGAACTTTTTTTATCTTTGACCAGCATTGCTGCTGCGACGTCTACACCTGATGACGCCATATGCAAAAGCGTAATTCGATCCCTGGTTGTGGCCGCCGAGAAGATCGCTGAGCGTACCTTTTTGTTCATTTCCAGGGATATCGCAACGATCACCGTTACAACGGATAATGTAACAAGAAGGGCGATTCCGCGGTTGTTTTTTAAAAATTTTAAAGGGGATGCCCTTGGGTTCCTCCTCATTGTTTTTCCTCCCGGTAAACCGGTAGCGTCACCATGGTTTCGAATGACAGAGAATTTGAACCTGCGGCCAATTCGAGCTTTATATCGATCGCCTTGGGGGTTGAATATCCGAAATCTTCACTATCGGAATCCCACAAATCATGCGCTGTTCCATCTTGGTCATAATATTTAAACACTATAGATTTTAGGTCGTTACATAATACAGGATCCCTGGCCTTTTCTTCAAATTCCTCATAAGGATACAAGTTGTCCGAGCGCTTCAATACATAATTGCCATCATCTGCGGCCTGAACATAGTAAACGATTTCTGCGATTCCTTTTTGTTTTTTTTCGCCGAAAGATACGTGTGCCAAAGAAGTAAACCTGAGTCTTGGAAATGCGATCCCCTCAATATCAACAATATCCCCAAAAATCCGGTAAAGCTCAGGGGGTTCCCCCAAATCCGGTGGTGAATAACCCGGAGGCAATGACAAATGGATTGATTCAAGATCAACAATCATTCGGTTCAGACAGTTCTTTGCCATTTCATATGCTGCAGTGCCCTGATCCGTGGTTTCGCTGCCGGATAATAAGGAACTATATGAAGCAAAAATGGTTGTAACGATGATAGCGAAGATAAAGATCGCAATCAATATTTCAAGCAGTGTAAAGCCGTGATCCGCAAAGCAAATGACGGACACCCAACGACGAGGACGGGCAGTACGCAGCAGGCGACTTGCTTGTAATTTTTCACGCATTACGCATTACCTTGACACATTTAATTCTTTAAAAAATATAGTTTCAATCGAGCTTCAAATCGTGTTTAATTTTATCTATTTTTGGGGTCGCTAAAGTTTATATTTGTTAAATCGCTTCATGGATAATGCTTTTTTTCAAAAGTCTAAAGCGTTGTTCCACTTCAATCGGGCAAAAATTTGTAGGCCCTTAAGTTGTAAGTAAATTCACCATTGTTAAAAGACACCGTGATTTCAATTTTTTTTAGATCTTCAGCAATATTGCCAAGTGCATTTGACGCCACATCGTCAATGACGATATTCCATTGGTAATCTGGAAATTCATCCCCGAAATCACCTGAATCGTCTGATATATCCTCCAGGTTTTTTGATTCAATTTCGGCCATTTTTATTTGTGCCAGCATGGGAGCTGTTGCATAAAGCCTTGCTCTGTGGTTCATGGAAATGGTCTGGGCATGCATTCTATAGACGCTGACAAGAACAATAGCAATGATGGAAACGGCGACCATGATTTCAAGTAGTGTAAAACCCGCATTTAGTTTCAGTTTCAGACATAGAGTCTGGAATTTTCGGGATTCTATTTTATCCATTGTTCTTTTTTGTGGCAAAAATTAAAATCCATCAAGAAAGCACGAAAAATTATATTCTCCTTCACGGTTTTGTCTTTTCGTGCTTTCTCGACGAATAAGAATGCTTTTTATTTTCCGCTCTGTCCGGGGGAGGTCAATCTTCAACCCTAATTGATCGTAAACAAAATGGGAAAAATATTTTATGTGTTTGATTTATTATGCATTTTAATGGATTCAGATGCATTTTCGTGACGCTTCTATAATTGAGATAAAAATTTATTAAAAAAATCCCAGTTTGTTTACCTTTCAGGAAAGCCGATGATAGCCCATCTTCTTCGTTATCAAGGGCTTGCAGTAGACGGACTACGGCTTCGCCCTTGATGCCTCAAATCTGGGGCATCCTCGACTTTCGCTCAATTAGGGTTCGAACCCCACATATCTATTATATAAACGAACCCGGTGTAAAAAGGGTTCAATAAGAAAGGAAAGCCTTTCGTTATCGTCGTTTTCAAGATGAATTATCGCCTTGTCAGAATACCCCTTTCCATCAAAATAAATATCCGCCTGCCCCACTGAAATTTTTTCTTGATCTGGATATTCAACATCCAGAAATTTTATGTCGTCCGGAAGCTTATATCCGTTCGTTTCCGCAGATTGAAGCGCTTCTTCGGGCATCGCTTGGTGGGTTATCCATAATCTGTTAGAATCAAGATTCATGTGGAGAATATATTGTTTTTGCTCTCTGGCCGACTTTTGTTTTAAATATGGAACTTTCAACAGAATCCATCGTGAAACTTTTTTGGTGCTGTCCGACAGAACATCACTCTGAAATCGAGGAATTGCAAAAAAAAGCATCATGCCAATCAGAGAAATAACGACGATGAGTTCTATAAGCGTGAAACCTTTGATTCGTTCGAAGCCATGCATAATGGTATATTGGTATGTAACATTTGATGAATGCCTAAAGAACGCTTTGGATATTCATCAAAGTTTATATATTAGAGTAATTATCGGTGGTCATAGAAGGAAAGAAATTGATCTGTTATAATTATTCAATCTCCCAGCTGTTAATATCTTTGTTTTCGTCTTCTCCCCCCGAGACGCCGTCTGAACCATATGAAATGATATCATAATCACCGTAAGCACCGGGAGAAAGATAAACGAAATCGTTACCCCATGGATCTTTGGGGAGCTTTCCTTTTTCAAGATACCCGCCCTTACGCCAATTTTTTGGCAACTTCCCTGTTTCGGGCTGCTCAATAAGTGCCAGCAACCCCTGCTCAGTATCCGGATACATGCCGTTATCAAGCTTGTATAATTTGAGGGCCGTTTCCAGGCTCTCAATCTGTATCTTTGCTTTAAGACGTTTTGCCTCTTCGGGTCGTCCCATAAGACGCGGGATGATAAGCCCGGCAAGGATCCCAAGAATAACGATCACAACCATTAATTCAATCAGTGTAAATCCACGACAGTCTGTCTTTTTAAAAGGGAATCTACAGTTCATTTTTTCTCCACTTAATAGGCCTTTGTGTTCTTTTAAACCAAAATTATCTGATAAGCGTGCTCATTTCAAATATCGGCAGGCATATCGAAAGGACGATAAAGCCGACGATAACAGCCATAACCAATATCATAACCGGTTCCAGAAGTGATGTCATGCTCAGTATACTATTTTCCACTTCATTTTCAAAGACATCTGCGATTTTATTCAACATGGCCTCCAGCTTTCCACTTTGCTCTCCAACCTGAATCATCTGAATGGAAAGATCAGGAAATATTTTACTCTCCGCCAGAGAAGGTCCCAAGCCCTGTCCCTTCCCGACTCCTTTTGAAGCTTCTTCAATTGCATTGGCAATGAGAACATTATCGGCGATATTCTTTACGATTTCAAGAGCAGGCAACATAGAAACACCATTTTCAAGAAGTGAACCCAGTGTTCGTGCAAAACGCGCCACCGCTATTTTTTTGACCAACAGTCCAAAACGGGGTAATAAAAGTTTTATTTTATCAAAAAAGTATCCTCCCTTTACCGTTTTTCGAATGGCGTTCAAAATGAATAAGATGACCGCTATGAGAAAAATAATCATCCACCAGTAGGTTTTGAAAATACCACTTATTTTGATAAGAAAGAGTGTCGGGGCTGGGAGCGTTTCGTTCATATCCGAAAAAATGGAGGTTATGTTGGGAACAATAAATGTCAGAAGAAGAAACAAAACCAGCACTCCGATCAACGACATCAAAACCGGATAAGCCATAGCTGCCCGAATGCGGTTTTTTAAGGCCTGTTGTTTTTCGGTGATGTCAGCAAGCCGATCTAATACGATTTCAAGCGCCCCTGAAGTTTCACCGGCTTTAACCATATTGACATACAGAGATGAAAACGTTCCCGGAAACAAAGACAGCGATCGGGCAAAGCTGTTTCCTTCCATGATTGAATCCTTGATCTTTGCCAGTATTTTTTTAAATGCTTTGGATCTGGTTTGTGATGTAAGAGCGTCGATGGCCGAAACAAGCGGAAGCCCCGCACCCACCAGGGTCGCTAGCTGTTTCGTCATTATTGAAACTTCATTGGGCCTGACACGGGCAAAAGCGCCTATGACTGAAAAAGACTTGGACGTCTTTATTGTCGTCGTATCATGAACATCCTTAATAGAAACCGGAAAGGTTCTGGATTCACGCAGCTTCTGGCGGGCTGCACGGGGGCTATCAGCATCAATGATTCCTGAGATTGTCTTGCCTTTTATATCCAGTGCTGTATATTCATATACCGGCATTGTGAATAACCTTTAGGGCGTAGTTTCTAAACGACAAGTTTTGTGCTTTTTGCAGCAAAATATTTTTATATCTTTAGTATTTTTAAAACCCGTTTGTTCCCGGATCGTCCGAGTTGGGATGCAAGTCATTGTTTGATTTTCAAAAATCAAAATGATAATATCCCCATTTTCCAAGCTTTTCAAGTTAATATTGACGGTTTAATGAAAAGCGAATCTTTGAAATTCATACCTAAATTGAGTTTAGGGTATACATTTATTCAAAATCAGGAAAAAGAATTATGCATGAAATCCGTTTTCACGGTCGTGGCGGCCAGGGAACAGTGGTCGCTTCGATCTTGCTGGCAAAGGCCTTTTTCAAAACTGGTTTTTATGTTCAGACTTTCCCTCTTTTTGGTGTGGAAAGACGGGGAGCGCCGGTTGAAGCCTATCTCAGGCTGGATAAAGAAAAAATTTTGATTCGGAGCAATATTTATACCCCGGACCATATTGTCGTTCAAGATATGAAGCTACTTCAAAACGTCGATGTTACAAAAGGACTCAAGCCGGGTGGTTCAATTTTGATTAATGCAAGAGATCTTCCCGACAATACTGGCCCTTTTTCGGGATTTCGGCTTGCTTTTGTCGACGCCGACCACATCGCGGCCAAAAACGGTTTAGGAACGCGCACGCATCCAATCATCAACACTGCTATGATCGGCGCGTTTGCGAGGGTTTTGGAAATGCCGCCCTTGGATACGGTTGCGGCGACCATCAAAAATGAAATTCAGGTAAAGGCCAACCAGAATGTGTTGGCCGCGCAGCAAGCCTATGAAAGTGTAAATATTTTTGGAATGGTAAGAAATAATTGAACCCTAAATGATCGCAAACAAAACTGGACCATAACCGATGTGAGGGGAAATGGCATCAGAACCAAAACACGCTGAAAAAATACCATTATTCATATCACGGTCAAACATCTCCACGGAAATAAATAAAACAGGATCGTGGCGATTTGTACGTCCAAAATACCGTGAGAAAACAGCCCCATGCAGTGCGGCCTGTCCTGCTGGTGAGGACATTGCCCGTATTGAAATGCTTTCCAATCAAGGGCGATATAGCGATGCACTGGAGACCATTCTTCAGGAAAACCCTTTTCCTTCGGTCTGCGGCCGCGTATGTTTTCATCCCTGTGAAACGGCCTGTAACCGTGCCGGCCTTGATGATCCGCTTGCCATACATGCTTTAGAACGTTTTATTGGTGATTCTGCCCATCGAAATGAATTGAAACTTAAGTTGAAAACGCTTCCTGAAAATGGAAAAACCGTGTGCATCGTCGGTGCCGGCCCCTCAGGGCTGGCCGCCGGCTACTTTTTATCAAAGCTGGGGTATTCGAGCGATGTTTATGAG
>JBFESJ010000008.1:0-32388 GCA_041548585.1 Desulfobacterales bacterium | reverse complement strand
GCTTCGGATGATGAAGGCTATGACTATGAACAAAGAGTCAAGGAATATTCAAAACTCTTAAAGGTTAACACTATCTTCGTGTCGGATATTATTAATGAAAAAAGAGGGCTTACCAAAACAGGAAAAAAAGTTTACACTCTGAATGACATTTACCCGCATGCCGACCTGATTACATATCCATCTACTTTTGAAGGGTTTGGCAACGCCTTTTTAGAAGCCATTTACTTTAAAAAACCCATTGTCGTAAACAAATATTCAATCTACACTTATGACATCGAACCCAAAGGATTTCAGACCATAGAAATCGACGGTTATGTTACAGAAGAATCCGTTCGAATGGCCAGAGATGTTCTTGAAAACCCTGGACTACGGGAAAATATTGTCGAAAAAAACTATGAAATCGCAACACGCTGTTTTTCCTATTCTGTCCTCCGTCAGAAACTTAGAAACCTTATTTATGATGGTGTTGCCTGCAATCCCCAAAAAATACGGGGATAGTTTTCCAAGACCCTTCGATTCAATTTGTATTGAAGAAAATGATACCCCTTTAAAAAGCATATAAAATTTTCAACTATGGATCATCCACCCAATCGACTAACATATGGACTCAAAAGCGGCGTTAAAAAAGGATGGCTCGGATTCGTCTGGATGCTTAAAATTATTGTGCCGATATCTTTTTGTACTGCGCTTTTTGAGTATAGCGGCTGGACAAGCAAAATTGATTTTCTTTTAGAACCTGTCATGAACCTTCTGAGTCTTCCACCCATGGCGGCCCTTCCACTGATTGTTGGAATGCTAACAGGAATTTACGGCGCCATTGCTTCTATGGTCGTCCTCCCCTTAACATGCAATGAAATGACCCTGATCGCTATTTTTCTGCTCATCTCCCACAATCTTATCCAGGAGGGGATTATTCAAGGCCAGTCCGGACTGAATCCCTTAAAAGCGACCCTTTTCCGGCTGACGGCTTCTTTTGTTACGGTGTTGATTGTCGCCAGATTCCTTGGATCTGAACCGGGACTGCTTGTGGCAAACAAAACATCAATTGTATCGCAGCTGCCTTTTTTAATCGCAATGAAAACCTGGTTTACCGCCATATTGTATCTCAGCCTAAAGATCTTTGCGATTATCATGTTCATCATGATTCTTCTTGAAATCATGAAAACATTTAATATAATTCATCATATCGTTAATGCGTTGAACCCCATTTTAAAGACCATGGGCCTCGATCAAAGGGTCGGTATGTTATGGCTTACAGCCGTTGTCTTTGGCGTCGCCTACGGTGGAGCTGTTATTGTAGAAGAGGCAAAAGAAAGACGTCTCCAAAAAGAAGAACTTGAAAAACTTCATCTTTCCATTGGAATTAATCACTCCATGATTGAGGACCCGGCGCTGTTCTTATCTCTGGGGCTCAGTGCCTTCTGGCTCTGGATACCCCGGTTTATCTTGGCAATCATTGCCGTACGACTGCTTGACATATACTTTAAACTTAAGATGATATATAAAACATCCCACTCTGTCTCTGTTCATAAAAAATAATTTTGGGGAAAAATTTAGCACCGCTTCAAGCGGTCATTTTCAGAAACCTAACATGTTACGAGTTTTTAAGTGTCACACCATATTAAGTAAATTAACGGATCTACGTCCCTCATGGAGGACTTTTTTGGAGTTTAGGTTTGTTCATGATGAATTCAGCCTGATAATCAGGAGTTAAATTTCCAATGGCGGAAATATATCCCATCGGTGGTGGAAAGGGTGGTGTTGGAAAAAGTTTTATAACCGTCAGCCTCGGCGCATTAATCGCCAAATGGGGTAAAAAAGTCGCGCTGATCGATTTGGATCTGGGCGCTTCAAACCTTCACACCTTGCTGGGAATGAAAAGCCCGGAAACCGGTCTAAACAGCTTTTTAAATAAAACCGTAAAAAAGCTTGAAAACGCGGCCGTTCCCACAATGATCCCAAATTTGTTTCTTATTAGTTCGTTCCATTGCTACATGGAAATTGCAAATTTGTTTTACGCCCAAAAGCTAAAAATAATTGATGCCATAAAAAAACTTCCTTTCGATTATATTTTTTTGGATCTGGGTCCCGGAACAAATTTTAATACGCTGGATTTTTTCTTAACTTCCAAGGAAGGAATTTTAATATGTACCCCTGAACCCACATCCGTCGAAAATTCTTTTCGTTTTATTAAAACAGTCTATTTCAGAAAATTAAAACAGATTATGAAAAATACCACTTTTAACTCGGCATGCAAGAGCACTTCTGTAGGTTTAAATAAACCAGGAATTACGCCACATGATATCATAGAAACTGTTTTAAAACATGAGCCTGATAAGGAAGAGTTTCTGAGAAACAAACTCGGTGAATTTAAATTAAAATTTATTTTCAATCAGTTTCGCAAAAATGTAGATTTAAACTTAGGCGATCAATTTGAAAACATATGTAATAGACATTTTTATTCCGAATTTCAGTTTCTCGGAAATGTCACCTATGATAGTCGGATTTATGATGCAGTTTTTTCAAAAACACTTTTTGTTCATAAATATCCCCACACACAATCTTGTGCCGATTTAAAAAAGATCGTAGAAAAGATGACAAACAATAAGCACTGGAATTATTCGCGAAAGAAATATTATGAAAAAATTTGACGGATTAAATTATTATGAAATTTTAAAAATTCCGGTAAATTCATCTTATTTTGAAATAAAGCAGGCATATAAAAATGCGCTTTCATTGTATGGCGAAGATGCTCTGGTGACATATTCTTTGTTCTCGAAGGCGGAAAGAAATGAGGTTCTAAACGAAATTGAAGACGCTTTTTTGACGCTAATTGATGGAAAAAAAAGAACTGCATACGATAAGATGCTTCTTGATTCAGGACAAATGGACACATCGATTCCATCCCGGAAAAAACAAAATAAATCCGACCCACTATCCCCAACGCCTATCATTTTAAATGAGGACCATTTATATTCCGGAGTTAGAGAAAAATCTTTGGCGGAAGACGTTAAAAAATTATCAGATGAAATTCTTTCCGGAGACCTTCTTTCAGGAAATGAGTTAAAAAAGTTAAGAGAAGCGCTTGGTGTCAAAATCCAACAGATTAATTCCATTACCAAAATAAGTGTTTCTGTGTTAAACGCCATTGAAGAAAATCGGTTTGAGGCGCTCCCGCCAGATACCTATTTAAGAAATTTTTTAAAATCCTATGCCAAAATCCTGCAGATAAATCCACAAAAAGTTGTAGACGGTTATTTTAAAACCATTTCTTTTTCTAAAAAAAGATGCGGTTAAACCCAAATTGACAGGCTGCTGATTTCGTGCCCCTCCATAAATCTATATTGGGCACAAATTAAGTTTCCAATTCAGAAATTAGCAATTTTTAGCAAGGTCAAGTCAAAGATGCCGGACTTTGAGCGAAAGAAATCAAGGAATTACTTTGGCACAACAAGGCTTCGTGTTCATCTTTTGACACCGATTTTGACAAGATTTGTCATCCTCTTGTATTTCTTTTTATTCTCTATTGATATAACCATTTATATTTATACATTTTATTGATCACATTATCCATGTGGTACATATCTTGCTACTATCCAATGGTTACATATGGACACCAATTAAACAAACGGGGATAAATATGAATTTAAAAATTATTGAAAGATGTTTGCTGTTCTTAATTATGTTTTCATTTTTAGTTTTTCTTGCTTCTTGTCGAACAACCGGAGGCGGCATTAGTGTGGATTGGGGCAATGGTACTGAATACGATCATCCACATGATGTAAAAAAGAATGGAGGTGGCCCACCGCCGCACGCTCCGGCGCATGGATATCGGGCAAAACACCACTATCGATATTACCCTTCCTCCAGCGTTTACTTCGATACGTATCGGAAAGTATATTTTTATCTCGAAGGGGAAAACTGGAGAATGTCGGTATCTTTACCTCAAAATATACGCGTTCAGCTTGGCGAATATGTGGGCATTGAAATGGATTCCGACAAGCCCTACATCCATCATGATGATCACAGACGTAAATATCCTCCGGGCCAACTTAAAAAAAAGGAAAAGAAAAAGCATAAATGGTCATAGTGTCACATCTTATGATTTTCGATATTGCTGCAAATGAAAAAACCCAATTTATTAAGTAATATCATATTTTTATCGCCCATATGGAATGTCGTAGATCGACTGTTAGAGGAATAAAGAGATCGACACACCAAATCTTTCGTAAACGAAGGATTTAAAGTTTGCCTTTTCAAAACAATTTCTGTCAAAAATTTGGCACTCCATTCCACTTCTATTTTAACATGCTTCTCACCACGTTCAAAAATTTTGTCTCCGATGTTGGTATCACATTGAATTGATATTCTTTTTTAAACTTTTATTTAACTTATCGCAAGGCTATCAAATATGGCATATCTATTGCATCGGTAGTTTATGGATCAGGGCAAGGTGTGAATTTTTTGAATAAAATTATACGATTTGGATCTATATTTTGCTTGACCGAAAACCCTACTTTTTCGGAAAAAATTCTAAACAATGACAAAGCTAACAGCGTTTCAATATTTTAATCGGGTCCATTTCGCCATTTGATATTCGAATTTGTTTCGAAATTCGGATTTAGCCGGCACAGAACTTTTCGTTCAGATGCGATATAAAAATCTGATATGAGATCAAGCAATTAAACACAGAACAAGTATATGCTAGAAGACGTTATAAAGAATGTTAAGGTAAATCGATACGTCACCCCTTTTGAAGAAGGAAAGGCAATCTTTCTGGAAGGAGATGATTCACAGGATCTATTTATTTTAGTATCCGGGCAATTGAATGTCTTCAAGGGAAAAAAGAAAATAGCAGAAATCACCGAGAAGGGATCTTTGTTTGGAGAAATGTCTTTTCTGCTTGACGCAAAAAGAACGGCGACAATAAAAGCCGGAAAAGATGTAAACGCCATCCGTATTCCCCGGGAAGAGATCACGGCCTTTCTTCATGAATTTCCTGAGGTTGCCGGAAAAATATCAAAACTTCTGGCCCAACGCTTAGATGAAACCAGTCGAACTCTTTATGGGCTTAAAGAGTTTTGCGACCACCTTCCCGATGCTGTTATGGCAACGGATAGAGAAGGAAAAATCATCACATGGAATGCTGCTGCAGAAGAAGTATATGGCAGGTCCTGGGATCAAATGTGCAATAAATCAGTGGAAGAAATATATGAAAAACCAGAAGCTTATAAAAAATTAATTAAAGAGGTAAAGAAAAAACATTCTGTAAGGGAAAAGATCCTTAGGGTAATCCATCCTAAAAACGGCGCCCGGTTTATATCGACCAGCTCAACGCTTTTGTATGACGATCACAATCAATTTCAAGGCATCCTCTCCATTGGCCGTGATATCACATCAATCAAGACATTAGAAAAAAAATATCAACGCGCCCGGTTCTGGATTTTACCGTCTTTAATTTTGGTTTTTCTGTTGGCCGGAGGTGTTATTTGGGGCCGTTCTTATTTTTCAAATAGACCCCGGGTTATTGATTTTAATCATCAAAAATTGAAGGATCGCTTGAGCAAAGATTATCATTTATTGAAATCAATGTTGATAAATCCTTTTGCAGCCGGTGACCGTTCGGAAACAAACCAATTGATGAAGGATTTTCTCAATATTCAGCAAGCAGACGGAGTGCCTTATATCGGCCTCGTGTTACTGGACAAAAAAAAGATGGTATTTGATGCATATTCACGAAATGCCAAAGCTGACATCTCTCCAATGATAGAGAGTAGTTACTCGGGGATTGAGTTTCAAGGTGATGGGAACTCCCTGCACAGTGTCCTTTCCCTCTATCGAGCAGATAAAGATCACCCTATGGGCCAGAAAGGCCTTGAGATCGCTTTTGAAATAAACAAAAACAAGCGCCGAATCGGCTGGTTGATTTTTCAAATGGATCTTCATCGATTAAAAACGAACTATGGCATCAATGCGTCCGATTTAAAGAAATTCCTTTTTTAAGGGTCCCTTGTGCGACTTTATGGAAAGCAGACAATAAATATCTACAAGGACAACGTCTTCTATGGATGGTTTTAAAGATATTCAGTCATGCAAATATGAGATTTCAGAGCATAACAATGGAGAGATTACGATTTATCTACAGGGTAGAATAGATTCCGCCAATGCTTCTCAACTGATTGAATTGTTTGGTTCACTGATAAAAGATCGATCACCTGATTCACTGACCGTGGATCTTAAAGAGGTTACCTACCTGGATGATTTCGGAGCACTTGTTCTTGTTGAATTAAGAAATATGATGGCCGCTTCAAAAGGACACTTTAATTTGAAAAACGCCAGAGAGGAAGTGCTCTTTACGCTCAGTTCGGAAACTTTGGCCGAAGCCCCGGCACTGATCAAGGCGCGTCCTCCGAATATGTTTATCCGGTTTGGAGATGCGATTCTCAAGTATGCAGCAGATGTCAAGTACCTGATTTCGTTTATGGGGTCTGTCTGTTTGGCGTTTGCTTATTCCTTTTTACATCCCAAATCCTTACGGGTGGACAACACGTTTCTTTACATGCAAAAAACAGGGGTTGATGCCCTTCCGATTGTGGGTATGATCAGTTTTTTGATGGGCCTTATTATGGCCTTCATGTCTTCTGTTCAACTCCAGATGTTTGGTGCAAATATTTATGTGGCCTCATTGGTAAGCCTTGCCATGACTCGAGAATTAGGCCCCATTATGACGGCGATTGTTGTGGCAGGCCGATCCGGTTCATCCTTTGCCTCAGAAATTGGCACGATGCAGATCTCTGAAGAGGTTGACGCCCTCTTTACCATGGGATTCGATCCGACACGGTATCTGGTCGTCCCCAAGATCTTGGCATCTGTTTTTGTAGTTCCCATTCTGACGCTGTTTTCCGACGTTTTCGCTATATTGGGAGGGCTTACGGTAGGCGTCTTCATGCTGGATCTGACCGCAAGCGCTTACATTTTACAAACACTTAAAACGTTAAGTCTTTTTGACGTCTTTTTGGGAATCTTTAAAAGCAGCATCTTTGCATTTCTCATATCCTGGATCGGTTGTCTGAGAGGATTCCGTGTTAAAGGTGGGGCGGCTTCTGTTGGTCAGGCAACAACTTCCGCGGTTGTTAGCGGTATTTTTTTGATCATCCTTTTTGATTCAATTTTTGCGGTCATGCTGAGGTATCTGAGGTGAATCGGCTCCTGTAACATTTAATTATAAAATCGGTTTTAGAAAAGCGGAGATGGTAATTTGAAAGAACATAAAATAATTAAGGTTCGTGATCTTATTGTCGGCTATGAAAAGGATATTATCCTTGAAAATATATCATTTGATGTTCGGGAGGGAGAAATATTTATTGTTTTAGGGGGGAGTGGATGCGGAAAAAGTACATTGCTGAAGCACCTGATCGGGCTTAAGAAGCCCCTATCCGGCCAGATACGCATTGACGGGGATGACATCTCAAACTGTGACGAAACAACATTTAAAAATATACTGAGAAAAATTGGGGTCCTGTATCAGAGCACTGCCCTTTTCGGTTCAATGACAATTGCCGAAAATGTGTCTCTCCCCATTCAGGAATATACCGACTTGCCTAAAAAATCGGTGGATACCCTGGTTAAAATGAAGCTGAATATGGTGAACCTGAATGGATATGAAAATCACTTGCCCTCTGAAATCAGCGGAGGAATGAGAAAGCGGGCGGGATTGGCAAGAGCAATGGCTTTGAATCCAAAAATTTTATTTTTCGATGAGCCTTCTGCAGGACTCGATCCCGTGACATCTGTCGAACTCGACAACCTTATTATACATCTAAATAAAAGCCTTGGGACGACAATGGTCATCGTGACCCATGAACTCCAGAGTATATTTAATGTGGCACACAGGGTGATCATGCTGGATAAGCAAACTAAAGGAATCATCGCCGAAGGTAAGCCCGACTACTTGAAAGATCATAGCGATAATGCATTCGTTAGGAACTTTTTCAACCGCAAATCAGAATATGACAAAGGAGCCTGATAATTTTAAAACAGCTTGTTTTCTAAGGATACCGTAATGGCCTCTCAAAAAACAAAATTTGCCCTTGGATTATTTATGACCTGCGGAATCGGCATGGTTTTTATTGCCGTCATATGGCTGGGCATGTCTCGATATTTTAAAAAAGGACAGTTTTACGCGACGTATTTTAATGAGTCTGTTCAGGGTTTGGATGTGGATTCTCCGGTGAAATACCGGGGCGTATCCGTTGGCCGGGTAGAACGTATCGTCGTTGCCCCTGATGAGAATCTGATACAAGTCGTATTAAAAATTGAATCCGGTCAAAATCTTGACAATGATATCGTTGCCCAGTTGAAATCTGTTGGAATTACCGGAAGTATGTTTGTGGAATTGGATCGAAAACAAAATGGTGAACCTGATCGTTCTCCACCCTTAAGTTTTCCTTCGAAATACCCGATCGTGGCCACAAAACCATCCAATATAAACAAAATGTTACATAGTATCGATGATGCACTTTACCAGATAAGAGCTATGGATTTGGAAGGGATTTCCGGGAAACTTCAATTAACGCTTGAAAGCATAAATCATGTGATTGTCGATGCCAATGTAAAAGGTATTTCTGAAAAAATTGAACGATCGATTGATCTTGCCGGCCATATCTTGGATGATAAGAGATGGGACAGGGTTATGGCCTCTGCGGAGGAGGCCGGTCAATCTCTCAATAACATAATGGATAAGACCAGCAGCAGCTTAAGCAGGGTGGAAAACACCATTAATCGCGTGGAAGGAATCGCCGTTGAAAAGGAGCAGGCCATTAAAACAGCCATCGACGATTTTAAGCAAGCCATGGAAAATGCCAATACGCTCTTAAAGAAAGGAAATTCCCTGACCGACAAAACAGATGATTCACTATTGCTTCTGAGGCGTAACTTTTTAATTATTTCACAGAATCTGGAAAAGGCCAGCGAAAACCTGAATAGATTAATTGAGATCGTTGCTGATCATCCGTCTCAATTCGTATTTGGCGAACCCCCCATACCAAGAAAGGTAGATCAGGCCACCGACGAAAGGTAAAAATTTTTTATGAAATGGTTTAATAAAATTTCTCTTTTATTTCTTTGCCTTCCCATACTCTTTGGCGCTTGCATTAATCTAAAACAACCGGTAAATAAAATCGAGTACTTACCGCTGGAATATCCCCCTCCCCAAACCGGCACCTTAAAACCTTTACCCCATGTCATCCGTATGGATCGTTTTACAGTGGCACCGACATATAATACCAGTCAAATCATTTACAGGGACCGATCCTTTAAAAGAAATGCATATGTATACTATCGATGGCAGAGCAACCCGGGGGCTCTCGTAACCGCATTGCTGAGCCGCGACATCAAAAATTCAGGTCTTTATAAGGCTGTGCTGAATCCTGATAGCCGATTTTCATCTTCGTTTATGATTGAAGGTTCGGTTAATGAGTTCTTCGAATGGGATACGCAAGACGCATGGAAAGCGATCCTGTCTGTCAGCATTGTCTTAATGGAGAAAAACAAAATAGATATCAGCAATAGAGTTTTATTTCAAAAGACCTATCGGAAAACGGAAGTCTGTCAGCAAAAAAAGCCGGAAGCAGTTGCCGAGGCAATGAGTCGAGCACTGTCAAAAATTTCAGAAGAAATGATTAAGGATATTTATAATTGCCTAAAAGACCCTTGAGACCTTTGAAAAACGCCCCCTTTTGCCTAATCTTTGCGTCAGACTCAAATTTTAACCCGCCACCGAACTTTGGCGGGTTAATCCTCGAAATACTCAATGTATGTCTGTGGTTAAAATTTTCGTCTTCCTTAACCTTGAGCAAAATTGAACATTTTTCAAAGGTCTCTCGTTATCAGGAATGACCTTCCCAATGAACACGGATTTGATATAAATACCGTTTCAACGGATGAGTCTGCAAAATTCCGCCAAAACATCTTCTGGGGATATTCTGTTAAAGCATTCAATTTCTTCACATCCGACCTTTCCTGTTTCAAAACAGGGGCTGCATTCAACCTCTGGCTGAACAATCTTTACAGCTCGGCCCATGGGTTTCCATATTTCAGGATCAGAAGGACCGAAAGCTACCACGGTTGGAAGGCCTAAAAATGCTGCAAGATGGCTGACGCCGGAATCGTTTCCGATATAGCCACCGCCAGTTCTGAGTAAAAATGCCAGCTCCGTCAACGTATCTATTGTATGCACTTTTGCATTAGGTATTTTCTGCTGAAGCAACATGTTGGATAGATCATATTCTGCGGGACCGAGTATAAACTCCGGACGCTTGCCCTTCGCGTTGACTGACGAAGCAATTTTGATAAAATTGGAAACCGGCCAGCATTTTTTTCGACTCCCTGATCCGGGATGGATAAAAATTTTTAACGGGTCATATTTGGGGTCTCTCCGATCCGTATGAACGGTTGAAGATAGAATGGAATGGGTGTCTTTATCCGATTTTTCAAGGAGCCTGCATTTGACAAGATTCGATAAAATGTGTTCGGTGATATGGATCTTTTGATCCTTAGCCGGTTGGGGTTGTATGCGGAACACTTCGTTTCCCGTAATTGAAAAAAGCATCTTTTGAAGCGGACGAAAACGGGAAAAAAGAATGATTTTACGGTAGGAACTCAGAATATTTTTTACAATCGAATCGACATGATTCGAATAGAGGCTCGCAAAGGCTGCAGCCTCCAAAGGGAAATAATGGTCTACAACTTCAAGCTCCACGGCGAGCTGTCCGATTTTGCTTTGACAGACAATTGCAGTATAATCGTATAATTTTTTGAGCCTTAAAAGTGCAGCGAAGGTCGAAACAATGTCACCCAACGCGCCGTGGTGGATCACAAGAATGTGGCGTTTCGTCATAAATTAACGTAATATTGTATAATTGGGCCCTGCGATCAATAGGTTGTTCGAAATTGTAGATTGTATCTTCTCCATCATGCTTCCAAATACAAAGTTTTTTATGATACCGTGCCCATATGCACCGAGAATTACGAGTGCATCGTGTGGAACATCATAAAGGTTCTCCTCAAAAACCCTGTTTTCAAAAAAATGCCATTGATTGATATAAAGGTCCATTTCTTTTTCAAGATTCTCATCTTTTACAACCTGTTGGTAGTCTTCCTTGGAGGACTTCCCTGTCTGCGTAAAAACATCCAGCTGCATGCCGGAAACCCTGCTGACATGAAATCCCAATCGGAGGGCTTTAACCGCGTTGGCGGAACCGCCAAAAAAGACCGCGATACTTTTCCATTCTTTATAGACAGGGCTTGTTACCAGAACCGGAAACCGGGCGGAGTTTACAATCCGTCTCACCCTGGGGCCGATATACCCAAGACCGATTTTTGAAGACATGTCACTGATGCTTCGCGGACAGCACATGTAATCAAAATTGGTATGAATGTCCGGCAGGGTTGATGCCGTATAATGTTTTGGATCCAGGAATCTGGGTTCCATTCCTGCTTGTTCCAAAATTTCGATGGCATGTTTTTCTGCGGTATCCGGGGAATTGAGATAGGAGGCGTCAAGATCGACCTGGACCACATCATTATCAAAATACATCAAAAATTTTGTGGTCTTGGGAGTGTATATCACCGGAGATGCCCCGACCTTCTTGCAAAAATAGATCGATTGAAGCAGCGTTTCTCTTCCAAAAGGATTATTTCTAAAAATATGAAGTAGTCGGCTTTCCATTTGGCTCTCCTTTTATCATTTTTTTACTGTTTCATCCCATTTTATACTCACATTTAGTGGCTGGTCTGAACCATAAGTTCCTTCCGATATTGATCCAAGATGGTTGCTTTGGAAATCAGACCGAGGAATCTGTTGTTTAGAACGACCGGCATGGAAAACAGACCTTTCATATCCATTTTGCGAATAACATCTAACAAATCATCATCCGGATGAACCGTTTCAACCCGGGTATTCATGATCTGTCCCAAAAAAACGGCATCATACATCACCGGATTAAACAGGTGTGGCCGAATATCATCCAAATGGATGATTCCCAGAAAATCACCGGTCTTTTCATCCTCCACCGGGAAATAGTTCCGGTGGGATTTTCTGATAATATCTACAAAATCCCTCAAAAGCATATTCTGATTTACAATAATGCAGTCCCCTTCGATAAGCTCCACAACGTTCAGATCGGACAAAACCCGAGCGTCGGTGCCGGGCCTTAACAGATGCCCATGTTCCACAAGATCCTTTAGATAATAGGATGCCGGTTCAAAATAATGGCAGAGCGTGGTCGTAACAGCAGACACAATAATTAAGGGCAAAATGACCTCCCACCCCCCGGTAATCTCGATAATCAGAAAGATACCGGTCAAGGGTGCCTGGAGCATACCGCTGATCAGCCCCGCCATTCCCAACAACGCATAGTACCCTTCGTTGACCCATGAAACGGAAGGCCCGAACAACGCCAGAAGATGATGATAGGTCACTCCGAGAAGGCTCCCAATCACCAAGCATGGTGCGAATATTCCGCCGGAACCACCCCAGCCCAGGGTCAAAGCGGTGGCTGCAATCTTGGCGAATGAAGCCAGTGCGACAATCATAAGTCCTTGGGCGTATTTCCCTTCTATCAGGACTTTGACCGAATGATACCCTTCACCCAGCACCACCGGAAGAAAAAGGCCGATAACACCCACCGCGCATCCACCGATGGCGGCCCGAACCCACAGCGGAGATGGAAGCTTGTGTGATAGGGTATGCATGGATCTGAGCATGCGTGTGAGGAGAATAGATGCCCCTGCCGATAGTACGGCCAAACCGAGACATGCAAAGATATTCAGCAGGTCGATTTTAAACAGGTGGTGGCTGAAAGGAATCTGATTCCCCTGGAGAATACGGCTGATTTCCGTCCCGGCAACCGATGCAATGGCAATGGGGACAATATTGACCGATTTCCATTCACCCACGATAACTTCAATGGCAAAAACCATCCCGGCAATCGGTGCGTTGAAGATGGAGGAAATTGCACCGGCGGCCCCGCAACCCACCAAGGTTACCCGCTGCCGATCGTTTAAAGAAAAATATTTGGCAATATTTGAACCGATGGCAGCTCCGCTGATAACAACAGGTGCTTCAGGGCCGGCCGACCCGCCGCTGCCGATGGTCAGGCAACTCGATATCAGCCTGGAAAAGCTTGAACGGAACCTCAAAAGACCGCCGTAACGGGACACACTGTAAATCACTTCGGGCACCCCGTGTCCGGCACCTTCTTTGACGACTTTTTCGAGAAACAGGGAAGAAAGGGCTGCACCGATGGCAGGAAGCACAAAGACCCACCAGTAATGACGGAAATGATGAAGCCACTCGGACATCATCAAAAGGCTCCGGTTGAGCGCCACAGAAGCCAAGCCGGAAAAGTTGCCCACAATAGCAGCCATCAACATAAGCAGAAGCCGATCATCAAACCGGAAAAATGGCCAGTTCCCGGGGTAGCGCCACGATTTTAGAATGCGCATTTTGTCAGCACCTAATAACCCTTTCCTTTTACGAGCCGGTTTTCAAAATCAGCGATGTTTGAAAAAAACGCTGCTGAATCAGGGGACGTTTTTAAAAACGCCACAAATGCATTGTCACGGATGCAAAAAGAAAGCCTTGAAAGAAGATGGAGATGTGTTTTTTTCGATGGACTCAAGAGAATAAACATGACAAATACCGGTTTTCCGTCCACCGCATTGAAATCTATAGGCTTCTCCAAAAAACATGTGGAAATTATAGCGTTCGCCAAGGTATCCTGCATAGGATCGTGGGGATGGGGAATTGCGACCCCTTTGCCGATACCTGTTGATGTCAGATGTTCTCTTTCAAGCAAGCGACAATATAGCTCTTCTTTGAGGCTGCCGGGTAAAAAATATATGTTCTCCACGGCGTCTTTCAACACTGCTTCGACATCGTCCCCTTTTATATTATACAACAGGCCACCACGCTTCATTGCAGGCAAAAGATTCTCTGATCTCTTTTTTTTAAGTTTTGTATCAACTTTGTCTGGCAGTGAAAACGGGAGCTTATACAATGCCGCCCATTTTTCCAGAGTTGACTCATTAAATAGATAGCCGTTGCCGGTTTTTTGTATGGGTATCCTGCCCTGGCGAATCCATCGTTCAACGGTGCTTACCGGAAGGCGAAGACACTGCGCAACCTCGTTTATTGTGAGTTTCATATGAGGCAAAAATTAATAAACAATTCTTTTATAATAATAGGTTAAACTATATTTAATAACTGGAATATCATTATAGATCAAGCAATTTTATCATTCGTTACGGGTTGGGTTGCCCGGACTTAAATTCTGACGCCGAACGATCAATAATGGTAATGTCGCGTTTCGGATAAGGTATCTCAATACCGTGTTCATCAAAAGCCGCTTTGATTTTGTCGGTGACAAGGGAAATGGTATCCATTCGCTTTCGCGCATTTTCAATCCAGACCCGCAACTGAAGATCCACCGAAGATTCCCCAAAGTTTCTGACCACAACTTTTGGTGCAGGCGCTTTTGAAATCCAGGACACCGATTCTGCAACACTAAGGATTAACGCCTTTACCTTTTCAATATCCGAATCATATGCAATGCCGATGTTGATGCGAACCCTGATCTTTGTTGAAATAATGGTATAGTTGACGATATCCCGTTTCATGATTTCATTGTTGGGGATGATGATCACGATGTTGTCGGTGGTTTTGATCTTGGTGGCACGCAAACCGATATCAACAACATCGCCCCAGGTGGCGCTTCCTGCCGGAGCGCTCCACACTTCAATCCGATCACCCACTTCAAACGGCCGATCGATAATCAGCAGCACACCGGCGATAAGGTTGGATAAGGTATCTTTGGCGGCAAATCCGATGGCAATGCCGGCCACCCCTGCACCGGCGACAAAAGGCATGACGTTGATGCCCAAAATATCCAGGGCCAGAATAACGGCAGTCGCATAAATAATTGCCCCTGAAAATTTATTGAGAAGGTCGAAAATGATATCATCGACCTTGGTTTTTGTTTTGTCGATGATATTTTTTTCAAGATATTCCAGTAAAATTAAAAAACAATCTTTTGCCGGAGTTGCCAGGAGTATGATCACAAATGCATGAAAGATTTTTTCCAAAAGCAAAACATCGAAAAGTCTGATGAGATACGTACCGGTGACAAGTATCAGACCATAGAAAAGCGCCCTGCGAGCAACGCTGAAAATCTGAATGTTGATTTTGAACAAATTGTTTTGTTCCGCTTTCTTCTCAATAGACACAAGAATGCGTTTTAATATGATCCAGATGATATATGACCCGACAATAGCGGCCAGGGCCTTGAATACGATATGAAGATATACCGCCTTTATGCCGGATGTCTTCGATAATTTATCCAGAAAAACTAAAATATGGTCCATAATTTCCTCAATACTGTATTGTTTCGTAAAAACGATGGCGTTCGTCATTTTACGAATTCATCAAATATGACATTTTTCGTTTATCCGTCAAGCCCCCTTTTTTACAGACATGTTGAATCGTTCGATTCATAGAATGATTATTTATCGGAAGCTATATACCAATTAAAGAATAGATGCGGTTGGAAGGTGGTTGCAGAAAAGAACGATAGAATCCACAAGAAAAAAACAAGCCGTGGCCAGAAGGACAATGTTTAAAATAATACATCACATATCTAATCGAGACGATTATTATTTATTTTAATCACGGCGTTGTTGAAAAATAGTATGAATCGCCCGGGCGATTTCGCGACTGAGACTTTCAAGCGCATTACTTTTGGCTGAAACCAAACCGTCATAGTTGTCTCCTTCCACAGACTCCGTGAGATTTGACTTTTTCGCCATCAAAACTTTTCTTTCGCCACCTCCTAAAATCGTCCAACGCGTCTTTAACGTGACATCGCCGCCAATCGAACCCTCAAAGCGAATCACGTCGATGGTGACCCGATAATCGATAAGCGTGGTGCTTTTCCAGGGAAAGAGAGCAATACGATCCGTCGAAAGTAAGACCGACAGGTTTTCGGCAAGAACGCGGGAAAAATCCTCTTTTAAAGATCCTGCCCACCGATGGAACTCTGCCACCTCTAGCTGATTGCGACTGCTTCGGGTCACGATCTGCTGACGCTCCAAATAATCCGGAAACCGAATCGGACCGATTCCAACGGCAACACCGCCATTCCCTGTTTCGACCTGCCTTTGGGTGTCGGAAACTTCTATGGAAGTCAACGTATAAAATTTCGCCGGTCTGGTACCGGCACACCCCCCGATAAACATCAGGACGACACCAAGGGCAATCGCTGCAAGTCTCAATAAAAATTTTTTCATTACGCTAATTTCCTCCAGGAACGCCCTTGCCCCGCACCAGGGCCTCAGGATGTCGTTCTAAATATTCCGTCAACATACGGATGGAATGGGCTGCCAAAGCCAGCTCTCTGAGTGCGTTTGTCAACTCATAGGTCACGATGGAGTTCTCTGAGATTAAGCTTTCTGCCGTTGAAAGCGTGCGTTTGGCCTGCACCAGGGTCTCCGTAGTGGATTTGACAGTTTCTTCAATGCTGTCCGCCAGTGGTTGTACCTGAGCATCCACATTCCGGGCAAGTTTGCCGTAGGCTTTGACGGTGTTATCAATTCGGGGACTAAGGATTGAAACACTTTCATCAATACGTAGCACCAGCTTTCTAACATCTTTCAAAACCTGGTTCAATGAGCTCGGCATTTTCTGCATTTCAGGAGAATTAAACACCTTTTCGATTCCCTCAGCAGCAGCCAACAACTTATTCGTGATTTCTTCAATCGGAGCCTTCTCGATGAAATCAGCCAGTTCTTCCAATTTGGACGGCATTGTCGGAATCTCTGGAATCTCCCCGTCCCCGACCAGCCGTATCGGCTTATCAGGATAAAAATCCATTTCGATGATCATTTGTCCCGTAACCAGGCTTTGCATCTTCAGCTGAGCTTTCAACCCGGCCTCCAGCAACCGTTCCAAAGACAGCTCCTGTACCGTCTTGAGGCCTTCTGCCTCCGTCTTCTCGATCCGGCGCGAATCGCACTCGATAAACACCGGAATTTGTACGAACAGATCTTCTGTTCGGGCACGAATCCTAATATCGGTTACCGAACCGATTTTAACACCGCGAAATACCACAGGAGCCCCAATATTCAATCCTTTGACGGAACCTTCGAAGTACATAACAAAGGGTTTCATCTTGGAGAAGAGCCGGCCGGAACCAAAGACCAGAACTCCTGCAGTGACCAGAACAATCGCTCCAACTAAAAAGCCGCCAATCAACGTCTTGCTTGCCTGCTTACTCATAACTCAACTCCATCCTATCCCGAACATTTTTTAAAAAAATCAAGTAGATTTTTGCTTTCCTGCTATATCACAAAGCTCACTTCGACTTCGATTCGTGAAATATCCGGTATAGTTTTCGTTAAACCGAATGTTTTACCTGGGCACCCGCTTCACCCCGAGTTAAAAATTCACGAACCTTTGGATCATTGGAGTCGGCCAACAGATTTTTAGGATCCCCTTTAGCAATCATGGTCTTGGTTTCCGGATCGAGAAAGACCGAGTTATTGCCGATGGAAAAGATGCTGGCAAGTTCATGCGTTACGACGACTACGGTGGCACCCAGGCTTGCCCGCAGCTCAAGAATCAAGTCATCCAGCAGCCGGGCACTGACCGGATCCAATCCGGCCGACGGCTCATCGAAAAAAAGGATTTCAGGGTCCAGCGCTATTGCTCTCGCCAAAGCGGCTCGCTTTTTCATCCCTCCACTGATTTCTGATGGATAAAACGTTTCAAAGCCCGCCAGCCCGACCAATGAAAGTTTCAGAGAAACGAGTTCTCGAATTTGGCTTGGTTTTAAATCGGTGTATGTCTCCAGCGGAAGCGCCACATTTTCCGCCAACGTCATGGAACTCCATAGGGCTCCATACTGATAAAGGATGCCGGCACGCCTCATAATACCCTCGCGTACGGTCAAACCAGCCTTCCATACACTCGTATCACCGAAAAAAATCTCTCCCCGGGCCGGTTCCTTAAGCCCAACTATTATTTTCAAAAGGGTGCTTTTTCCGCAGCCGCTTCCGCCCATAATAATAAAAATATCGCCTCGATTGATCGTAAAATTAAGATCTCGCATGAGCACAAAGGCACCATAGGCCATGGTAAGATCACGAACCGTAATATGAGCTTCTTTCTCGATCATTTTCTAATATAATTTATATCGTCGATCGCTTATAAAGACGTTATTTCTTGTTTTCATAACCAAAACAAATTTTCATGAGAAATGTGGGTTAAATACCTAGCACATTGCACATTAACGTTATCACCGCGGTTGCCACGACAATGCTGACAATGCCGGTCACCACCGCCGAGGTCGCCGCCTCACCGACTGAGGAGGCGCTGCGTCCGCATTGCATCCCCCTGAGACACCCGGACACCGCAACCAGTACGCCAAAGACACCGCTTTGAAAAAGTCCGATCCAGAAGTCATTGAGGCTGACCGATGCTTGGGTCATATGATAGTACTCCATTACGTTCAGATCCAGCATTCCCACACCAACGATCAGCCCTCCCAGAATGCCCATTAGGTCCGCATAGAGACAGAGCAGAGGCGTCATCAGGAACAGGGCCATCATCCTTGGCAGTACCAAAAATTCCACGGGCGAAATCCCCAATGTCCGAAGCGCATCGATCTCCTCATTCACCTCCATGGTCCCCAACTGCGCGGCAAATGCAGCTCCGGTACGTCCGGCCAGGATGATTCCGGTCATGATGGCGCCCATGACGCGAACCATGGCAATGCCCACCAGGCTGGCCACGTAAATCTGTGCCCCGAACATCAACAGCTGAACCGCCCCGACAAATGCGAGAATCAAACCGACCAGAAAACTGATGAGGGAAATAATGGGTAGCGCCTGTGCGCCGCACTCCTGAATAATCAGGACTAGATCGGAACGGCGAAAGAGCGCCTTTCCTCTCAGCATTCTGCCAAAAGCAAGAAACGCGTCACCGATGAAATCCAAGATTTCGGTCGTAGACCGTCCAAAATCAACAACGCCGGTCCCAATACGCGCCAAAAAAGGGTCTCGTGTCGTTTCTCGTCGAGCGCCCTTTCTTTCGGGAACGGCGGCGGCAAGGGTCAATAGCCGCTGTACGCCTTCCGGCAATCCTGTTTTTTCAACACGTATTTGAAGCTCGGAACAATCGGTGATGAGCTTTAACAGAAAAGTGAGCAGTCCACTGTCCCAGTCGGTAAGCGTTTTGGTGTTAAAGGTTACCTGTTTAATCCCCGGTTGAGCTTCAATATACCGCTGCACCTCAGAGGCCGTGGGTAGGTCCTGCCCGATTTTCCAGCTGCCTTCTAAACTCACGAGCAGGCTGTCGTCACTCGGCCGGCTGAAGTCCATCTTGCTTTGTGCAGCTGCGGATTCCATTGCAATGTCCTTTTGATCTTTGAAATAAACCGGGTTAGAAGGAGCTTCAAGTCTGATTAATTTTTTTCTGGAGACTGTTTGAGTGAATTAGGGATCGTTATGAAAGAACCCTAATCGATTTGATTTAAGGATGCAACCTCCGCTTAATACCAAAATTTTACTCATAACCCAAGAAGGTTCTTTTATTATAGATCTTTATGCTCGAGCTTTTCCAGGGGAAATAATTATGTAAAAATATATCACATTGTGAAATGAATTACATATTCTTTTGGAAATTGATGATCACATTTCTTGATTTCCAAACCCGATCTGCGCCCTAACCGATTGATTTACTATTTTATTTTTTCATTCGCCAAGTTTGGCATGTTTTTTGTAGCAAGAACTATGTTTTTTCAAATTGTTTTCGACGATTGTCGCTATACAATTTTTACTTTTTAACAAAAAGGAAGAAATAGCCAATGCTTATAAAAACAGACAAATTTGAACTTGAAATTTCTCAAGGGGTAAATGTCTATATCGGATCTAGAAAAACCGGACAGATGTTTAAA
This sequence comes from Desulfobacterales bacterium, assembly GCA_041548585.1. Classification (GTDB taxonomy): domain Bacteria; phylum Desulfobacterota; class Desulfobacteria; order Desulfobacterales; family UBA11574; genus UBA11574. The sequence goes on along the minus strand of JBFESJ010000008.1, from coordinate 12,379 downwards.
AAATGGGCTGATATTGATGATGATGCAAAAGCCGGATTAGAACGGATTGTTGAGCAAGCTGAACGTCTGATCAAGCACTCGGAGGAACTTTTGCTAACGACAAAAAATAATTGAATCAACGTGATAAAACAGATGGCCGCTCTACCCTGACCCATACCACCGCCCGTTTCAGAGTCTGCTCCATCTCGAATTCCGCCACTGTGAACGCATTGGCCGGTTCCGTAGAAGAAGGGTCCAACCGAATGCCCAGCCGGCTCAGTTTCAAAGAAACCGTCTCCAGCCTCAAATGCTGCTCCGGGTTCAACAAGATCGCGTTCAAGTGCTCGAAACGATCTTCTGGTGTATCCAGATCGGCCTTGATTTCTTCCAGCTTCCTGTTGATATCGCTGAGCACCTCTAAAGACTCTTGAGTCTTATTATCGCCCGCTTCGGTGTGTTTCGGATCGATCTGCAGATCTGTTTCGGGTTGTTGAACCTTGAATTCCAGCAACTCTCGCTGTTTTTCCAGTTCTTCCTTCCATCGCTGAAGATCGGTTATTTTTTCAAAAGCTTGGGTGAAAAGACTTACCAATGCACGGTGCTGAAATTGCAGTCTGGTTTCGGCCAAATCAGCAGCCGGATCAATCACCTTAAAGTTTTCGAAGAAGACCGCTTTCTGAGGAACGTCTCTGCGGACAATTTCACCGTTTTTTTCCGTTCCGAAAAAATTTTTTTCCTTTCGGTCAGCGACGAGCATCGCAAAGGCCTTTGATTCATTCGTACGCTGGAAAAAGTTCTTGAGCGCTTTACTGGACTGCAACACACCGGTCAGCTCTTCACGACTTATGAACATAGCTCTGAGTAGAGGGTCATCGTCCCAACGTCCGGGGTCGAGATCCACGGGGCCCGGCACTTGAGGAATGCGTCGGGAAATATACTGCATGGCGTGTCGAACGGACGGGAGTATCTTTTTTCGGAATCTGCGAACGGGTAAAATCGTTGAGTCGGTTTCCAGTACGATCTTTTCGATCTCACCCAGAACGGCTGCCTCTCTTTTACGATCCGGCGATCGGTGGGCACTGCCGTCAACCAGCCGCTGATACAGATCTGTCCACAGGCTTTTTAAACGCATGGTATTATATTATAACATTTATATTTGTTACGCTTATCACAAAGAAGATTTTGGAATAAACACAGCATGAATTTCAGAATTTGAAACGCTCAGTTTAGGTATTACCAAATCCTATGCCTGTATGGCGATCTTCTTCACTTCTTCCGGCACATCATTATCAAACTGCTTGAAGTTCTTCTGAAAATCCGCAGCAAGTGTCTTCGCCTTCTCTCGATAAGCCGCTTTATCCTGCCAGGTATTCTCAGGCATAAGAACCTCGGGCGCAACATTGGGGCAACTGACCGGGACATGCAGTCCGAATATTTTATCTTTCTTGGTTTCGATCTTTGCAAGCGTTCCGTCCAGGGCTGCCTTGACCATCGAACGGGTATCCCGAATAGGGATGCGGTTTCCGATGCCGTACGGTCCGCCTGTCCATCCGGTATTGACGAGCCAGCAGTTGACCTTGTGCGTTTCAATCTTCTCGCCGAGAAGCCGAGCATACACGGCCGGATTGAGCGCCATAAAAGGTGCGCCAAAGCACGCGCTGAAGGTCGCCGAAGGCTCTGTTACGCCTTTTTCCGTGCCGGCAAGTTTTGCCGTATAACCTGACAGAAAATGATAAATTGCCTGATCCTTGGTGAGTTTGGAAACCGGCGGCATAACACCGAATGCGTCGGCGGTCAGAAAAATGATATTGCTGGGTTGCCCCCCCATTCCGTCCCTGACGATGTTTGGAATATGGGAGATCGGGTATGCCGCTCTAGTATTTTCGGTCAATGAATCATCGTCAAGGTTGATGCGTCGAGTGTCGAAATCAAGCGCCACATTTTCCAGTATCGTCCCAAACCGGCGTGTCGTTTCATATATTTCCGGTTCCGCGTCTTTGGAAAGTTTTATCACCTTCGCGTAGCAGCCGCCTTCGAAGTTGAATATGCCGTTTTCACTCCAGCCGTGCTCATCATCGCCGATGAGCACGCGTTCCGGATCTGCGGAAAGCGTTGTTTTTCCAGTACCCGACAGACCAAAAAATATCGCTACATCACTCCTTTTGCCGATATTCGCCGAACAATGCATCGACAGGACGTCTTTTTGTGGAAGCAGATAATTCATGATCGTGAAAATCGATTTTTTGATCTCACCGGCATAGCTCGTGCCGCCGATAAGGATCAGCCGCCTTGTAAAGTGAACGAGAATGAATGTCGGCGATACCGTGCCGTCAATGTCGGGATTCGCCATAAAACTCGGTACATTGATGACCACAAAATCCGGCCTGTGCCGCGCAAGGTCTTCTTTATCAAGAATTCGGATAAACATGTTCCTCGCAAACATATTGTGCCATGCCGTTTCGGTAATGATCCTTACCGGAATCCTAAAATTGACATCTGCACCGGCATAGCAGTCCTGGATATAAATATCCCTGCCCTGCAAATACGCACACATGCGCTGGTGCAGCAGTTCGAATTTGAGTTCATCGAAGGGGATATTTACTTTCCCCCACCAAATTTTATCTTGGCTCGATTGTTCCTTGACGACGAATTTGTCCTTGGCCGCCCTTCCGGTATGCTGACCGGTACGTACAACGACGGGACCAAGATGGGAAATGAATCCCTCCCGGCGCCTGACCACTTCTTCATACAGCGCCGGTGTGGATAGATTCCGATACACATTGCCGGGATTGATAATACCGTGCTGCTCGATACCGAACGTTTCTCTTTTGTGAATCTGCTGATGTTCCATGGTACTTCTCCTTCTTTTTTATTATCTTATAGGATAAAGTAACACATTCGGGCCCAGAGGACCCGACTTTGGTTATATCCCCTCGAAGAAAGATGCACTTAAAACCAACTCAAAAGTGGCTATCGTGACACAGAACACCTTAATTCCGGGGAAAGTATCTTCATGAACTCTCATATATGGAAAATGCAGCGTCTATTGTTCCCTTATTTCTTTTGATTCCGCCGTCGGATCCAGTTCCTTGACAATTTTTGCAGCTTCTTCAACCTTAGCCCTCGCTTTTGCCGCTTTGCGAAAGGCTTTATCGGCCTCTTTCTCAGCATTATCCGCTGCTGTTTTAAATTCAGTCCTCAGGTCTTCTTCGGTATCCCGAGTATTATTTTCCAATTCCAGCAGTTTTGCTCTGGCCGTTTCTGCAACCTCTCGAGTTTTGGCCGCCTCCTTTTCGGCCTCAACGGCTTTTTTTTCGGCATCCGCAAGCGCATCCATCGCAACTGCCATATCGCCGGCCGTTCCTTCCTCGGGTTCGGCATCCAGTGCAATGTCCTCGGCTGCCAAAACGAAGGCTGTGACCGGCAGCCGAGACAGGAGCTTTTCTATGGGCGCATCAATCGGACAGGTTATTTGATCACCCCGAAGGCGAAACGGCAAAAAGACCACGGCAGCGTCCGTTGAATATTCCGAAAGTTTATCTATGTCAGCATTTATGACAATTATCGGTTCGGCCTCGATTCTCGCTTCTTCAAGATTGTTTTTCAAATCCGTTAAATTTTCCGACGTATCCGTGTTATAACCGGCAGCCATCACACGAATTTTGGCCGCGTCCCACGGTTCGCTGCGGGTTATTAAATAAGCGAGCAGAAGCATCAAACGGCTGGTGGCATCATTTAACCACCACACATCAATCCGCCGATTCTTACCAGGAATATCCTCGAGCGTGTTCCATTTATCTTCATCGGCATCCAGAACCACAATATTTCGTCCCAGACGATACGCCGCTTTCAAATTTCGTCCAAGGTTGATTTCTCTTTGGTCGTTTGTAATTTCCGATTCGGGGTCCAACCAGTTCAGTAGGATGGTGTTGGCTTTCAGCGGTCCGACACCGCTGGACTGGATCAGTGTATTTAAGGCAATATCGAGATCCGGAGCAAACACCACAAGCGGAAACCCCGCAAAACCATGCGCGGCGATGTCCGAGCGGAGTTCCGATTCGCTTTCCTCTTGGAGTTTTAGCATCTTGATCCCTTCTCCTTCTAAAATCTTGACAACAGTTGTCAGCCCGCTTCTTCCTTCGATCCATGAGGCAAAGCGCAGCAGCCCGGCCCGGCGCTGAGCATCCTTGGAAAAAGCGAGGATCTGGGGACGCCAGTCGCGATCATGTTCCGGCTCGACATATGCCTCCAAGAGATTCTCTCTGGCACGTTGAAGGTAATAGGAACGACGGCTGTCGGCCCACCTCGCAGGGCCGGCGGTCCGCTTTAGATACTGATAAATCGCAAACAGAATGGAAATGGCAATCAGTCCGGTTTTAAAATCAATGGCCAGCATCACCAAAAGGCACGCCAGAAACCCGAGCAAACTGAGGCGCAGGTCAAACCACTTGAATCTTGGGCGAAAAGAAGGGCTGTCCGCCCGGGCTTCGAAAAATGTCGCGTAATTGAGCAGACCGTAGGAAATGAGAAAAAACATCGACACTACCCGGGCAACCACGTTGAGCTGGCCTAAACCGATGGTGCCCAAGGCGATGGCAGCCGAAAGCAATACACCACGTCGGGGATTGTCGGTTTGGCCGGATCCTTTGGCAAACGGCAGCAGAAAAGGAAAAATCCGATCCTTGGCAAGAGACTGCAAGATCCGTGGTGCCCCCAAAAAAGAGGCCATTGCCGAAGACAACGTGGCGGCCACCACACCGGCATCAATGAGAATGTTGAAACGGGCCACCCGTTTCATGGATCCATAGTCGCTTATCAGAATCTCATTGGAAAGGGCACCGGCAAATACAAAGGCCACAGCAAAATAGACCAATATCGATATCCCTACAGCCATAAAAGTTCCCAGCGGCAGGCTTTTCCCGGGGTCCTTCAGATCTCCTGACATGCTCACCCCTTGGGTAAAACCGGTCACCGCCGGGAAAAAAATAGCAAAAACTACCCAGAACTTGGGGCCTTCTGAGGGAACCGTCCAGTTTTGGACCAGGGTGGCCATTTCCCAACGAGCCAATCCGCCGGCGAAAAAAGAAAACAACGCGGCAACCAGAAGCGCCATGACGACGAATTGAAAACGGGTCGCCCAGTCGGCACCCAGCCAGGCAAAGACGAGCAAAAAGAAGACGGCAAACACTGCAATAATTCTGGAAGTGGTAAAAACACTTTGCGGCAACAACACCGCAACGGCTTCACCAAATCCGATACAGTAAAACGCGATGGAAACCGATTGTGCCAAGAAAAGAACCATACCAATAGCACCGCCGAATTCCGAACCGAGGGTCCTTGAAATCAGGTAATAGTCGCCGCCGCCCTTGACTTTGATATTTGTGGCGACCGCTGATATAGATATGCTGGTCAGAACCGAAATGGCATTGGCAAGGGTGATAATGATCAACGCGCGTCCAAATCCGGCGCTACCGATCACATACCCCAGACGTAAAAACAGAATGATACCCAGGATGGTCAGAATACTCGGCGTAAAAACACCGGCAAACGTTCCCAGGGACACTTTTTTATCGCCCGAAACATCCTTTTCGTGGGAGCTATTCATGCGTTATCCTTTCCCATTTAACTCCTGAAGGATATTGCTACGTTGGGGTGGCGTTTTTGATTTAAGCGTAATATTTTAGGAATGTTCGGCCATCAGGGCTTTTAATTCTTCTCCGTCAATTTTTTCTTTTTCCAACAGCACGTGGGCCGCTTTTTCAAGAAATTGTTTTTTCCCGCCCAGAATATCCAAGGCCCTGGCGTACTGTGTGTTGATGATTTCACGAACCTCGTCATCAATCAGCTTGGCCGTGGCCTCACTGTACTCGGCTGCGCCCTGACCCATCAGATCCACAAACTGGGCGGTTTTTTTACGGGCAAAATAGACCTGACCGACCTTGCCGCTCATGCCGTATTCCTTAACCATGCTGAGCGCAATGTCGGTGGCCCTGGATAAATCACTGTGCGCACCGGTAGAGATGTCATCGAAGATAATTTCCTCGGCGGCCCGCCCCCCGAGCAATGTGGCAATGCGGGTGAGCAGTTCGTTTTTTTTCATCAAAAACCGATCTTCCGTCGGAACCTGAAGCGTGTAGCCCAGAGCGGCAATTCCGCGCGGGATAATGGATATTTTTTGCACCGGATCTGCTTCCGGCAAGGACAACGCAACCACTGCATGGCCCAACTCGTGGTAGGCAACGATCTCTCTTTCCTTGGGGTTGATCAGCCGATTCTTTTTCTCCAGACCCGCCATTACTCGTTCGATCGCCTCTTCAAATTCGGCCATGCTCACTTTTTGCTTGTTTTTGCGAACCGCCAACAGGGCGGCCTCGTTCACCAGATTGGCCAGGTCGGCGCCGACCATTCCCGGGGTCATGGCGGCGACTTTTTCGATGTCCAAACCTTTTGCAACTTTGATGTTTTTCAGATGAACCCTCAAGATTTGTTCCCGCCCAATCTTGTCTGGACGATCTACCAGGATCTGGCGATCGAATCGACCGGGCCTGAGAAGGGCCGGATCCAGTATTTCTGGGCGGTTGGTGGCCGCCAGTAGAATGACCCCGGCCGTTGGATCAAAACCGTCCATCTCCACCAAAAGCTGGTTCAGGGTCTGTTCCCGTTCATCATGCCCGCCAACGGCACCAAATCCCCTGGCCTTGCCCAAAGCATCCAGTTCATCGATAAAAATAATACAGGGTGCCTGTTTTTTGGCCTGCTCAAAAAGATCTCTAACTCTGGCAGCCCCCAATCCCACAAACATTTCTACAAATTCCGAGCCGCTAAGGCTAAAAAAGGGAACACCGCTTTCGCCAGCAACCGCTTTCGCCAGCAGTGTTTTGCCGGTTCCCGGAGGACCGACCAGCAGTACCCCTTTGGGTAACTTTCCGCCCAGATCGGTAAATTTTTCCGGTTCTTTGAGAAATTCCACCACCTCCACCAGCTCCTGCTTGGCCTCATCCACCCCGGCAACATCCTCAAACGACACATCAAGTTCACTTTCCATATAAATTTTGGCTTTATTCTTTCCCAGAGTCATAAACCCCTGTTGTTGTCCCATCATTCGCCGCATCAAAAAGAACCAGATACCAAAGAAGATCGCCGTCGGCACAATCCAGGAAAACAGCCTCGGCAGAAAATCGGACTCAACCTCACCTTTAAAGTTAACATTGTACTGCTCTAAAAGTTTGGACGTTTCCGGATCGACCCGGATCGAACGAAACATTTTTTCCTTGCCGGCCCCTTCGCCCTCTACTTTCATCTTTCCCTGGAGTTGGTTGGCACTGATCGCTACCTCGGTAATTTTGTTTTCCTTCAACAATTTTAAAAATTGACTGTAAGGGATAACTTCAATGGAAAAAAAAGAGCCAAGGTATTGTTGGGCAATCAACACAAGCCATATCCCCAGCAGAACATACCAGATGGAAAATTTTTGATGCTTCTCCATAACTCCCCCTTAAAAAAACTTGGATGATTATCTCATTGGAGTAAAAATAGCGAAAGTCGAGAATGCCCCACATTCAGGACATCAAGGACGAATCCGTCCCGAATTTATCGGGACGGGGAGTCCTTAATAACGAAGAAGATAAGGTATCATCGGCTTTCCCATGGGACAAACAAAATGGGATTTTTTCTAAATTTTATATCTCATTTGTAGAAGAAATACGAAAACACATTTAAATTTAAAAAAAAACGGATAAATTAAACACCCATGATATTTTTCCTGTTTTGTTTACGATCATTTAAGGTATCATTTAATTTTTAGCATATAGGCCTTTGCGTGTCAAAACTTCTGAGATGAAACGCTCGGCCTATTATATCTTGACAAAAGGGTTAAATTTTATTGTATTGACAGTGTGTCATTGCGTCGATTTAATAATTTTCATACATGAGGGCGACATTACTATTTTGCTCCTTTTTCAAATGGAGCACTTACCTTCATAAACTTGTTAAATATAATTATTTCAAGAGGTTATAAACAAGTCTTTTCCCTTCACATTAAATATAAGCCATTGTCTTAAAACCCTTTTTTAAGACCTCTCTAGGAAGAAACATGAAATATAGAACAAATTCTATTTTAGGCGCTTTTCTGTTTATTGGCATCATTATTTGGATAATAGCACCGGGTCACGCTTTAGCACAGACTGCATCAAAGGGCGAAGTGCCCCAAAAAACCGTTGACCTCCAAACGAATAATACCCAAGCTCCTGCCACAAAAATCAAGGCTGTGGATAAAGCCGGAGAGAGCATTGGAAAGGGTATCGACAAATTTAGTCGATCGGCTTCCTTAAAAATCGGCAAGTGGATCGAGGTTGAGATTTTCGCCGGGATCACCTGGCTCAAACTGCTCTTTTGTCTCTTTTTAACCTTTCTGGTGGTCATGGTTGAGCGGCTGATTCGATGGCTGCTCAATTCAACAATACGAAAAATGCCGCCTGAGGAGGAGACTGTTGCATGGCGAAAGCATTTTCTTGTGGCGCTCACCCGGCCGCTTTCTCTTTTTATCTGGTCTTATGGTATATACGGCGCACTTTCCCCGCTATACATTCATTTTGTGGCGCCTGATGGAAGCAATCTGGTGCACAGCGTGGCACAAAAGGCGGCTGATATCGGCGGGACCATCGCCCTTTTCTGGCTCATCCTCCTTTTAATCGGAATTTTGGACGTGTATTTAAAAAAATGGGCGGCCGGCACCGAAAGCACCATCGATGACATGCTGGCCCCCATTGTCGGCAAAACACTTCGGCTGTTTATTATTGTTATCGGTGGTATAATTATTATCCAAAATCTCACCGGACTAAAAATCGGCCCCCTGCTTGCCTCTCTGGGCATCGGCGGTCTGGCCGTGGCTTTGGCAGCCAAAGATTCCATCGCCAATTTTTTCGGAACGCTCACCATCCTTTTCGACAAGCCATTCCAGGTAGGCCAGCGAATCACCATTGACAAATACGACGGTACCGTTGAAAACGTCGGCTTCAGGAGTACCCGGATACGAACACTTACCGGTCACCTGGTCACCATTCCCAACGAAAAGTTGGTCAACTCCTCTTTAGAAAACATCGGAGAGAGACCTTATATCCGGTGGCTTACCAATATCGGTATCACATACGATACCCCGCCGGACAAAATTGAAAAGGCCGTGCAACTCATCCGAGAAATTCTGGAAAATCACGAAGGGATGAAGGAAGATTTTCCGCCGCGGGTCTTTTTTAACGGTTTCAATGACTGGAGTCTGAACATTATGGTGATTGTCTGGTATCATCCACCCAATTACTGGGATTATCAGGCATGGCTGCAAAAGACCTGCCTTGAAATTATGCACCGATTTGAAGCCGAAGATATCGATTTCGCGTTTCCGTCCCGCACCATCTATCTGGCCAACGACGATAAACGCCAGCTTAAATTAAAAATGCTCAAAGGTCAGGAATCCTGATTTTTTCTAGCGGAAAGGAATTACGTTATGCCGAGATTTATTAAAAGACAGCTTAAGAAGGCGGGGGCATCTCCGGGAACGCTGATTCATGTTGGCGAACAAAAGGTGGATGAAACCCGAATCACCCTCATTGACTATGATGAGGCGCATCTGCAAGAAAGCGTGCTCGACGGCATTGAGGAGGCATTTCCACTGAAAGACTTGCCCACGGTGACCTGGATCAACATCGACGGCCTGCATCAAATAGACATCATCGAAAAAATCGGCCAGCATTTTAACATCCATCCGCTGATTCTAGAGGACATTGTAAATACCGGCCAACGACCCAAAACCGAAGAATTCGAAGATGTTATTTTTGTTATTCTAAAAATGCTGCATTACAACGAAAAGTCCGAAAAAATCAGGTCCGAGCAGTTCAGCCTGGTTCTAGGACCCAATTTTCTGATTTCTTTCCAGGAAATCCAGGGCGATGTTTTCAAAACCGTCAGAGAAAGAATCCGCAAACCCAAAACCCGAATTCGCAAAGCAGGATGCGATTACCTGGCCTATGCCCTGATCGATGCCATTGTGGATCACTACTTTGTTATTCTGGAAGAACTGGGCGATAAAATTGAAGATCTTGAAACGGAACTCCTGGATAATCCCACCCGTGACACCCTGGAGATCATCCACGAGATGAAACGAGAGATGATATATCTTCGCAAGCAAATCTGGCCGATTCGGGAATTAATCAACGGTCTAGTGAAAGGGGAATCTTCCCTGATTCAGGAACAGATGCATGTCTATTTCAGGGATGTCTATGACCATACGATACAGATTATCGACACCATTGAATCGTATCGGGATATTCTGGCCGGCATGCTGGATATTTATCTTTCCACCTTGAGCAATAAAATGAACGAGGTCATGAAGGTGTTGACGATTATTGCAACCATTTTCATTCCCATCACATTTGTCGCCGGGATTTACGGCATGAACTTTAAGTTTATGCCGGAACTCGAATGGCGCTGGGGATATGTCATGGTCTGGGCCATTATTGTTGCTGTTACAGGGTCTATGATCGGATTTTTCAAAAAAAAGCAATGGCTGTAAGCCATTTATGACCAGCATACTGGTGGCTCATGTACCCTATTTAAAAAAGGAGGTAATCTATGTCCGCAATAAAATCGGAACTCAAACCCAAACGGCGCAAGGTAACCTTCTCCCTGACGTCTCCCGATGCTAAAAAGGTAATACTCATGGGAGATTTCAACCAGTGGAATCCAAAAGTCCATCCCATGAAAAAAAACAAAAGCGGGGTGTGGGAAAAGGTGACCCTCCTCTTTCCCGGAACCTATGAATATCGCTTTATGGTGGATGGGAAATGGCAAAATGATCCCAATAACCATCAAACGCGCGCCAACAAATTCGGCACGAACAATAATTTTATCGTCGTTCCGTCGGCATAAGCGCTCTGTCGTTGATGTTTCAATGGTTAAAACGGCGATTTCGATGACTCTCCGGATAGATCTTCAATGACTCCTTTAAGGCCGAACAAGCGAGGACCACTTTAAATTCAGACCGTTCAAACACCTAGCCCACGATCTATCACTCGAAAACAGCATGGCTTCTCCATGTTGTGAAAAGGAATTGAACCCATGAATCCTGAAACAGTTGAGTTTCCAAATCTCCCTGAACGCTTGAGTGGACTCGGAGAGCTGGCAGATAACCTCTGGTGGAGCTGGCATCCTGCAGCAAGAATGCTGTTTAAAATGCTTGATCGGCAGGCATGGAAGGAGAGCGGACACAACCCCGATAAAATGCTCAGAGAAATGCCGGCTGAAATTTTGGCGTCTGCCGCTGCCAACGACGATTATTTGCGAAATTACGATGTGGTACTTTCCCAGTTTAACCGGTATCTGTCGGACAAATCGTGCCGGTTTTTGAACAATTTTCCTTGTGATCCGAACACTTTTGCCGTCGCTTATTTTAGTGCTGAATACGGGCTTCACCGTTCCTTGCCGTTTTACGCCGGCGGCCTGGGATTTTTGGCCGGAGATCACATCAAGGAATGCAGTGATCTGGGTGTCCCCCTGGTGGCCGTCGGTTTTATGTATCCCCAAGGATATCTTCATCAACACATTCGCGAAGACGGCTGGCAGGAAAATATCCATGAACCCATCAACAGAGAAGCCGCACCGATTGCGAGGGTACTTGATAATGAGGGGCGGCAGCTTGTGGTTCGGGTTCCTTTCATTGATCCGGCAATCCATGTGGGCGTTTGGAAAGTAAACGTCGGTCGGGTATCCCTGTATCTGCTGGATACAGATATCGAGAACAACGATCCGTGGAACCGCGGCATATCGGCCCGTCTTTATATCGGGGACATCGAGCAGCGGCTGCGCCAGGAAATCGTCCTCGGAATTGGCGGCGCCGAAGTTTTGGAAATTCTGGGAATCAAACATTACTTGATGCATCTTAACGAAGGGCATGCCGCCTTTGCCCTTTTGGAACGCATTCGTGACCGGATGCTGGAAGGCATGCCCTATCCTGAGGCCATGGAACAGGTGAAAAATACCACCGTTTTTACCACGCATACTCCGGTTCCGGCCGGTCATGATGTCATCCCGTTTCACCTGATGGAAAAACATTTTCATGCCTACTGGCCGGCCCTGAGCTTAGATCGCGACGCCTTTCTTCAGTTGGGAATCCACCCTGAGCAACCCCACGCAGGATTTAACCTGACGGCCTTTGCCCTCAAAATGTCGGCCTATCGAAACGGCGTCAGCAAACGGCATGGAGAAGTGTCCAGGCAGATGTGGCAAAATCTCTGGCAGGACGCATCCGAGGCAGAGGTTCCTGTGGATCATATTACCAACGGGGTACATGTCCCCACCTGGATTGAACCCCGGATGAAACGTCTTTTCGATACCCATTTGGGCCCTGAAT